>JAYSQC010000001.1:0-21737 GCA_043721755.1 Schlesneria sp.
GTTAATGTGCGGCAGCGCGCCGTCCTTGCGCTCGATTTTCAGCGTGTTCACACCGGCGACGAGTGGGTAAATGCCGACGGCCTCCCACCGCTGCCCTTCCGGCATGAAGCTCCCGGTGTTCGCCCCCGCAGTCGCCTTGACGACTTCCGCGTCGTTCAGGGAAACATGAACCGGGCGCGCCTCAGCGGACGCGTATCTCAGCTCGAGCTGGTACGGACCGGCGGTCGGAACCGTGACATCGTACTCCGCCGACACCGGCGCGCCGTTCGTGATAATGACGCCGTCGATCCCTTTGCCGTAGTTGTCCTTGTCGCGTACTGCGTTGCCGCGTGCGAAAGCAACCGCGAGGATGTTGATCCGCGCCGGGTCGCCGGGCCGCACCGGCGTTTCGGCAAGCGGAAGGAGGACGCCCGGCGCTTTGGCGAGTTCCAGGGCGTCGGCGATATATGTCTCCGAGTTCCGGCGCAACAGGGCCGCGACATCGGAATTGGCCGTGGTTTTCGCGGCTTGCAGCGTGGTGTCCAGCGGCTTCACTTTTTCCGCGTGCGCCTTGATCTCGGCCTGAATTGCGGGCGAATCCAGCTTTCGCTCGTAAATATGCGCGACCGTGTTCAGGTTTACCATGGTCCGGGTGCTTTTGAAGACCCCGGCGAGTGCGTAATAATCCTTCGTCGTGATCGGGTCGAACTTGTGATCGTGGCAGCGCGCACAACCAATCGTCAGCCCGAGCATCGACGTGCCGACCGTCGCGAGCATGTCGTCCATCTCGTCGTAGCGGTGCTTCTCGACTTCGTTCTTCGTGATCTGCGTCGAGTGAACGCCCGCCGCGAGGAACCCCGTCGCCATCATCGCCAGCCGGTCGTGGGGAGCGAACTCGTCCCCCGCAATCTGCCAGCGGACGAACTGGTCGTAAGGCATTCCGGCGTTGAGGGCCTGCACCACGAAGTCGCGATAGTGGAAAGCCGATGGCCGGTCGTAGTCATGTTCAAACCCGTGGCTCTCGGCAAATCGCGCGAGGTCCAACCAGCGGCGTCCCCATCGCTCACCGTAATGCGGACTGGCGAGCAACCGTTCGACCAGCCGCTCGTAAGCGTCGGGCCGCTCATCGCGACCGAACTCGTTCACATCATTGGCGGTTGGTGGGAGGCCGATCAGGTCGAAGCTCACGCGCCGAATCAACTCGGCTCGCCCGACCGCTCCGTTGGGAAACAGCGTTGCCGAATTGTTCTTGTCGTCGGCATGTAACTTTGTGTGGTTGATCTTTTGGAGGATGAAGAGGTCCACAGACGACGCAGCAATGCCACAGGAGTTTTCCTCGACGGGCGGCAACGTCTTCTGGAGCGGCTGGAACGACCAGAAGGCTTTCTTCTCGGGAGCCAATTTGCGTTGAGTCCACGCCAACACATCGACCGGCTGGGCCTGAACCAGCGGCTCATCGAACGGGGCACCGAGATCAACCCACCTCGTAATCGCGGCGATCTCTTTCGCGCTGAGCTTCTCGCCATCCTTCGGCATGCGCGGCTCTTGCTGATGAGCGATCAGTCGCACGAGCAAACTTTTGTCACCGCGTCCAACCACAGCCGCCGGCCCTCGCTCGCCCCCCTTGAGAAGCCCCTCTTGCGTGGTGAGGTCCAGCTTCCCTTCGGTCGCATCGCCGCCGTGACAACTGACGCACTTGTCCTTCAGGATCGCCCGCACATCCGCTTTGAAGACCTCCAGCCCCAACTTCCGCTTCGCCGCATGATCGGGATCAACCGTCGTAGCCGCTCCCGCCTGATCAGCCGCGTCGAGAAATGTGCGACCGAGAAAGGAAGAACAACTGAGTACCAATACGACGGGAAACAGCACTCGTGCAGTGAGTCGCAGCATGGGAACTCGCAAGAAATCAGGAGAGAGAACCGGGCGGGAAATTCAGCGGCGGGATTCTATTCGACGCTCAACGCCATCGGCTACCGGACGCGAGACGTTGGAAAGGTACTCGACGTTGAAGCCCGGCTTAGGGGCGGTGCATTTACTACGTCCGAGAATGGCCGTCGGGTGCGTGTCACCGTTTTCAGAATGTCACCCTGATTTGCAGGATCGGCAGACTTCCCGATCCCGTTCCGACTCTTCGCTCTGTCATCGTTCTGCCGCTCTCTTTCTGTCTCCTTCTTCCTGCAAGACTGAAGCGGTGGAGACAGAAAGAGAGCGGCAGAAAGATGAGGACATGGAAGCCCGAGCGAACTCTCGGAAGTAGTAAATGCACAGCCTCTTAGCTCGACTTTTGCCACATTGGGAGTGCGGGGATTCATCACCGCTTTCGGTTCTCTGCCTTCGTTCCGATTTTTGGAAGACCACCGGTTCACGGTGCCATTCAAAAACTCCGAACCAATCCAGAAAGGAGTGCGGCAATCAATTGCCGCACTCCAAATGACTTGGCAAAAGTCGAGCTGACAGCCCGTTGAAAAACACGTAGCACAGGCGGCTCGCCGGTGTTTTCCAACTCGAAATGCGAGCAGGCGAGCCGCTTACTCTACGTTTTTCAACAGGCTGCTAACCATGCGACTGATACGAGGTTTTCCCTTGGCGGGCGATTGTCGCGGCGGCTACGTCTCGATCGGGAACTTCGACGGTGTGCATCGCGGTCATCAGTCGATGCTGAACGCGTTGACCAGTCGCGCCCGTTCGGACGGTGTTCCCGCGATCGCACTCACGTTTGATCCGCATCCGATCGCGCTGCTGCGTCCCGAAGCGACTCCGCCTCCGCTCACGTCGATCGAACACCGTGCCGAGTTGCTCGGCCGCTACGGCGTCGATGTGCTGATCGTGTTGCCGACAGATCGGCAATTGCTCGCGCTGACGGCCGAAGAGTTCTTCGACGCTGTCGTGCGCGGCGAACTTCACGCGAAGGGACTCGTCGAAGGCCCCAACTTCTTTTTTGGACGCAATCGCTCGGGCAACATCACCGTCCTGCGAAGCCTCTGCGCGGCGCACGCTCTGTCGTTTGATGTCGTGCCGCCCGTGACCGTGGACGAACAGTTGGTCTCATCGAGCGTCATTCGTTCGCTCATCGATTCGGGTGACATCGGTCACGCGGTGAGACTGCTCGGTCATCCGTACCGTGTGCGGGGGACTGTCGGTCGCGGAGCGGAACGGGGCCGCACACTGGGCTTCCCCACCGCCAACTTGTTCGATGTTCCGACGCTCGCTCCCGCGAACGGCGTCTATGCGGCGATTGCTCATCTCTCGACGCATCGTCACGCGGCGGCCGTTCACATCGGCCCCAATCCGACATTCGGTGAGGCCGCGCGCAAGATCGAAGTCCACGTTCTCGACTTCACAGGCGACCTCTATGGACAGACGTTGGAGATCGACTTCCTCGACCGCGTGCGCGATGTCCAACGCTTCGCCTCGGTGGCTGAGTTGCGAGTACAGCTCAGCCGAGACATCGCCGCCGTGCGAACTGCGGTGGGTGTCATGTGAGACGTGGCGCGAGGCATGCGCTTCGTTTATACCCCGCGCGGTCATTGATGAGACATCTGAGCGGGGTGGCGTAAGCCCCTTGGTTCTTCGCGAACGGGCTTACGCCCAAGAACCGGGGGGCTTACGCCACCCCGCTCAGAAACGTCTCACTTTGGGCCGCGAAGAGTTTAACCGCGTGGGCAACGCCCCGCGCGTCGCGCGATGTCCGAGTTCGTTTCGTCAATCGACGCGCGGGGCGTTGCCCACGCGGTTAAACGACGCAGGTTTGGCCGCGTTCGGTCTTACACTCCACTCACCCCCGAATCGCCCACCTCAGCTTGGCCGATGACGAGCGCGGGTTGGCTCGCTGTTCTTCACCTGTCGGGCGAATGACATCGGGGGCGATGGACGAGTACACGCCGTCGCTCAGTCCCGCCTTGAACGCTTTCTTCACGCGGCGATCTTCCCCCGAATGGAACGACAGAATCACCACCCGGCCTCCCGGTTTCACGCAGTCGGGCAGTTGTGCGAGAAACGTGTCCAGCGCCCCGAGTTCATCGTTCACGGCGATGCGCAGAGCTTGAAACACGCGCCGCACCGCGTCATCGGGCGTGTCGCTCGAACGACGAGACTGCGCGAGCATCACCTTCCTCACGACCGCCGCCAACGCACGCGTCGTCTCGAGCGGACTTCGCTCTTGCGCCGCTTTGATGCCGCGGGCTAGGGTGCTGGCGAGCGGTTCGTCCGCGTTGTCCTTCAACAGCCGAGCCAGTTCGTGTTCGTCGAGCTTCGACAACAAAGCTGCTGCCGACGGGCCGTGCCCCGGATTCATCCGCATGTCGAGCGGGCCATCCGCTTTGAAGGTGAAGCCGCGGGCGGGGTCGTCGAGTTGCATCGACGACAGCCCGAGATCGGCCAGCAGGGCATCGACGCCGCCCGGCGCGGAGGACTCGATGAACCCGCCGAGCCCCGCGAAGTTCATCCGTTTGACAATCAGCGACTCACTTGGAAACCCCTGTCCCCGCAGTCGCGCTTCCGTCTTCGGCAGCTCGACCGGATCGGTGTCGATGGCGAGCAACTTCCCGCCGGGTTGAACCGCCGCCAGCAAGGCCATCGCGTGACCGCCATATCCGAGCGTGCAGTCGATCACGGTCTCACCCGGTCGAATCGCCAGGTACTGCAAAACCTCCGGCACCATGATCGGCCGGTGAGTCCCCGCCGGGGTCTTCCCGCTGGCGATGACCTTCGCCACGTCATCGCCATATTTTTCGGGTTGCCGCTCCTTGTACTTCTGGTCGAAGTGCCGCGGATTCGTGCCGACATAACGCACGCGGCGCGGTGGCTTGTCGGGAGTGGCGTCTGTCATGGGTGTTGCTTCGTGGGTGTCGAGAAAAAGGCCGTGGTCAATCAATCCAACCCGAAGTGTAAACGAATGCCTGAGTGAAACGGCACTCGCTCACTTCCTTGCTCACACTTTGGGTTGGTGTGGCTGAGAGGAACACCTCGCACCGCTCGTCTACGGCAGGAAGCGCGATCGCTCGGCAGGAGTCGGCATGCGGCACGTCTCGTGTTTGCCGAACATGCGGTAGCGGTTGCGAGCAATCAGATCGTAGACGAGGTCTCTAAGCGGTAGCGGCACTAACCAAGCGAATACGCTGAGCAATCGCCAACCAAACCCCAATCGCCAGAGGACTCGCACCGCAGCAGACGACTTGCGAAACGAACGGCCCTCGACCAGCAAGACCATCGAATTCAGATCGTCCACATCGGCGGGCGGCAAGAGTTGGCGAGCCGTCTCTCCTTGCAGCGGTGCGAACTGAAAGATCGACTGGCGGTCACGGGCCAGTACGAAATCGACCGACCGACTGCACAAGCCACAGACGCCATCGAAGAACAAAATACACCGAGCCGCCTCGGCCGTGCGATCACTCAAATCGCTTGTGGCCTGTGCGGCAACGGGCAGCGCGACAGCAGCGGTACTCAGGGCGGGTTCCCTCATCGTCACTCCTCCTGCAAATCGAACGCGGTCTACTTGTTGTCCGTGATTGTACTTGGACGGATCGTAGTCGATCCTCAAGCGGTCGGCCAAGAGTTGAAGTCTCCTGACGTAGCAGCCCGTTGAAAAACGTAGGGTAAGCCTCTGGCTTGCCCCTTTTTTAACTGCATTCACGGGCAAGCCAGACGCTTACCCTACGTTTTTCAACAGGCAGGTAGAACAGGCGGCTCGCCTGCTCATGCGAATCGTGGACGCGACGTGAAAACGCGAAGTTGAAACGCACCGGCGAGCCGCCTGGGCTACGAATGCTCTACGACCGTCGCTTCTGGCATCTCGCGCCGTTTGATAACGTCTGACCATGAACACGAGCTTCTACGATTTCGATGTGGCGGTGATTGGAGCGGGACACGCGGGATGTGAGGCTGCGCTGGCTGCGGCGCGGCTCGGGGCGAAGACCGTGCTGCTGACGATGAATTGCGACACCGTCGGCCAGATGAGTTGCAACCCGGCGATTGGTGGCGTGGCCAAAGGTCAAATCGTGCGCGAGATCGATGCTCTCGGCGGCGAGATGGGGCGAGTCATCGACGCGACCGGCATTCAATTCCGAATGCTCAACCTGAGCAAAGGACCGGCGATGCACTCGCCGCGCGCTCAAGCCGACAAGAAGGCGTATCAGTTCGAGATGAAGCGGCGGATCGAAGATCAGCCGGGGCTGACACTGCGTCAGGAGGCGGTCGAGGAAATCTTGGTTGAGAGTCGAGGGTTGAGGGTTGAGGGGCAGCAAGATGCGGAAGCGTCCTCCTCTTCTCTGCCCATCAACTCTCAACCCTCAACCCTCAACCCGCCTCGCATCACCGGCATTCGCGTGCGCGGCGGCGCGGTCTATCGTTGCCGCGCGGTCGTCATCACGACGGGGACGTTTCTCCAAGCGATCATGCACACGGGTGAGGCGAAGACTCCCGGCGGCCGCGCGGGGGACGGAACGACCGGCACGATGTCGGACTCACTCCGCCAGTTGGGGTTTGAACTCCGTCGGTTCAAGACGGGAACGCCATGCCGATTGAATGGTCGGACGATCGACTTCTCCGCGTGCAGCGAACAGCCGGGAGATGCGATTCCGAAACCGTTCTCGTTCATGACCGACAACCTCTCGCAATCGCAGATGCCATGCTGGTTGACCGAGACCAACGAGCCGGTTCACGAACTGATCCGCGCCAACCTGCATCGCGCTCCGATGTACAGCGGCCAGATCCAATCGACGGGGCCTCGGTACTGCCCGTCGATCGAAGACAAAGTCGTGCGGTTCGCCGACAAGCCCTCGCACCACATCTTCCTCGAACCGGAAGGCCGCAACACATGGGAGTACTACTGCAACGGCATCTCGACCAGTCTGCCGCGTGACGTGCAGGACCAGATGATCCGCTCGATCCGCGGACTCGAACGGGCCGAGATCATGCGGTACGGATACGCCGTCGAGTACGACTTCGCGCCGCCCACGCAGCTCAAGCAGACGCTGGAGACCAAGCGAGTCGAGGGTCTCTACTTCGCGGGCCAGATCAACGGGACCACGGGCTACGAAGAGGCCGCCGGACAGGGACTGATGGCCGGAATCAACGCGGCGTTGAAGCTGGCGGCGAAGGAACCGTTTGTCATCGATCGCAGTCAGGCGTACCTCGGCGTGCTGATCGACGATCTCGTGACGAAGGGGGTCGATGAACCGTACCGCATGTTCACGTCGCGGTCTGAGTACCGGCTGCTCCTGCGTCAGGACAACGCCGATCGTCGGCTGACCGCACTCGGACGCAGGATCGGACTGGTCGATGCCGCGCGCTGGGCGAGACTCGAACAGCACGAGGCCGAGATCACGCGAGCCACCGAGCTTGTGAACCGACTCCGCCACCACGGGCACTCGTTCGAGGAATGGCTGCGCCGCCCCGAGATGACGTGGCCGCAGCTCGAAGCGATGTCGAGTGAACTCGCGTCGCTCGGCATCAGCGAACTCGCCAAGCAACAGGTCGAGATCGAGACCAAATACGCGGGCTACATCAAGCGGCAGGCCGTGGATATCGAGCGGCAACAGCAAATCCAAACCGTCCGCATTCCACCGACCTTCGACTTTCAAGCCGTCGCCCAACTGCGGCGCGAGGCCAAAGAAAAATTCTCCAAAGTGAGGCCCTCCGATCTCGGACAGGCGGGCCGCATCAGCGGCATCACACCCGCCGATCTCTCGATCGTGCTGCTCTATCTCAAAGAGCCACAGCGGATGGACTGACGCGCGGCATTCGTTCGGCGCGGGGCTGAACGGATCTCACCTGCGACACCAACCCGAAGCGTGAGCGAGGGAACGTCGCGTCGCTCCGCATCCTCGCTCACGCTTCGGGTTGGTGTGAGTCATCTCAGCGGCCATCTTTGCCGAAGCGTGTATGGATGTTCAATTTTCTGCACAGGCACATCACCCCCAAACCGCCATCGCGTCCTGCTGAAATGCCGTCTCTGCCCGAAACCTCAAGCTTCGTCAAACAGCCGAAAGTGTTGGCCGAACTACCCCTTTCGGGGCCACGAGTGCGGGATGGGCAGTCTCGGTCGAGTTGTCTTTGCTGGAGTTCTCAAGAAATGTAGGCACGTTGACCGAATTGATAGGATAGCTACAATCGGCACCTATGGAAGAATCGGCAATATCCGCACAATCTGCCGATAACTACCGAAACTGCTCAAACGACCAGCGGCCTCTCTCTCGGAGAGAGTCTGGAGAGACAACGGACTGTGGTGTGCGGCCTCCCCCGCCGCACTCTTGGAAAGGATGGATCGCCCCATGCAGAAGACCGTGTTCACGACTGGCGAGGCTGCCAAGATTTGCAAGGTCAGCCAACAAACAATCATTCGCTGTTTTGATTCGGGTCAATTGCGCGGCTTTCGCGTTCCCGGATCGCGCTTCCGCCGCATCCCGCGAGACATTCTGTTTCGCTTCATGAAAGACAACGGCATCCCGACGGATGCTCTCGAAAGCGGACGCCGCAAAGCACTGATCGTCGATGACGACGAGGAACTGGTTGAACTGATCCGAGATGCCCTCGAAGCCGATGGCCGGTTTGAGATTCGGGTCGCCAACAACGGCTTCGACGCGGGAATGATGGTGAAGGAATATCGCCCGGACATCATTGTTCTGGACGTAATGCTGCCCGATATCAACGGCAAGGAAGTCTGCCAGCGAGTCCGGATGGATTCGGCTCTCGATGGGACTCAGATCATTTGCATCAGCGGTATGGTTGAGGCCGACAAGATTGCCGACCTCAAAGAATGCGGCGCGAACGACTTCCTCCAGAAGCCGTTTGAAGTTGAGTTGCTTGTCGATCGGATGTGCAAGCTGCTGGATGTCGAGCCAGTCGGTTCCTGATCGCCCGGTGGGATCCAAACGCATTTCAAAACCTGTTTTTGCCTCGAAAAACTAGCCCGACGCGCAAGCAAGGGCCGGACATTCGATGACGTTGAAGCTCTCGCTTGCGCGTCGGGCTAGTTTTGAAATGCACTCCCGATTGAACTCAACCGACGAGGACGATGGCGAACCATCGTCCTCGCTTTCATTTCCTGGCCGGAACGTTTTTGCGATGGCGTCACTCGATCCCAACGCCGATGACTCGCGGGCGAGCGAATTCATCTTGCCCGACTCCGACAAACTGGAGGCTCTCGCGGAATTCGCGGCCGGAGCGGGGCATGAGATCAACAATCCACTCGCCACGATCATCGGGCGTGCGCAGTTGCTGCTCAAAGACGAACGCGATCCTCAGCGGAGGCAGATGCTGCTTTCCATCGGAGCACAGGCGTACCGCATCCGCGACATGATTGGCGACACGATGCTGTTCGGTCGGCCGCCAGTTCCCGAGCTTCTGGCAGTGGACTTGGCAAACGCGGTGGCCGCAGTCGTTCGCCAACAGACAGTAGACTTGGCAAGAGACTCTTGCACGGTCGTCGTTGATGTTTCGAGGCCACTCGTTTTGAAGGCGGACTCGACACAGTTGGCCATCGTGCTGACGGAGTTGTTGCGGAATAGTCGGCAGGCGTTGCAATCGGTCGGCGGCGGTGAGATTCAACTTCGAGCCACGTCGCATGATGAGTGCGCTGTCATCGAGATCGAGGATCGCGGACAGGGCTTTACCGGTCTCGAACGACAACATGCCTTCGACCCGTTCTTCTCGGGACGCCAAGCGGGGCGCGGACTTGGCTTCGGGCTGTCCAAATGCTGGCGCATCGTCCAGCAGCATGGCGGGCGTATCGAAATCGAATCGCCCTGTGCCGGAGCCACAATTGTGCGAGTGGCTTGGCCATTGGCGAGCGAAGGGTGAGTACGATTGTTCGGTTGGAGTCGGCTCGACCACACCAACCCGAAGCGTAAGCGAGGAGTTTCTTCTTGATTTCTCCTCGCTCCGCTCCCACGCCTCCTCGCTCACGCTTCGGGTTGGTGTGCGAAGGTGCCGCCTGTCGTCGCGGTCATGACGGCTGTACGGGTCGTAGCAATCGACACGCGGCCGATGTGGCGTTTCATCAACGCTCAAGGCTTCCTCGCCTCGATTTGTGCGGTAGATTTCCCGCAGCCGTTGGAAAGCCTTTTCCCGACAAACTGCCCATTGAAAACCCCACCGGGCTTGTCCCGATGGCTCGCGGGGCTTTGCACTAACTTTCAATCCAATCAAAGTAGCGCAAAGACCTGACTCCACCGGGACAAGCCCGGTGGGGAGATTTTCAACTGACGACAAACTGCCACGCCACAATTCAACTTCAGCGAGTCTCACCATGCCGTCTCAAGCCAAGCTCAAGGGCATCTTCACTCCCAACATCGTGCCGCTCGATTCCAAGGGCGAGATTCACGAGAGCGAACTGCGGCGTTACATCGACTGGCTGATCGCCAAGGGTGTGCATGGTCTCTACCCGAACGGATCGACGGGCGAGTTCACGCGGTTCACGGCCGAAGAACGCATCCGCATCATGGAGATCATCTGCCATCAGGTGCGCGGTCGCGTTCCCGTGCTGGCGGGGGCTGCGGAAGCGAACGTCAAAGAGACCGTCAAAGCCTGCGAGAAGTATTACGAGATGGGAGCGACCGCCGTGGCGATCGTGGCTCCGTACTACTTCAAACTCAGCCCGCGCGCGGTGTATGCGTACTTCAAGGAGATCGGCGACAACACGCCCATCGACGTGACGCTCTACAACATTCCGATGTTCGCCAGCCCGATTGATGTCCCCACGATTCAGCGTCTGGCCGATGAATGCCCGCGCGTCACGGGAATCAAGGATTCGTCAGGCGACATCCCGAACATGATCCGCATGATCCAGGCCGTGCGTCCGAACCGACCCGACTTCAGCTTCCTCACCGGCTGGGACGCGGCACTGATGCCGATGCTGCTCGTCGGCTGCGACGGCGGAACGAACGCCAGTTCCGGTGTCGTGCCCGAGCTGACGCGCAAGCTCTACGATCTGACCACCGCGTACCGCATCGACGAAGCCCGCGAACTTCAATACGACATCGTCACGCTGTTCGACGCGATGCTTTATTCGGCCGAGTTCCCCGACGGCTTCCGCACGGCCGTTCGTCTGCGCGGCTTTGACACGGGAGTTGGCCGCCAACCGCTGTCGACCGATCAGCAAACGGACCTCGCGACGCTCGCCAACAAGCTGCAGTGCATGTTGTCCGAGCACGGCTTCACGGACGAACCGCTCTGTGGCTGCCCGTTGCCGGCCGGTGCGAAAGGCTCCAGTCCCGAAGAGGTCGCGACCATCGTGCAGGCGGTCGTGGCCGAACTGCAACGACGCGGATTGGCCTAATCCGCGCCATCGTAGGATGGACGCCTCGTCCGCCCGAACTGCCGCGACTCGGACGGACGAGGCGTCCATCCTACGGGACCATCGTTTCTGGCAATCGCATCGACACGGCTGGGAAGGGGACGTAGTCTCCATCCTGCTTTGCGGCGTGCTGGCGTTTGTTCGTGAACGCTCGTGACGCTCGACCTCGTGCGGCTCAGAGTGTGATGTTTCACTCGTCACCGCGCGGCGCGTCAGCCAGACTGGCCCCGAGGAGAGAACCTGTCGTGAAATCTCATCAACATCGAGTCGGCTTGTCTCGGCGCGAAGTACTTCAGGCGGGGTACTCCGGCCTGCTGGGCCTCAGTTTACCGACGGTCTTGGGAGGCCGAGCGGCTGCGGAATCAGCGGGATCGCCGGCGATATCAGCGGCCAAGCCCCGGGCGAAGTCGGTGGTCATCGTGTTCCTGACAGGCGCGGCCAGTCACCACGACACGTTCGACATGAAGCCCGAGGCACCGAAGGAGATTCGCGGCGACTTCCAGCCGATCTCGACTTCGATTCCGGGGTACTCGATCTGCGAGCACCTGCCGCATCTGGCGTCGCGGTCGTCCAAGTACGCGGTCGTGCGGTCATTCTCGCACAACGACAACAATCACTTGATGTCCACGCATCACGTCCTGACGGGCGAGAAGCAGCCGGGGGGATTCTTTGACAAGGTGGCGTCGCGCGATGACTGGCCGAGTTATTCGTCCGCGTTGTCCTACTTGAAGCCTCGCAATGATGGCATTCCCTGCGGCGTCAATTTGCCGACGTTTCTGCGCGAGGGGCCGCTCACTTGGCCCGGCCAGCACGCGGGGTTTCTCGGCCCGAACTACGACCCGTGGCAGATCACGGGCGACCCGAACAAGCCCGACTTCCGCGTCGATGCCCTCACGCTGGCACCGGGAATTGATGTGACGCATCTCGGTCGGCGACAGTTGCTGTTGGAAGAGTTCAATAAACAGCAGTCGCGTCTGGGCGAGGTCGCTCAATCACTGCGATTGCAGCGGGACCAGCAGTTGGCGATCTCGATGCTCACGTCGAGTCGGCTGTCTCAGGCGTTCGAGTTGCATCGCGAACCGGACGCCGTCCGCGACCGATACGGCCGGAACGAGACTGGCCAGTCGCTGCTGCTCGCGCGGCGGCTGGTCGAGGCGGGCGTGCCGATCGTGCAGGCGAACATTGGCCGCGTTCAGAATTGGGATAGTCACGGCGACATCTTCCCGACGTTGAAAGACAGGTTGCTGCCGCCGCTCGATCTGGGGGTCTCGGCCCTCTTGGACGATCTCGATTCGCGCGGGCTGCTCGATGAGACACTCGTGATGATGCTCGGCGAATTCGGTCGCACGCCGAAGATCAACAACACACGCGGTCGCGATCATTGGGGACCGTGTTTCTTCGGTCTCTTCGCCGGTGCGGGAGTGCAACCCGGCCAGGTCATCGGACGCTCGGACGCCGAGGGGGGCTATCCGGTGACGCGAGCCTACTCGCCCAACGACATCGGCGCGACCGTCTATCACCTGCTCGGCATCCCGGCCGAAGTCGAAGTCCGTGACCGACTCAACCGCCCCGTCCGCCTCAATCGAGGCGACGTGATCGAGCCGCTCTTCACCGGAGCGACGGTGTGAGTGAGTGGGCAATCCCGGCGAAATGTCGTACCCGCTCATCGAAGCCTGACGCGCGAGCGAAGAAGGACTTGGCTTGCGCGTCAGGCTTCGATGAGCAAATCATTTACCGGGTGTCGCCTTGAGTGACCGATCCAACAAAGGCTGACGAGTCATGGCGATCCTTGTTTGTCCTAAATGTCGGTCTGGCCCGAGCCTATCAGGCATCCAAACTCAGCGGCCTCACGACGACCGGAAACATTGGCGGCACGCTGCCGTTCATGGCTCCCGAGCAGATCACCCACTATCGCGATGTCACTCCTGCCGCGGATCAATACTCGGCGGCGGCCACGCTGTACCACCTGCTGACGAAGCAGCACACGTATGACTTTCCGAAGGAGGTCGCCAAGCAATTGCTGTTGGTTCTGCAAGAGCCTCCGAAATCGATCCAGCAGCATCGAGCCGATCTCCCCGACACGCTCGCCGCCATCATTCACAAAGGACTGGCTCGAATTCCGACCGAACGGTTCGTCGATGTCGAGGCATTTCGGATCGCGCTCTTGAGTTACCTGCGGCTGGCGTGAGGGGGCTTTGGCGACGGGGACATTTCTGAGTGGGGTAGCATCGATCTGCCGGATCATTGGGTGTCACGCCATTTCAGGTTTTTCCGACTCTTTCCTCTCGCGATGGCTCTACCAAATTGACGGCTCCTTTGAAGCCTTCCTATCATGCTGCCATCAGTCGTGCCCGATGACTCACCCGCCTCAACTGCCCCACCCCACTTTCATCCGCCTTCGGGAGTTTTTCTGCATGAACCCACTCGCCTCGCTGCGACCGCTCGCGCTGTTCCCTCTTCGTACCCTGCTGGTCTCTGTGACCGGTCTCGCCATCGTCGGTACCAGTGGACTGGTTTTCGCCCAAGAGCCTGCCGCCAATGCCACGGTGCCCGGTGCGGTGGCTCCCGGCGCGACGATGAATCTGCAAATCAACGGCGGAAATCTGGCTGCGGCCAAAGGTCTGTGGACGAGCTTTCCGTGCGAGAGCAGCCTCACGGCGGGGATCGATAAGAACGGTGAGAACCCGGCTCAGGTGACGTACTCGCTGAACGTTCCGGCCAACACGCCGTGCGGCGTGTACGGGTTGAGAGTCATCACCGACAAGGGCGTTTCGCCGCTGAAGTTTCTGATTGTCGATGACCTGCCATCGTTGGCGTCGGTCGGAAACAACGTCACGCGCGCGGCGGCTCAGGCCATGACCGTGCCGACCGCTGTCGATGGAGCGGTCGCCGGGTTGAGTTGGCAATACTTCAAGTTCACGGCGGCAGCGGGACAGAAGCTGTCGATCGAAGTCCTCGCACGACGGATCGGTTCGGCGCTCGACCCGATGCTGCGGGTGCTTGATGCAAACGGCCGTGAGCTGGCGTTCAACGACGACATGCCGGGACTGAGCGGTGATGCGGCGATCATTCACACGTTCAAAGACGCGGGGGAATACGTCATCGAACTCCGCGACATCAAGTACGGCGGCGGGGCGTATCGACTGCGCATCGGAGACTTCCCGGTGGCGACCGTCGCGTATCCGCTCGCCGTGCAAAAGGGGACGACCGCGAATGTGACTCTGGCCGGCTTCGGTGTCGATGGCGTCGTTCCCGTGGCAGTGGCCGTCGCACAGGATCACGCTGCCGAATGGATGCCTGTCAGTGCGAAGCGACCGCATGGTGCGAGTGGCTTCAGTTCCGTGGCCGTTGTCTCGACCCCGCAGTTCGTTGAGGTCGAACCCAACCATGCGCCCGAGCAAGCCAACAAGATCGAGTTTGGTCACGATGTGAACGGGCGACTCGAACAGCCCGGTGACGTGGACCGCTTCACGTTCACAGCGAAGAAGGATCAGTCGGCGACGTTTGTCGGGATCACACGCCAGCAAGGTTCACCGACAGATCTCAACTTCAAGATTCTGAACAAGGACGGCGGACAAGTCGCGGCCGCGGAAGACACCGGAACGAACGAGGGTGCGGTCGCATTCAAGGCTCCGGCTGACGGCGACTATGTGCTGGTCGTCGAAGACTTGAACCATCGCGGCGGGAGTGAACACGCCTACCGGATCGCCATGCAAACCAGCCCTGCTCCGTTTTCGCTGGCCGCTTCACTCGACACCTTCAACGTCCCGGTCGGCGGTTCCGTGTTGGCGACCATCACAACCGTTCGTTCGCCACATGCAGGGCCGATCGAACTGAGCCTCCTCAATCCACCACCCGGTCTTACCGCCAGCCGCTCTGTCATCGGAGCCGGTCGCAACGACGCCGTGCTAACGATTCACGCCGCACCCGATTTCGCGGCCGGTTCGCTGCATGGCATCACGATTGTCGGAACGGCGCGCATCGGTGAAGCTGACATCGCAATCCCCGCAGAAATCAGCGGCGTCCTCAAAACCCGCAATAACAACATGCGTTGGACGCCCTCGACGCTGAGTTCATTCGTTGCGGCGTCTTCCGCCCCGGCTCCCGGGTTCGCATGGCGAGTGGAACCGGCGGAGATCATCTTCGGCAAGGATCTCACGGCCAAAGCCAAGCTCATCGCCACCCGAGCCGCTGGCTTTGAAGAGGGCGTTGTGGTGGCGATCACTCCTCCCGCGAACGGCCTCCCCGCCGGAGTCACCATCGCGGTCAAGAACATCGACAAAGGTCAGACGGAAGCCGAGATCACCATCACCGGCAACAACCAAGCCGCACTCGGCGACTTCACGGCGGGACTGACGGGAACGCTGAAACAAGGTGACAAGACCGCCGTTCAAGGGATGGCCCTGCGACTGAAACTCGCCGCCCCGATGACACTCAAGCTCGATGCGGGCGCGGCCAAAATCGCCAAGGGAGGCGAACTCGTCGTGAAGGCGACTGTCGAACGGAACCCAGCCTTCACGGGACCGGTCAACGTCACGCTGATGAGTCTCCCCGCCGGAGTCACCGCCGCGCCAGCCCCCGCCGTGATCGCCGCCGATCAAACGACAATCGACATCAAACTCACAGCCGCCGCTGACGCCGCCGCTGCCAACGTCACCAACCTCACCGCCAAAGCCGACGGTATGGCGGGAGCCGCCAAAGTCGAAGCGACATCTCCCGTCACCACATTGGCCGTGGAATGATGAGCAACACCATGTCACACGACCGACCAATCCTCGACTCGCAGTCCGTCCACGCGGCGAAACTCGCTGACGTTGTTCGTGACGACAGTCAGGTCGTGAACCAGCGAGATCGCGGCAATCTGCAAGTCATACGGGCCGATCACTTCACCTCGCTGTTCGAGCCGGTCGCGAACAGCCGCGTAACAATTCGCGGCGGCGTGGTCGAACGGATATTCCATGAAGGGGCTGAGAGTTTGATAGATTCTTGCCGCGCGGCGATCTCGTCGCTCGTATTTGGTTGCGCCGTGCAACAGTTCTGCCCACACGACCGAACACGTCACAACGTCGCTGATGTCCGTCGTCCGCAAATGGTCGGCAACCGGACCTGCGGCATCCTTGAAGTACTGAATCCAAGCGTTGGTGTCGAGCAGGAATCGCATCACCAAACCTTCGCCGGAGGAAGCGGAAGTTCAACGGGTTCGTCAAACGGTTCGTTCGCAAAACAACCGGCGGTTTCCTCGAAATACCCAAGGGGATATCCCTTTTCATCCGTGGGGACACCTTCCCATGCCGAACGTCTCTTCGCATCTTCAAGAGCGTGCCGAACGGTTTGTTCAAACTCGCCGCGCGCCTTCGGACGGAGTTCCGTCAGAGCACGATCCACTTCCGCTGCCAGACTGGTCATGATTCAACCTCGCCGTTTTTATGGGTTGCTTCAAAGAGGCAACCCGATCACGTTTCAAGAGCTAACTTAACGTGAGTTAGCCGGACAGGCCACCTCATTTTGGTGGCCCCACAGTTGCCGATAGAAACGACATTCAAACAGCCTTTCCCACCGCTGTCCCAAGATGGAGACGACGACCATGAGATTTGTTCGCATTGCTCAACTGATGCTGCTGACGGCGATGAGCCTCTCTTCAGCAACGACCTTCGCGGTCGATCCCCCTTCGGCGGCGGAGATTGGTCAGCCGACGGGGCTGGTGATCGAGCCGGGGCGGTTTGAACTGGCGACCAAGCGGGCACAGCAGCAGTTGCTCGTGACCGGCAAGTATGCGAGTGATGAAGTTCGCGATTTGACTGCGGCGGCAACATTCGCGTCGTCGAATACGGCCGTCGTGAAAGTCGAAGGCTCTGTCGTACTGCCCGTCGGAAATGGTGAGGCTGTTGTGACGGCGACCGTCGCCGGACAGACCGCTTCCGTGCCGGTCCTCGTCAAAAATATCGAAGCCCCGGCTCCGGTCAGCTTCAAGAATGAGACGCAGATGGCGTTGACCAAAGCTGGCTGTAATGCCGGAGCCTGTCACGGCTCACCTTCCGGCAAGGGAGGCTTCCGATTGTCGCTGCGGGCTTACGATCCGGAACTCGACATTATGACCGCTCGCTCGGAGTTCTTCGGGCGTCGCGCCAATATCATGGAGCCTGCCGAGAGTCTGTTGCTACGCAAACCGCTGATGGAGGTGGCTCACGGCGGCGGCAAGCGACTCAAGAAGGGAGACCCCGCTCACAAGGTTCTCGAACAGTGGATCGGTGAAGGACTGCGACTCGACGCCGCCACCGAACCCGATCTCGTCCGCATCGAGACCATTCCCTCGAAGCGTGTCTTGAAGCAACTCGCCACTCGGCAACAGATCGTCGTCCTCGGCCACTTCAGCGATGGAACGGTTCGAGACGTGACGGCACTCACCGACTTCACGTCATCCAGTGAATCGATCGGCTCGGTCAACGTGCAAGGCTTAGTGACGAAGAACGGGCGCGGTGAGACCGCGATCCTTGCCCGCTATTTGACGGGCATGTCCACGACATACCTGACGTTCCTCGAAGAGGTTCCCGGCTTTGCATGGAACAATCCTGCCGAGTCCAACTTTGTCGATGCCGCCGTCTTCGAGAAGCTCAAGCAGCTTCAAATCCTGCCGTCGGATGTTTGCACCGATGACGAGTTCCTGCGCCGCGTGACGCTCGATCTGACCGGACGACTTCCTTCCGCAGACGAAGCGAAAGCTCTGATCGCTGACGCCGCGAACCCAAACCGCCGCGCGGTCATTGTGGATCGGCTGCTCGACAGCAATGAGTTCGCTTCGTTCTGGGCACTCAAGTGGGGCGATGTGCTGCGTTCCAACAGCAAGAAGCTGAAGACGGCGGGAGTCCACAAGTTCCGCGAATGGATTTACGAGTCGATTCGTTCCGACAAGCCGCTCGATCAGTTCGCCCGCGAACTGCTGACGGCGAACGGCAGCGTCTTCGAGAACCCACCCGCCAACTTCTGGCGTGCCAGTCGCGATCCACTCGACGCCACCGAGACGACCGCGCAGCTCTTCCTCGGTGTTCGCATTCAATGTGCGAAGTGCCACAACCATCCGTTTGAACGCTGGACGCAGGACAACTACTACGGCATCGCCGCCGCGTTCGCGCGTGTGGGTCGCAAGAACTCGGTCGATGCCGATGAAGAGGTGATCTTCACGCAGGCTGGAGGCGAAGTGACTCAACCTCGCACCAACAAGCAGATGAAAGTTCACCTGCTGCTGAAGGGCGATGTCGATGTCCCTGCCGATCAGGACCGCCGCACGGTCTTTGCCGCTTGGCTCACGTCGCCCGAGAACCCGTTCTTCGCGAAGAGCGTCACGAACCGCATCTGGGGCCACCTGATGGGCCGCGGGATCGTTGAGCCGGTCGATGACTTCCGCGATTCCAACCCGCCGTCCAATGCGAGGTTGATCGATGAGCTGTCGAAGCAGTTCGTGTCGAACGGCTTCAGCCAGAAGTGGGCCGTCCGCACGATCTGCAACAGCCGCACGTATCAACTGAGCAGCCGGAAGAACGGCTTCAACAAGGACGATGAAATTTACAGTTCCCACGCCAATACACGACTCTTGTCCGCCGAACAACTACTCGACGGCATCTGTGCCGTGACGAGCGTCCCCGAGCAATTCCCCGGCGTCCCGCTCGGAACGCGAGCGTGCGAACTGGCCGATCCCCCGACCGACCACTACTTCCTGAAAGTCTTCGGCCAACCGCAGCGCGAGATGGCCTGCCAGTGCGAACGGTCGAGCGAATCGAACCTGTCGCAAGCCCTGCAAATGATCAACGGCCCCGTCGTTCACAACAAACTGCGTGCTGACAATGGCCGCATCGCACTGATGATTAAAGACATGAAGCCCGACGATGAGATCATCGCGTCCCTCTACTTGGCCGCTCTCGCACGAACGCCCTCAGCCGAAGAGCTGACCGCCTCGAAGACTCACATCGCCGCTCAAACCGACCGGCGTCAAGCTCTGGAAGATGTCGGTTGGGCCATCTTGAACTCGAAGGAGTTCCTGTTCCAGCACTGATTGCCTGTTGAGGAACAGTAGGATGGACGCCTCGTCCGTCCGTTTCCAACAGAGCTTCGCTCGGACGAGGCGTCCAAGCTACGTTTTTCAACAGACGGCTAATCGCCTAGTTGCCCCTCAAAACAAATGAGGCCCGACTTGAACTCTCAAGCCGGGCTTCATTTTTGAACCTTCGCCAGAACCAGTGGTCAGCCGACGTGCCGCAGGAATGAGACTCGTCCGGCCATGACCCACTCGACGACGAAGATGTTGCCGGACTTGTCGAAGCTCGCATCATGCGGATGCACGAAGCGGCCGGCCTCCCAGCGTTCGGGGTGCAGTCGCATCTGGAAGCCTTGCAGCGCCTGCTTGGTCCAGTCGGCGTCATAACCCAGATGCGTGATCAGCTTGTTGTCCTTGTCGAGGATCGTCACCCGCGCGTGGAGGTCGGGGACGAGCAGTTCCTTCCCGCGCATGTCGAAGTGGGCGGGAAAGCTGACCATGCCGTTGATGATCTTGTCGGCACGCGGCTTTCCATCGAGCGAGAAGTATTGCAAACGGGCATTCGCGCGGTCGGCCACGACGAGGGCCGGTTCGTGACCGGGACGGTTGTCCAACCAGATGCCGTGCGGCGTCTGGAACTGTCCCACCTCTGTACCCTTGAACTGCCCCACATTTTCACAAAGTTTGCCAGTGTCGGTTCGCTGTGGCGGTTGCGTCTGACTCGTTTGGCAGCTGGGGGTGGCGTGTGTGGAGTTGCTTCTGGCGGCGGGGAGGCATGTCGGTTGCCTTGCGGGTTGGGACGGTCTTCACGGAGTGTGGAAGGTCGGTCGTCGATGGCGGGAGGCGGTCGCACCAGGCAGGACCCTGCGGGAGGGAGTCGGGTTGTGAGTGCTCTCATGTGGGATGTCGGCGAGGGGGCGGAAGCGAACTTTGGCGGGTGTGACTGGGGGGACGTTCGTCGGACGCGGCGGGCGGTGACGGTGGCACGGCAGAGGGCGGAGCAGCCCGACGGCAGTCCGCCCGATCAGGCCGAAGACGGGTCGGACCTGAAGGCGATGCCTCGGCTGTTCGACTTCGCGCGGCCGTAACTGACACTCACCCGCCGTGTCCACGAGGATGCCACTCACCTCCTCGCTGATGCTGCGGGTGAGCGTGACTCCGCGTCAACGGTGTCCGTTTCGGCCGCGCGAAATATAACCACCGTCCGCGACTTCTTCCGTCACCTCGGCGGCTTCCTCCTGCGCAAACGCGCCAGCCACCCTGGCTGGCTCACACTCTGCCGCGGCCGCGACAAACTCCTCCTCGCCATCAGCGGTTTCGTCGCAATGAACCAAAGATGTGGGTCAGTTCAAGCGCTCTTGCCCCGGCCACCCCGCCGATACTCCGGTGAGAATGGCAGAACAATGCTGGGCAGAACGATGGCAGAACGGCAATTGGTGCGGGAATTCGCCTCCATCGTTCTGCCAGACCAGCGCCCCGGCGCGCGGGGTCGCCGTCAGCTTGAGAAAGACAACGACCGTTTCTTCGCGGGGCGGCGTGTTTGCCCCAACGAGGCCACGGCACTGGTCACCTCGACACCGAGCGCGTCGAGAATTCGATTCGCTCGCTCGCTCGACGGTGACGCCGTACTACTGACGTTTTGTTTCTTTGCCGGGCGAGCAGAATTTCGACAGACCAGATTAGGCAAAATGATGAAACACAGAATCATCAAGCCGGGCGGTCCGCTTGCGGGCCGCTTCCATCATTCTGTGCTTCATCATTTTGCCGTTCCAGTTCTCGCGGCGTTGGGTTACGGGTATCCCGCGCCGTGGTATTCGTGGCGTTCGTCGCACGAGACCTGCGTCTCGCTCACTTCGAGTCGCTCGGCCAATTCGCGCTGAGTCAGCCCCTTGGCGATCCGGAGGGCGATGAGCAATCGCCCGATCCCGGCGAAGTTCTGCAACTCATCGAACTCGCCCCGCTTCGGCCGCTCGTAGGTGGCGATCTCGTCCTTGATCTGCTCGTGAAAGGTACGGACGGGGTCGAGCACCCGTTTGATCGCGTCCTTGGACAGCTTCGTCTGCTTGAGCTGCGCGACCTGCTGCTTCAGCCGCTCTTCCAGCTCGCCCCACCGTCGGACGGCGTCTTTGTATTCGTTCTCAACCCGAATCATGGATCGCCCACAATCTTGATGATGCCCTTTGGAACTCCGGTGGCGTGCCACGGCTTCGGAGTCCTCGTAGAAGCAGTGCCAATGGAGTGTCACCGTCCGATCCCACTGCTTCTCCGCAGACTCCGAAGCCGTGGCACGCCTCAACGTCAAAGGTGACCCGAGCCGGGCCACCTTGTGGTCGAACAACTTTGTCTTGAGGGGTTCATCACTCGCCCGACGCGCCAGCGAGGGCTTCACTTTCGACAACGGTTTGCCCTCGCTGGCGCGTCGGGCTCGTTGTTGAA
>JAYSQC010000002.1:0-1211 GCA_043721755.1 Schlesneria sp.
GCAGCCGCGCCGGCTGCGATGATCGCGACCTTCGCGTAGGTGTCGCCGATCCAGTAATAAGGATTGCCCGCGACGATGTCGTGAAGTCCACCCGCGAGATGCTCTGCGCCGGTCAAGTCGCTGCCCGCTACTTGGGCGTTTGGCTCAGGGCCGGCCGCTTCGCGTGCGTCTTTTCCCGTGCCGAATTTGCTGTACTCGGTTAACGTACGCTCCGTGATGTTTACGGCATTGTCGCCCGTAATCGCAACCCGCACCATGTTCAGACTCGCGACTTGGATCGGAGTTCTCGGCGCACTCAGGGCGGTGTTCCCGATCTTTCCATACGCGACGTCGCGTGAATCGAGAACATACCCGCGATTGCTGAAGAGAGCGGACTGACCTTGCTTCGGACCCGTAAGCCGCAACGTTTTAAACCGCCACGAACGGACCATCGCACCCCGGATTGAGGTGACGTCGGGGCGCGCTGCATACGTCGCATCGACCGTGTATCCGCCGCTCGAGAGATGTGTCGCACGGCCGATGTCATCCAGCGTTATGCTGTACGATGGCGGCCTGAATACTTCGACATCGGTGGTGGAATACGACTCGGGGAAGAAGCGGACGTACGTGCCATTTTCGGCGTAGCTCCACGGGCCGGCGGGTACCTCTCGACTGCCTTCTCCGATCGGCGCTTTGCCACGCAGGACGGCCAGCTGCTCGAGTTCCGGAAACGCAAGTGCTGGATTGGTGATCTTGTCGCGCCAGCTCTGCACTTGTGAGATGGTGTTCGTAATCTGAGCCGGGATGAGCGAGCCCAGAAGACCCCGAGCGACGTTCTTCACCGATTCTCGATTCGCGCTCATTGACGATATCTCGGGCGAAGTCAGCAATGGACGGATCCGGTTTTGAAAATCGGATGCATAATCTTGGAACGGCGTGTACGCTTCGATGCCCCAGATCAATTGCTGGATGTCTTGTTGTTGGATTTCCGGATGCGCGACGGATCGTTCCATGATCGAACGAATGAGCGGCGCGCGGTCGCCTTTGAGCGGTGCCAAAAGATAGCCGTCGCCCTTGGTCGGCCCATACGTCCCCGCATGAAGGCAATAGCTCTGCAGGCGCATGCGGAAATAGCCAGATGGGACGCGCGTGGATCGTGACGTTACCGGCGTAATCCCTTGCAAGAAACGACCGAGTAATTGCGCGACCGGCAACGCGTCTTTTATGCTCGT
>JAYSQC010000003.1:0-2869 GCA_043721755.1 Schlesneria sp.
GTGCCATTGGGCGCTAGCCGCCGGTGTAGGCGAAAACGACCGGCGGCTAGCGCCATGCCGCTCACGGGACACCATTTTCAACAGGAATGGCGGAGAGCCTGAAAGGGTTAAAGCATGAGACAACAGACGGGACAGAACATCAGTGGACGCGGGATCGCGCGCGGTTTGATCGCGGTCATCGTGGGTCTGGCACTCGCGGTGCAGCCTCAATGCGCGATGGCTCAATCCCAGATCGTTCCCGCAGCGACCGGTCGCTTTGTCGATCAGGTTTTTCGCGATGAAACTGGCGAACACAAGTACGTCGTGTTCCTGCCGGCCGGGCATCGCGTGGACAAGCCTTCGCCCGCGATCCTGTTCCTGCATGGAGCGGGTGAGAGGGGGATCGAGAACCGAATGCAACTCACCATTGGGCTGGCTCCATTCGTGAAGGCGCGGGCGAAGACGTTTCCGTTCGTCGTGGTCTTCCCGCAGTGCGAATCGACGGAAGGCCGCATCTTGGAATCGTGGCAGAGTGGCTCGGCCGACGGGCAGCGAGCCCTGGCAATTCTCGATCACGCGACGAAGCAGTTCGGCATTGATGCGCGTCGCATCGCGCTGACCGGTTGGTCGATGGGCGGCTACGGCGCGTGGAGCCTCGCCGCCGCCGAACCAGCACGCTGGTCGTGCGTTGTCCCGCTCTCCGGCGGTGGCCAGGTGGGGCAGGTCGCCGCGCTCAAGGACATCCCCGTGTGGGCCTTTCACGGTGCGAAGGATCTGCTCATTAAAGCGGAAGAAAATCGCAAGTTGACTGACGCGCTGAAGGCCGCCGGAGGAACGGTCTCGTACACCGAGTTGCCTGGCGGGACACACGACATCAACGCGGCGGTCTATGGCAACGACGCCGTGATCGCGTGGATGCTCGCCCCGCGCAAGGCACCGGCGGAGTTGAGTTCCGCCACAGTCCTGTCCGTCGCCGCGATCAACATCCCGTTCGTGCCCGCGCTGGAGATTCCGCAGGCACTCGGCTTTCGACTGGGCAACGATGCTCTTGCCGCGTTGTCCTATTCGATCCCGCAGTCGATCCCCGCCAACCTGCTCTCGGGATCGTTGGGAGACATGTTCGACAGCACCACGGTGCAAGGGCGTTCGTTTAGCATCCGGTTCTCGGGGATCACGTATCGCGGATTGGTCGAGCGGGTGATCGTGAAGGGATCGGGGAAGGACAAGCTGCTGGTGCAGCTCGGCCTGCGGGACGTGGTTCTCTCGATTGGCGGGACGTATGTGGATGGAGCGCGACACGCGGCGCAGGCAGGACCGATCACAATCTCGATCGGAAACCGCTATCCCGTCTGGCTGAGCCTGGAGGTCACGCCGTACATCGCCGACCGTCGGATTCGGTTGAAGTCACGCGGGGCGAGCTTCCAAATTCCGAACGACAACTGGTACGTGACGCAACCGGCCGGTGTCTCGACGCAGGGCTTCGGGATGACACAAGAGGCCGTGACCAGCGGCCTCACGAACGGGCTGTATGGCAGCAAGGGCCGCATCGAAAACGAAGTCGTCAATCTCGCACCGAGCATTGTGAGTGAACTCGAAAAACATCTGGTGCTGCCCGAAGCGGGATCGACTCTCGCAAACTGGTGGCCGCTCCCCGTCAATCCGCCGCGTCTGCAAGTCTTTCCCGAACAGATCGCGACCGACGAGAACGGCATTTCACTGGTTGTCGGTTTGATCGCTGGAAGCCTCAACCCGTTTGGGCCGGCTCCCGCATTGAAGCGCGTCGCGCCCGCCGGGGTCACGCTCGCGCAGATGGCAAGAGACAAGGCCCTGCACGTCACAGCGGCACCTCAGATTTTGGGGCCGCTCACGCAGATGGTGGTCGATGCCGATCAGGCCAAGCTCGATTTGCTCGACATCCCCGAACCGCTTTTCGTTGAGCTTGCCGATCGTGCCACGTTGCAGAAATTGATCCCCGACTTGAAGCGTCACGGCGAGGGCCTGCAAGTTCGCTCGACATTACGCGTCACCAGCCCGCTGTCGGTCGGTGAACCCTCTCAATCGGCAACGACGGACGGACCGAAGCCGTTCGAGTTCAAACTCTCCGGCCTGACGGTCGAGATCCAGATCAAGACCGATTCCGCGCAGAGCCAGTGGCAGAAGTGTGCCGCGTTCGATCTGCAAGTTTCGGAACAAGTGCGCGCCTCGCTCCAATCGCCATCTCACGAACAGCGGCAACTCCGTCTCGACTGGCTTCCCGTTTCGAGCGTCACCGGGACGGGGCGGTTCGCCGAGGGCTACGAAGCGAAAGACAAGACGCTCATCGCCGAGCCGTACATCACGCAGTTCCGCGAAGGTTGGCGCGCCTACACCCAAGGAGCGAAGGTCTCCGCGACCGACGTGGCCGACGTGACACTTGGCACGTCCAAGCTACGACTGCACGAAGTGAACTGGAACGCACCCGTCATTGATGTCTCGTTCCACTTGGCCCGCATCAAACTGTCGAACCTCAGCCAAGAGACCTTCAAGTACGAGACCAAAGCTCCGACCAGCGGCTGGGGCGAGACACTCACCTTGAAGCCGGGCGACTCACACGAGTTCGAGCTGCCCTATCCCCTGACCTATCGCCGCAACGGTGCAAAAGGCCCCGAGGTCTACACGCTGGTCGTCGGCTCTCATTCCGAGTTCCGCGTCCCACTCTCCGGCGGCCCACCGGCGCTCTTCGCTGCGAACAGGCCGTAAGAACTCTCGTCTAAGTATTAGTCCGCATTTTCAAAACTAGCCCGACGCGCGAGCGAGGGCTTCGTACTCATCGAACGTCCAGCCCTCGCTCGCGCGTCGGGCTAGTGTTTTTGCGACTCCACAAAACACGGAGTTGATTTTGGACAGGTTC
>JAYSQC010000004.1:0-12910 GCA_043721755.1 Schlesneria sp.
AACCCGCAGCGTAAGCGAGGGAAACAAAGGGAAACGCCTCTTGTCATCGCCCTCGCTTACGCTGCGGGTTAGTAAAGTAAGTGCCATTGGGCTTACGCCGCCCCGCTCAGAGGCCTCATCACTGGCCGCGAGAGGGATAACGAAGTTTTCACGGCCAACAGCGGCCGTTTCACTGCAAGTCGAGCTTGGCTCGGCCACTGCTCAAGTCTCGTTCCTCGTTCACCGTATTCTCCGTGCAGATTTTCCGGGAGTGATTGGGCCGAATCCATCCCGTTGAGGCAACGCCGTTCAGGATTTCGGAGTTGTAAAACAGAGGCCAATCGAACGTCGCAGAAGTCGTAAGACTTCTGGAGAACCGTCGAGTCGTCAGAATTCTCACGAATTCTGCTACAGAAATCCTGAACGGCGCTGCCCTTGAAGGCGAATTCGCGCACGGCTTGCTTCACGCGGCGCGAGGAGGACGATTTGAGGCGACGAATCTCTCACAATTGAGGACCACGCATGAACACTCTCGGTCTCTTCGGCAAGCATCCTCGGCCCGGGCACGTCAAGACGCGGCTGGCGACGGAGTTGGGTGATGACGCCGCCGCAAAGCTCTACGCGGCGTTCATCAATGACTTGGCCTTCCGGTTCCGCGCGACGGGGGATCGTCGCGTCTTCGGCTACTGGCCGCGCGATGCCACACCGTATTTCAGTCAGTTCGAGAAGCTCGGCTACGAACTGTGGCCACAGCCGGAAGGGGAACTGGGCTGGAAGATCGTTTCGTTTTTCCACCGTGCTCTGTCGGGACCGGTCGGTCAAACAGAGCAGGCCAGCCAGACAGAGCCAGGGAGTGAACTGGAATCGAACGAGGCGGGCGGCATGAACGCAACGTCCGATCAGGATTTTCGAGCGGTTTTGATTGGCACCGACAGTCCCACGCTGCCAATCGAGTTCATCCAACAGGCTTTCGACATGTTGCGCGAGGTGGACTGCGTTCTCGGCCCGGCCACCGATGGCGGCTACTATTTGATTGGCCTGCGGCGACCGGCTCCATTGTTGTTCGAGCAAATGACGTGGAGCGGACCCAATGTTCTCCGCCAAACGGTTCAGCGAGCCTCCGCCCTCGGATTGACGCTCGGTCTGCTGCCGCCGTGGTACGACATCGACAACCTGGCCGATTTGCAAATGCTCGCCGGTCACATCCGCGCGATGACTCACGCCGGACAAACTCATCCATGCCCGGTGACCGCCGCCGCGTTGGAACAACTGCGACTGCTCGACCGTCCCACGCACAGCGTTCAACGCGGCTGAACCTGACCGATCGAGAGCAGCGTGCAACTCTGGTCTACGGACGACGGAGACCACTCGATCGCTCCGATCTCGGCCGGGATCAGCACCGTCGAACCGATTGGGAGTTCGCGTCGTGTGTCGTTCGCACGATCATGCAACGCGGCATTCCCGGCGAGAACCATCCACACGGTCATTTCGCCGGAGAGCGATGCGGTCCATGATCCCGTTAGCGTGAAGCGTTCCAACCGCACCCAGTCCGTCTCCAGCAGCACTTCGCCCGAGACACCCGCGCCTTCGAGAACCAATGGTCTCGGAGCGACCGGAGCGATCGGTCCTTGCCGCCAGTCGATCGCGTTCAGTCCCCAGGCGCGATGCAACGAACGCGGACGGCCAGCGGCATCGAGACGGTCCCAATCGAACAACCGGAATGTGGCGTCGCTCGGTTGTTGAATCTCTGCGAGCAACACGCCGCGCGCGGTGTGAACGGTTCCGGCCGGAAGCGAGAGGCAGTCACCCACGCGCGGTTCAAATGAGTGCAGGCATTTCTCCACCGTCCCTGCTGCCAGATGTGATTCAAAGTCCGCGCGCGTCACGCCCGCGCGCAGTCCCGTGCAGATTCGGGCGTGAGGTTCGACACGCGCGACGACCCACGCTTCCGACTTTCCGTGAGCTTGCCCGAGGACCGATCGAGCGGCTGCGTCATCGGGATGGACTTGCAGCGAAAGGGGACCGTGACAGTCGAGCCACTTCACGAGCCACGGAAACTCGGCATGAGTCGCGTCGCAGGCGGATGCTTCGTGACGCGAGCGCAACCACACGTCCGACAGCGTCTCACCCAGTTCGTCGCCCGCCACGACGCGACTGACATGCTCGGGCAGCGTACTCAGCACCCAAGCCTCGCCGAACGGAAGCGCCTTCGCGTCGCGGTGAGTCTCAATCGAAGGGGACTTCCCCAACAGACGAGCCAACTCCACACCGCCCCAAATCTGCGGCCGCAAGTACGTATCGAACAGCAGAGGCTCGTTTGGTTTGGTCACGTGAGAGGTTGGCCAACGACGGGTTCAGCAGACGAGATTCAGGGGATGCGGACGGACACCTCAGTGAGGCAACACCCGGAAAATGAGCGACCCGTAGGAGGGACGCCTCGTCCGTCCGAGGTGGCAGGCGCGGACGGACGAGGCGTCCCTCCTACATGCCGCGCGGCTCATTCTTCCGACTGCGACTCCGCAGCGGAAGGCTCAGTCCGCCTGTTCTCCAGATCTTCCTCGCTGAGCGACTCGACGATGGCATAGCGCCCGTCGGACCAACGGAAGAAATCGATCTCGCGACAGCGCTGGCTGCAAAACGGAGCCATCCCTCCCGACGGATCGGTCGCGGGGGGAACGTTCTTCCCACAGATCGGGCACGTTTGTGGACGAACCATTTCAGTCCTTCGATTTGCTCGACGTTTCGCTCTTGCCACCCGAGTCCGACTTCTTGGACTCGGTACTCGGCGCGGGTGCCTTGTCCGCATCGGAGGACTTCTTGTACGAGTCGCTGCGGTAGTCAGTCTGATAGAAGCCGGTCCCTTTGAAAATGATGCCGCCGCCAGCACCAATCAACCGCCGCGCCTTCTTCTTACCGCAGGTCGGACACTTCTTCGTCGGCTCCACCGTCATCGAATGGAATTCTTCCCAAGCATGATCGCAGGCGTCGCATTTGTAGTCGTAGGTCGGCATGGGGATGCTCCGGGAGGAGAGTCAGGAGTCAGGAACGACAACCGTGTCACATCAAGGTCGCAAATTTGAATCTCACCCCACCGGGCTTGCCCCGGTGGAATCAGGTCTTTGCACTACTCCGCATTCGGTGGCGCGATCGAGACAATCACCTTGCTTGGTCGGACGATGCGATCATGCAGGATGTAGCCGCGCTCGATGTCATGCAAGACCGTCAGCGGCGGATGTTCGGCTGAGGGGGCTTGTGAGATCGCTTCGTGCTGGTTCGGGTCGAACGGCTGACCGAGCGCCGCGATGCTTTTCGCTCCCATCCCGTTCAGTGCCGCTTCGAGTTGCTTGATCGTGAGCTGCACGCCGCCGATCAACTCGTCGGCATTCTTCGATTGGGAAGCCGCGAAGATCGCGCGATCCAGGCCGTCAAACGCCGGGAGCAGTGTCTTGAGCAAGGGCAGGGCGGCGTACTTCCGGTCTTCGTCCATCTCGCGATTGATGCGGCGACGATAGTTGTCGTGATCGGCCAGCGCGCGCGTCCACTTGTCTTTGAACTGATCCCGCTCGGCCAACGCCGCCTGAAGCTGCTCTTCCAAAGTCGGTGGCATGTCCAATTCGTTGACCTCGTTCGTCGAAGCGGCTTCGGCCGCAGTGGTGTTCGTTTCGTTGCTCATGCGTGTACCTCGTTGTCACTCAACTCAATCAAGGACTCGTTTAACCGCGTGGGCAACGCCCCGCGCGTCGATGGGCAAAAACAGACTCCAACATCGCTCGACGCGCGGGGCGTTGCCCACGCGGTTAAACGAATCTGCAAGTTCGCCTCTCACTCATCCTGCTTCGATGTTCCAAAAAAATCCGTCACCGATTCAAAGAACGACTTGCGATGAGCACTCACTTGCTTGTCGTCCAACTCGGCCAGTTGCCTCAGCAACTCTTCCTGTTTCTTGGACAGCTTCTTGGGGACTTCGACATCGAACTGCACATGCAAGTCGCCGCGTGACCCGCCTTGAACGTCGGGCATCCCTTGGCCTCGCAGCCGCAGGATTTCGCCCGGTTGAGTCCCCGCTGGAACCGCGATGTGGTGCTTGCCCGTCAGAATCGGGATGTCGAGTTCCGTGCCGAGGGCGGCTTGAGCAAACGTGATCGGAACCTCGCACGTCAGGTGCTTGCCATTCCGCTCGAACAACGGATGCGACTTCACGCGGACATCGACGTAGAGATCGCCCGGTGGTCCGCCCCCTTCGCCCGGTTCGCCCTCGCCGCGCAGGCAGAGCTGCATTCCGTTGTCGATCCCCGCAGGAACTTTGACTTCGAGTTTCGATGATCGCGAAACGACTCGATTCCCTCGGCAATCGACGCACTTGTCGCGAACGACATCGCCTTGGCCACGACACGCCGGGCAGGTGGTCTGCACGCGAAAGAAGCCCTGCGACTGAATGACCTGCCCCTTGCCGTTGCAGTAGTCGCACTTGGTTGGCTTCGTGCCGGGCTTGGCTCCCGTCCCTTTGCAAGTGACGCACGAGACGTTCTTGTCGATTTCAATTTCGCGCGTGCAACCGACGGCCGCGTCCAGCAACTCCACGGTGAGCGACGTTTGCAAACTGTTGCCGCGTCGCCCGCGTGAGCCTCCGCCACGGCGGCCTCCACCACCGCCGAGCATGTCACCAAACATGTCCCCGAACGCTTCAAAGATGTCGCCGACATCGCCAAAGCCACCGGCTCCGCCGCCTCCCGCCGCTCCCTGCACGCCCGCGTGGCCGAACCGGTCGTACCGAGTTCGCTTGTCAGGATTGCTCAGCACATCAAAGGCTTCGGCCGCTTCTTTGAACGCCGTGATCGCCGCCTCGTCCCCCGGATTGCGGTCGGGATGATGCTTCCCCGCCAGCTTGCGGTACGACTTCTTGATCTCGTCGTCGGAAGCCGTCTTCGTGACCGACAGCACCTCGTAATAACACCGTATCGTCGCCATCACGGCCCCGCTCAATGCGTAGGGTGGGCTGTGCCCACCAATCCAATTGCTCGCTGATTCCATGGTGGGCACAGCCCACCCTACGTCTAATCGTCAAGCAAGCGAACCCCACCGGGCTTGCCCCGGTGGACCCAGGTCTTTGCACTACTTTTGTGCCCACCCGAATCGGTGCCGCAAGTAGTGCAGAAACCCGCGAGCCACCGGGGCAAGCCCGGTGGGGTCGCTGGATTGAAGTCTGGTTCGTCGGCTTCGTGGCCAGTCAATGTAACCGCGACTATGATGCCCCGCCGCCGCAGCCGCAAGTTTGCGCCCTGTGGCTCTGACCCTCAACCTTCCACCCTCGACCATCGACCCCCCACCATGCTCATCCGCGTAGGCCACAGCCCCGATCCCGACGATGCCTTCATGTTTCATGCCTTGGCGAACGACAAGATTCCCACGGGTGAATACCAGTTCACTCACCAGCTTCAGGACATTCAGACGCTGAACGACCGCGCGCTGAAGGGTGAGTTGGAGCTGACCGCCGTCAGCCTGCACGGCTATGCGTACATGACCGACAAGTACGCGCTGTGTGCGTGCGGGTGCAGCATGGGGGACAACTACGGCCCGATGATCGTGGCCCGTCAGCCGGGAAGCCTGAACGATTTTCGAGGCAAGACGATCGCCATCCCTGGCAAGCTGACGACCGCATACCTCGCGCTGCGGCTCGCGCTGGGCGACGACTTCACTCCAGTCGTCTATCCGTTCGACGAAATTCTCGCCGTGACCAAGGCGGGCAAAGTCGATGCGGGACTCATCATTCACGAGGGGCAGCTCACGTATCAGAACGATGGGCTGAGTCTGATCGTGGACCTCGGCAAATGGTGGATGGAAGACACCGGCCTGCCGCTGCCGCTGGGAGGCAACGCCATCCGGCGCGACCTCGGCCGCAAGGCGATGGACGAAGTGACCGTCCTGCTCAAGCAGAGCATTCAGTACGCCCTCGACCACCGTGCCGAAGCGCTCGCCTACGCGCTGCAGTTCGGCCGCGACTTGGACCGCAGTCAGGCCGACAAGTTCGTCGGGATGTACGTCAACGACTGGACGATCGACTTCGGCCAACGGGGCCGCGACGCCGTCGCCCTGCTGTTGAAACGCGCCTACGACGCGAAGATCATCCCGCACCCGGTCGATGTCGAATTCATCGGCTGAGCGAGGACATCAATGCCATTTGTAGGATGGGCACTCCTGCCCGTCCTGTCTTGACGTTTCCGACAAAAGTCAAAATCAGGTGAGCCGGGCGGCGTCAGCCCCCGGATTCTTAGCTGCAATCTCAAGAGTCCGAGGGCTGACGCCGCCCGGCTCACTACTTCTGTCGGAAACGTCCTGTCTTGTGTTGATTGAGGAAAGAGCGGACGGGCAGGAGTGCCCATCCTACAAATCAGGAACCTGCATCCATGTCGTCTGGCGATTACTTGAAGAACATGTTCGGACTCGATGGTCTCACGGCCATCGTGGTGGGTGGGACCGGAACGCTCGGTGGTTCGTTCTGCGAGGCATTGGCTGGCGCGGGGGCGCATGTGTTGGTTGTCGGTCGCAATGACGAGCGCGGTCAGGCGCGAGTCGCTTCGATCACGGATCGCGGTGGATCGGCTGAGTACTTCAAGTGTGAGGCGACTTCGCGGGAAGACCTCGATGCGCTGGTGGCTCATCTCCAAGCAAACAATCGCGAGGCGAACGTCCTTATCAACGGGGCGGGCGTCAATTCGCCGACGCCGTTCCTCGACATCGGTGAGGAAGAGTGGGAACGGATTCTGAACGTCAACCTGCGCGGCGTGCGACTCGCCTGTCAGGTCGTGGGCAAGTACATGCTCGACTGCGGGACGAAGGGTTCGATCATCAACATCGCGTCGGTCAGTGCCGGGCCACCGTTGTCGCGTGTCTTCACGTATTCGCTCACGAAAGCGGCGGTGCTCAGCCTGACGCAGAACCTCGCGCGGGAATGGGGCACGAAGGGCATCCGCGTCAACGCGCTCTCGCCCGGCTTCTTCCCGGCCGAGCAGAACGAGAAGGTTCTCACGCCCGATCGTGTCGAGAGCATCATGCGTCACACGCCAATGGCCCGCTTCGGTTCACCCGAAGAACTGGCGGGAGGCATTTTGTTGTTGGCCTCTCCCACCGCAGGCAGCTTCCTCACGGGACACAACCTGCTGGTCGATGGTGGCTTCACGGCGCAGACGATCTGAATGGTTGAGGGTTGTCGTTTAACCGCGTGGGCAACGCCCCGCGCGGCGTGCGACAACACAACCTCAAACGTCGCACGACGCGCGGGGCGTTGCCCACGCGGTTAAACGAGTCTTCAAGTCTCTGGTGGAGCGGACTCATGCCGCCCGTGGGTGCCTACGAACGTCTGCCGCTGTTCGTCTTCGGGACGCTCCGTCACGGGCATGTGAACCATCGCTTTCTCGACGGTCACTTCGAGCGGATGATTCCGGCCAACCTGCACGGCTACGCGAGGCTCCACGCGCTGATGATCGCTCCGGCGCGTGAGGGCGTCGTGGACGGCGAACTCTATTTTCTGAACTCGTTTGAGTACGACTTGACGCTCGCGGGCTGCGATGAGTTGGAAGAGATTCCGCTCGGACAGCTCGCGGGGCACGAGTACGAACGACGGCGAGTCACCGTCGTCACGGGTGCCGGTGACGTGACCGCGTGGGCCTACGTTCAGACCACCGTCGTCTCTTCGTGATCTCTCATCAAGCGTGACGGTTTCGGTTGGTCGCCATTCATCGGCGCGCCGTTGGTCATCGGCTCGGCGTCGAGTCTCTCGCGGGCGAGTCGCCGTTCATCGCCTCGAATGCAGCACGCCGCGACGAACCAGCCTGCGGCCACTCCCGCACAAACATCGCTCGGAAAGTGAGCCAGGTGCTGGATGCGGTGCATTCCCACCAGAGCGGCCACCGTGATGAAGAGCCAGCGCCCGCGCGGATACCATGCCGCAAGGATCACCGCCAAGCCAAAAGCGGATGCGGTGTGTCCGGATGGAAAGCTTTGGTTGTTGCTACTCAAGTTTTGCTGAATCCAACCACCGAACGTCTCCCAGACCGTTCCGTCGCTGAGATCGAAGGCCCGCGGACGGGTTCTCTGCACCAGCAACTTGACGATGTTCGCCAGCAACCCGCCGCCCAAGGTCGCACCGATTCCCCAACCGATGCGCCGTCGCATGACCGGATCGAGCAACACGACGGCGGTCAAGACCATCGCCGCACCGAAGAAGTGACCAAACGGTTCGGCGCGATCGAGCAATTCGACGATCAAACCGGGGCAGCGAACTTGCTTGAAGAACCGCGCGATGGGGATGTCGATGAACACCGCACCGGCGGCCGCAATGAGGAAGATCGTGGGGATCCGAAACGACCGCAGCCAGTCGGCAGCAGGTGGCGGAGGTCGGTCGTCAGGGAACGGCATCGTGGAACAAGACCTTCGAGAAGAGTGCGGCGGCATCCGAAAGCGCGGCGGCATCGTAGTGACGAGCCTGTTATCCGAGAAGTTCTGATCGCCAGACTGACGATCATGTCAGCAACGACTCGCGACAACGTTCGGTGGCTTCACCTGGCGGTGCAGAGATCGGCACCATACGCCGAGAACAGTCTCGCCTGGCAGGCTGGGTGAAGTAGCCGCGACGCTGCCGAGCGTGCCGCCTTTTCTCGTCGTGTCGGTCAAGGTAGTCCGAATTGAGACGGTGTGACGTTCCGCTGATTGTGGGACGCAAGCACTCCGGCAAATGCCGCCGCTCAGTACCACGACTCCATTCGCGAGACGCATCATGGCCGATCCTCAACTGGCTCAAGTCCTCGAATACGCCGCGCATGAACTCCTGATGTGGGTTGGCTTCGGCACTTTGGTCGGCCTGACGGCGAAGGCCATCATGCCGGGCCGCGATCCCGGTGGAGCGATCGGCACGCTGATGATGGGGATCGCAGGAAGCCTCATCGGTTGCGGAGTCGTGCTGTTGTTCGACACGAGCTTCAAGATCACGCCGATCAGCCCGATCGGATTCGGAGCGGGGACCGGTGGCGCGTTCCTGTTACTCATCTTCTTTCGCGTGCTGTCGAACTCGTATGTGGTCGAGGCGGTCGATGGCAAAGTGACCGGCAACCCCGGCACGGCGGTGACGAAGTACTACCGCCGCAAAGGCCGCGCGGCGTAGCCGCAGCCAAAGTAGCCTTCATCGCTCCGCGTGAAGTCAGCCGATTGTGAGTTGGCCCATGATTTTTCCGATTCAGACCTGCCTCGCGCACGGCGATCTTCACGCGGAGCGATGAAGGCTACTTTCACACTATTCGTCCGCGCGCGGCGTTTGACGGCTTTGCTTCGTCACGCTGTTCAGTCGCTTGTCGGCCACGCGGCGGCGTTTGGACGACTTGGTGGGCTTCGACTTCTTGCGCGGCTTCGGAGCCGTCGCAACGGTGAGCAACAGTTCGCGAAGTTTCTCCAAACAGTCGGCCACGTTTTGGGGTTGATCGCGGTAACGCTCGCTGCTCATCACGAAGTCCCCTTCGGTGGTGAGGCGTCGTTTGTAAGCCGCGACGAACCGATCACGCACGTCGGGGGGCAAGCCTTCCGATTCGAACAGCGGCCAGCGGAGCGTGACTTTCGAGTTGACCTTGTTCACGTTCTGCCCGCCCGGCCCCGAGCTGCGGGCGACGCCCCACTCGAACTCGCGGCACGAAATGCGAATGCGGGGCGAGACCTCCACGATGTCGGCGTCTGAGGGGAACATGATGAATCACGCGGGAAAAAAAGCGGTGCGGAACATTGGTGTCGTGACGAGATACTCCAAGGCGAGCCGGAACGACAAGGTTGCGGGCGGATCGGTTCGCGCGTGGAACACGGTGACAGTCGGAGATATACGTTGTGCAATCTGAAATTGACGCCCACGCGACTAAACGAGGCGACCTTTGGTCGCAATCAAAGTCGCCTTCATCGCTCCGCGTGAAGGTAGCCGATTGCAAGATGACTGCCGCCTATACCTCACGCGGCACAAAGTGAGACATTTCCGAGCGGGGCGGCGTAAGCCCCCCGGTTCTTCCCAAGAGGGCTTACGCCCAAGAACCGGGGGGCTGACGCCGCCCCGCTCAGATGTCTCATTAGGCGAGCGGCAGGAAATAGCTGACCCATCAAAGCCTGACGCGCAAGCGCAGGATGCTCAACATCCAAGGCTTCGCTTGCGCGTCAGGCTTCAATTGCCGGTATGACAACTTGTGCCGCTCGCCTTACCTACCGCGCGCGGTGAAACGATCTGCTCTTCGCCGTGCAAAATAGAGTCCGGTCAGGAACATCGCAGCCCGATTTTGACCGGCCGTTCATGCCGAAAGCCGTCTTGTCCGGTTTTTGAGTCGTCACTAACATCCCGCCGCCTGCGACCGGGCTGTCGCTGCACACTGCTGTTCAACCCCTTCGTCCATCATTCGCCTTGAGGCGCGGTCATGTTTCGGGCCGGCCTGACATTCTTCCGCCGACTGCTGTGTGCCGCGATCCTGCTCGTCTTGATCGTTTGCGGTGCCGAGGTGGGCGTGCGCATGTTTGAGGTCGTCGGAAGAACGGATGTCTGTGCCACGACCGCCTCGCCGTGTGCGGTGGACCCGACCGGTCTGCTCATGCCGTCGTGGACGACGTATCGTGAACTCAAGCCGCACGCACTTGCTGTGGTGAAGTGTCGCGACTCAAAACACGAGATTCCCGTTCGTACAAACAGCCTCGGGCTGCGTGGTCCCGAAGTGATCGTCCCGAAGCCGTCGGGCCTGTTCCGAATCGTGCTGCTGGGCGACGAGACGATCCTGGCTCCCGAAACACCCGAAGCGGACCATGCCACGCGCGTGCTGAAGGAATTGCTCCAACAGCAGACGCAGGTTCCAATCGAGGTCGTTAACGCGGGACTTCCCGGCGGTTGCCCGCTCACGGAATATCTGTTGTTCAAGCAGCGGCTGCTCGGGTTGCAGCCCGATCTCGTACTGCTCCATTTTGACTGGTCCGATGTTTCCGACGACCAGCAGCTTCGCCGCTACACGCGATCCAGCCGCGATGCCACGCCGCTCTCCTGCCCTCATGCGTCACTGGTCAAAACGAAGCGCGTGACCAAGCCGCTCGAAGACCTTCGGCAACAGTTTCGTTTGATCGACTGGGGTCTCACGGCGACCAGTCGGCAATGGAAACGTCAGCTTGCGGAACAGACCGCCTCGACGCGCGATGCCTCTGCAAACTCGTATGCGTGGCTGCGCGACGAACGTCCCGCAGCGCTGGCCGCCGTGCAGCAGTCGTTTCAACCGATCATGGAACTCGCGCGGCTGAGTGACAGCGGTCACTTCCAATTCGCCGTGATCACCTCGCCGAAACCGTGGCAGGTCTCGGCTCGGTGCAGTGCGGGGAAAGGGAGCCGCATGGCCAGCGGCGTTGCCAACGACGCCTACTTCCCGAACCGGGCACCGTTCGACAGTCTCGCCGAGTACGTCATCGGCCAGCGGCTGCAATTCGCCGACGCCACGACGGCTCTGACCAGCGGACGCGACCCCGAAGCGAACTTCCTCCGTCACGCGCCGCGCTGGTCCGCCGAGGGGCATCGCCACATGGCCGAGTTCCTCGCCAGCTTTCTCAACGAACGCGTGTCCGGTCCGTGGAACAGTCGGTATTTCCCCCCAAACGAGGCCCCAATTAGCCGCCTCCCACGACCGGCTTCCACGATTCAATGGGTGAGCGGAGAGCGGGGAAGCCGAGAGTGACCGATCACATCGTTTTGGAGGGGGCGGTCGTTGAGCCGCGTGGTGATACCTCACGCGGCACAAAGTGAGAGGTTTCCGAGCGGGGCGGCGTCAGCCCCCCGGTTCTTCCACAGCGGGTTGACGCCCAAGAACCGGGGGGCTGACGCCCAATGGCACTTACTTTGCCCGCAAAGTAGCAGGCACATTCCATGTGCCGTCCGCAATTTGCAGGTTACGGCACATGGAATGTGTCTACTACTTTCCAAAGTAAGTGCCATTGGGCTGACGCCGCCCCGATCGCCTTGTTTTGCGCGGCGATCGGTCTCGTGGCGTTGCTGACGTCATTCGCGCAAGCCGACGACTTCCCATCCGAACTCGTGCGATTCAAACAGTACGGCGACAAGCCGATCTTCACTGCCGCTGGGCCAGGAACCTGGGAGGTGAAGATTCGCGAGCGAGGTTGGATTCACCTCGATCCCACCGCCGCTGGCGCTGATGCCGCGAAGCCGCGATACCGCCTGTGGTTCACCGGCTATGACGGCACGACCGAGGGAGTCAAACGGTTGGGATACGCGACGTCGAAGGACGGCCTCACGTGGACTCGGCTGCAAGCGAATCCGATTTACGATCAACACTGGGTCGAAGACCTGACCGTCTGGCCGCACACCAACGTCTGGCACATGTTCGCCGAAGGGAAAGACGATCAAGCGCAGCTGCTCACCAGCCGCGATGGAATTAAATGGCATCGCGAAGGTCAACTGGATGTTCGCAAAATGAACGGCAGGCCGATCGAACCGGGGCCTTACGGGACTCCGACCGTTTGGATGGAAAAGGGCGTTTGGCATCTGTTCTACGAGCGGAGAGATCTCGGCGTCTGGCTAGCGACGTCACGGGATCTCCAAGTCTGGACCAACGTCAGCGACGATCCGGTCCTTCGTCCCGGCCAAGGCATTCACGACCGCGACATGATCGCGATGAATCAAATCGTGAAGCACAAAGGTCGTTATTACGCCTACTACCACGGCGCGGCACGAGGCGAAGCAAAATCGTTGTGGACCACGAATGTGGCGGTTTCGGACGACTTGCGGACGTGGCGAAAATTCGACAGCAATCCGTTGTTGCCGCGCGAGCTGAACCGTTCCAGCGGCATCATCATTCCCGACGGCGACAAGTTCCGGCTCTACACAATGCACCCGGAAGTGTGGCTGCATGTCGCCGCCCCGTAG
>JAYSQC010000005.1:0-1611 GCA_043721755.1 Schlesneria sp.
TTGGCGGACCACTAGCCGCCGGTGTCGGCGAAAACGACCGGCGGCTAGCGCCATGCCGCTCACTGGACACCATTTTCAACAGGAATGGCGGAGAGCCTGATTTGCGAAGTCCACATCGTTCGCGAAGCCTATGCGAGAGCGCGGCGATGTTCAAAGGTGAACAAGGTGAACCACGGGCAACACACCGCATCCTAGGGCAATCGCCTTGTTGGGGTGCCGCAACCTGTAGGGTGGGACCAGCGGCGCTTCGCCGCGCCGGCCCACCATGATTTCCAGTGATTGCATGATGGTGGGCCGGCGCTCGAACTGAGTTTGTCCCACCCTACGTCGAAAAAGACGATGGCCCTGACGGCATCTCGCTGAGACTTTTCTCCGGAGACCCCGCGAGCCACACTCCGTTCGTTCCCACCGCTCCATCAAAGTCTCCACCATGTCGCAAACCACGATCTCAGACGACGCTGCCCATCCCGTTTCGTTGGCCGAGTTTCGCTCGGTGACGAAGTGGTACGGAGCGGTCATCGGTGTGAACGATGTCAGCCTGAAGTTGCAGCCGGGAATCACCGGACTGCTCGGCCCGAACGGTGCGGGGAAGTCGACGTTTCTCAAGCTGCTGACGGGGCAACTGCGGCCGAGCCTCGGTGAGGTCCAGGTGCGCGGCGAGTCCGCGCGGTCGGCTCGGGCGCGGCGGTACATGGGCTACTGTCCCGATGCCGATTCCTTTTACGAAGAGATGTCGGGGCGACGTTTCGTCCAGACGATGGCCCGCCTGCACGGAATGCCCTCGCGCATGGCTCACGAACGGACGGAAGAAGTCTTGGCCGAGGTCGGGATGTCAGACCGAGCCGATCGGACGTTGCGAGGTTGCTCGAAGGGGATGCGGCAGCGGATCAAGCTGGCTCAAGCTCTCGTGCATCAGCCGGATGTCTTGATCGTGGATGAACCGCTCAACGGAATTGATCCGGTCGGAAGGCGTGAGCTGATGGAGTTGTTCCGCCTCTGCGCCAATCGAGGACAGGCGGTGTTGGTGTCGAGTCATATCTTGGAAGAGATGGACGAACTGGCGGACCGCATCGTGTTCATGGGACGCGGGCGAGTTCTCGCGGAGGGCACACTGCCGGAAATCCGTGCGATGTTCGACGAGCAGCCGCTGAAAATTCGGATCGCCTGCCGCCAACAACGCGAACTCGCCGCGCGGCTCATTCAATGGGAACACGTCTTGAAAATCGAGTTGACCGGTCACGAGGAATTGCTGTTGGAGGTCGCTCGCCCTGACGACTTCTTCCGCCGGTTCGGCAACCTCGTCGTGGAACTCGCGCTCGATGTGTCGAGACTCGAAACGACCGACGCGACGACGGAAGCGACGTTCCAATACGTGATGTCAGCCGCCTCGCGGTTCTGATGTCCGCTTCGACCACTCACCGCCAAAGAGTCTTCGTTTAACCGCGTGGGCAACGCCCCGCGCGTCGCGCGACATGGACAGCGATTTTGCCTTCGACGCGCGGGGCGTTGTCCACGCGGTTAACAGCCTGTTGAAAAACGTAACTTGGACGCCCTCGTCCGAGTGTTTTCTAGTTCAAAACGGACGGACGAGGGCGTCCATCCTACGTTTTT
>JAYSQC010000006.1:0-22493 GCA_043721755.1 Schlesneria sp.
CAGCATCGGCGAGCCCGGTTGAAGATTCGACGGCAGCGGAACCGTTCCCACACCAGGCTGCATCTGAGTCCCCGCCTGCATTGGTGATGTGTAGGGTGAGGACTGGCCAACGCCCGGATTGGCCGTTTGTGGTGAATTGGTCATCTGGTCACTGACGTTCTGGCTCGTCATCCAAGGTTGACTGTTCGGAGCGATGCTCGGCTTTTCTCTTGGATCCTGCCTCCGAGCGTCACCGGACCAGTCACGCTGCGAGGGAGTCTGCGCGAACTGTTGCTGGCGACTTTGAGTCCCCTCGAACTGCCTGCGTTCCATCTCGGACTTTAATTGATCGAAGGTCATGTTGCGGACATCGGTCCGTTCGTCACCGGAGACTGGCCGCACAGACCGCTGCCCCGCATCTGCCTGAGCCACTCCCGAAGGTGGGCCTTGAGGAAACAGTTGCGCCATGAACTGTCGCGTTTCCGTCTCGGTTGTGCCACGTTTGAAGAGCGCGAACGCTTCGTCATATCGTCCCTGTTTGCCGTACAACGTGCCGAGATTGAGCATTGCTCCCTTGTGTGAGGGATCAATGGCCAGCACTTCTCGCAATGTTTTCTCAGCCCGGTTGTCGTCGCCGCGCAGGGTGTACGAGTAGCCGACGTCACTGAGCAAATTCGGGTCGCGGGGCCGCTGGCGGAGTGCCGCCTCATAGTGATCGTCGGCGGCTCCGAACATCTGCTGTTTGTCAGCGACAACAGCCAGCCGATGATGAACGTCTGGGTCATCGGGCTTGGCGGCAAGGGCCAGCTCATACGCGCGACGAGCCTCATCCCACCGGCCCTCGTTGTAGCGCAGATTTCCCGCCTTGAAGTTGTCGGTGTAGTCACGAGACCGCTGCAATTGATCGGTCTTCTTCGCCAGCCGCTCCTTCAACTCTGGAGGCATTACGGCTGGCTTCGGCACTTTCTTTTTCTGGCCCAAATAGGTCACGATTTCCTCGTGATTTGGATCGACCGGTTTCGGCTCGGAGCTCTTTTTCAATGCGGTTGACCACTTGTCAGAGGTTCCCTTCATGGACGTGCAACCGCACGTGGTAAGGGAGCTGACAATGAGGGCGCAACGCAGCGCCGGGCAAATGAATCGTGATGTCGTCATTCAACCGATCCTTGGTTGAGGCGAGAACGAAATGAATTTTACGATCGAAGGTGGCCCGCAGATGTGTCGAAGGGCCAGTGAACCGAAGTGCGACGCCAACACAAAACATCCATTCTCGTGCCGACTACGGGAAGATGCTAAAGTTTGTTGCAAATCGTGTCGAGACGAGCTTGCTCGCCACCGGCTTACCCAGTTTCCCTCGCTAGCCTCGTCGTCCAGTCAAAGATTATTTCATGCTTGCCAAACGAATTATTCCGTGTCTTGATGTCCACGCCGGACGAGTCGTCAAAGGGGTGAATTTCCTCAACCTGCAAGATGCCGGCGATCCGGTGGAGGTTGCCGCACGCTATGAAGAGGACGGCGCGGACGAACTCGTCTTCCTCGACATCACCGCCAGTCACGAACAGCGCGGCATCATCCTCGACGTGGTCCGGCGCACCTCCGAAGTCTGCTTCATGCCGCTCACCGTTGGTGGTGGCATCCGCACCCTCGACGACATCCGCATGTTGCTGAGTGCCGGTTGCGACAAGGTCTCGATCAATTCGGCGGCAGTGAAGGATCCCGAATTCGTGCGGCAGGCGGCTCTGAAATTCGGTAGCCAATGCATCGTCGTGAACATCGACCCGAAGCGGGTTCAAAAGGACGGCCGTGAGGTGTGGGAAGTCCATGTCAACGGAGGCCGCGTCCCCACGGGACTCGATGCGGTCGCGTGGGCCAGAGAAGTCGAACGGCTCGGCGCGGGCGAGATCGTACTCACCTCGATGGACGCCGACGGGACGAAGGACGGCTACGACTTGCCCATGACGCGCGCCGTCGCCGACGCCGTCAACGTCCCGGTCGTCGCCAGCGGCGGTGCCGGGAACCCCGAACATTTGAGAACGATCCTGACCGAAGGACACGCCAGCGCGGCTCTTGCCGCCAGCATCTTTCACTACGGCACGCACCCGATTGGCGTGACGAAGCAATACCTCGCCGAGCGAGGCGTGCCGATCCGGTTCAACACGCTGGCCGAAAGGTAGCCCTGTCGCGGAGTGACAGGGCTACCTTGGGCAGCGACTTCGGCTGTTGACAACGAGTCACGAAGCCCGCCAAACCGAAAACTGCTGGAAACGAAGTCTGATATGCCCGATTTGTCTCACTTCGACGAACACGGCTCCGCCCGCATGGTTGATGTCGGCGCGAAGGAGATCACCGCGCGGATGGCCCGTGCCGAGAGCTTCGTCAGGATGCGGCCTGAGACGTTGAAGCTCATCCTCGACAAACAGGTTGCCAAGGGAGACGTCTTCGAGGTCGCGCGGCTGGCGGGAATCATGGCCACCAAACGGACGGCCGATCTGATTCCACTTTGCCATCCGCTCGGGATCGATGCCGTGGACGTGGCACTTGCGGCGGTGAACGACAGCACGGTCCGCATCGAGGCGACCGTGCGAGTTCACGGCCGCACGGGCATTGAGATGGAAGCACTCACCGCCGTGTCTGTCGCGGCCCTCACGATCTACGACATGTGCAAAGCCGTGGATCGCGGCATGACGCTCGGCCCGACCAAGCTGCTCGAAAAATCAGGCGGCAAGAGCGGGCATTACCTTTATGATGGTCGCCATTAGGACACTTGGTGTTGGGACGTTGTTGCGAATGAGCCTCCGTTTGGGGTTGTCTTCAACGTCGCCTCGTTAGAACTAACGCTACCAAACATGAGTCTTGGCGAGCCGCAGGCTGTCAGGCTGCGGATTCTTGATCGTTGCAGAAAACCCGCGGCCTGACAGCCTGCGGCTCGTCAAGAACATTTCACGCATGGTCGCATAGTAAACATCGAACATCAAAAAAAGCCCGGCCTTGGGAAAGGCCGGGCTCCTGAAATCGTTCTCGGACAGCTCTTCAGCAAGCGGCTGCCGTTAGTACCGGTAATGATCCGGCTTGAACGGACCGGCGACAGGCAAGTGGAGGTACTCGGCCTGTTTGGCGGTCAGCTTCGACAGCTTGACGCCGATCGTACCGAGATGCAGGCGGGCCACTTCCTCGTCGAGTTCCTTCGGCAGACGATGCACGCCGAGTGGGTACTTCTCGGGTTCGGTCCACAGCGCGAGTTGAGCCAGCGTCTGGTTGGTGAAGCTGTTGGACATCACGAACGACGGGTGTCCCGTGGCACAGCCGAGGTTCACCAGACGGCCCTGAGCCAGCAGCATCACGCTACGGCCGGTGTCGGTAAACGTGTAACGGTCTACCGCGCCGACTTCGGCCGGCTTGATGTTCACCTTCTTGGCCTTGCCGCTGGTGGCTTGAGCCTCCAGCCACGCCACGTCGATTTCGACATCGAAGTGACCGATGTTGCAGATGATGGCGTCGTTCTTCATCTGGGAGATGTGCTCGCCGCGAATGATGTCGCAGCAGCCGGTCGTGGTGACGAAGATGTTTCCCTGCGAAGCAGCCTCTTCCATCGTCGTGACTTCAAAGCCTTCCATCGCCGCCTGCAAAGCACAGATCGGATCGATCTCGGTCACGATCACGCGGGCACCGTAACGCTGCATCGAGATCGCGCAGCCTTTGCCCACGTCGCCGTAGCCCGCGACGACCACGACCTTGCCGGCCAGCATTACGTCCGTGGCACGCTTGATGCCGTCGGCCAGCGATTCGCGGCAGCCGTACAGATTGTCAAACTTGCTCTTCGTCACCGAGTCGTTGACGTTGATCGACGGGATCTTCAGCTCGCCTCGCTCGTGCATCTGCACGAGACGATGGACGCCGGTCGTGGTCTCTTCGCTGATCCCCTTGATCCCGGCGAGGAGTTCCGGGAACTTCGTGTGAACCATCGACGTGAGGTCGCCGCCGTCGTCGAGGATCATGTTCAGCGGTTGGCCGTCCGGGAAATAGATCGTCTGCTCAATGCACCAATCAAACTCTTCGTTGGTCATCCCTTTCCACGCATAGACCGGCACGCCCGTCGCGGCGATGGCGGCGGCGGCGTGATCCTGCGTTGAGAAGATGTTGCAACTACTCCACGTCACGTCGGCACCCAGCGCCGTCAAAGTCTCGATCAAAACCGCCGTCTGGATTGTCATGTGCAGACAGCCGGCGATCCGCGCCCCCTTCAGCGGCTTGGTCGCACCGTATTTGTCGCGTAAGGCCATCAGACCAGGCATCTCATTCTCTGCAATATCCATTTCCTTGCGGCCCCATTCTGCCAAGGACATGTCCTTGACCTTGTAAGCCGGTTTTTGAGTCTGCGCCTGTGGTGCCGAGTTGGATAGAGTCGCCGTCGCCATTCAAATGTCCTTCTAAAACTAAACAGGAGCGATCCACACGACCACTCCGCCGAAACCATTGCCGTACCAGAGCCAGCTCGCTTCAACGCGACCCGTGAGCGGAATCTTGCGACCGCAGAGCGGGCCGGTGGCCAAACAGGGCTGGCCAAAAGTCGCGGGATTGTAGCGTTGGCGTCCAGTGGTGTCGCTCATGACGCGGACGCCTTGCAGAGTGCTATCGCTGATCGTCCCGTCGCCCGAGGGCCTGTGGCAGATTGACGAGGGATCGCGTATTCTCCGGCCCCATTTTGCCCGGAAATTCAGGATCAGTAGTCATGCGGATTCGAGACATCTACACCGGTGGCCGGTTCGGCCTGTCGATCGAAATCTTCCCGCCGAAGACGCCGGAGGGAGATGAATCGCTGCGCCAGACTCTGCGCGAGCTGACTCCGTTTCAGCCCGCCTTCGTGTCATGTACCTACGGCGCAATGGGCACGACCAGCAAGCGAACGGTCGAGTGGTGCCAAGAGATTCAGAACGTCTGTGGCCTCACCGCGACGGCACACTTCACGTGCGTCGGCAGCACGCGCGAACAGCTTGTCGAATGGTTGCAATACGCGTGGTCGGCGGGCATCCGCAACATCATGGCTTTGCGAGGAGACGCTCCCGTTGGCCAGGCCGAATTCAAGATGACGGAAGGCGGACTCAAGCACGCCAACGAACTGGTGGCTCTCATCCGCGAACGCTTCCCCGAGATGGGGATCGGCGTGGCGGGCTATCCCGAGAAACATCCCGAAGCGACCAGCTTCGACCTCGATTTTCAAAACCTCGTCCGCAAGATCAAGACTGGTGCCGACGCCGTCTTCACGCAGCTCTTCTTCGACAACGCCAGCTTCCTTCGCTTCCGAGACCTCCTCCATCGCGAACGCCTCAACGTTCCGGTCGTCCCCGGCATCATGCCGATCACCGAGTTCGCCCGCATTCAACGGATCACGGCGATGTGCGGCGCAGTCATCCCGCCGTCGCTGGCCTCGCGCCTCGAAGCGGTCAAAGACGACAAGCCCGCGCAGTACGAGATCGGCGTCGAGTTCGCCATCGCCCAATGCCGCGAACTGATCGACCAAGGCGTCCCCGGCATCCATCTCTACTGCCTCAACAAGAGCCAAGCCTGTCAGAGAATTCTGGAAGCGTTGGGGTTGGGATCATCGAGTGCGACGTACAAGGAGAGCCAGCCTTGAAAACGGAACTGATCGCTCAATTGCACGCCAGCTTTGAACAATTGGTCCAAACCGAGACGGATTCGGAGACTGAGTTTTGGCTAGCTCGTGACCTGCAATCGCTGCTCGGCTATGCGCGGTGGGAGAACTTCGCGAACGTCATCGAAAAGGCTAAGACAGCTTGCCAGAACTCGGGTTACGACGCGGCCGACCATTTTCTTGACATCACGAAAATGGTGGACATCGGTTCAGGTGTTCAGCGCAAAACGGATGATGTCGCCCTGACCCGATATGCCTGCTACCTCATCGCGCAAAACGGTGATTCCACCAAGGATCAGATCGCATTCGCTCAGACCTACTTCGCCGTTCAAACTCGCAAGCAAGAGGTCATCGAACAACGACTCGCTGAAATGGAGCGATTGAATGCCCGTCGCAAACTGACGACTACGGAGAAGGAACTTTCCGGCATCATCTATGAGCGTGTCGGCGACGATCGGAGCTTTGCCCGCATCCGAAGCATGGGAGACTCGGCACTCTTTGGCGGATTGACAACACAGCAGATGAAGAGCCGACTGGGAGCGCCCGACAGCCGCCCTCTGGCCGACTTCCTGCCAACCATCACGATCAAGGCCAAAGACTTCGCCAACGAGATCACGAACTTCAACATCAAACGCAACGATCTGCAAACCGAGCCACAGATCGCCCACGAACACGTCAAGAACAACAGTGACGTGCGCGACTTGCTGGGGAAGCGCGGCATCGTTCCTGAGAATCTTCCCGCCGCAGAAGACATCAAGAAGATCGAACGTCGCGTGGCGTCAGAGTCCAAGAAACTCCCCAAGAAGGCAGATAAGCTCGAAGGCCCTGTGTCCGACATCAAGAAAGGCGAAGGGAGCTGACAAAATGCTGGATGCCATCCCACCACTTAGGAGCTTTCCATGGAAACCCTAACGATCACCCTGCCCGCATCGCTGCACGAATTTGTCGATCAACAGGTCATCCGGCGCGGACTCAGTTCTCCGAACGATCTCGTGCTGGAATTGCTCGACAACGAGCGACAGGGGATGGAGGCGATGGCGCGTCTCTCCGAAAACAAGTCTCGATTGGAAGAGCTGTTGTTGGAGGGGCTGGCCTCGGGACCACTCGAAGAGGTCACGGTGGAATGGTGGGACGAAAAAGAACGCACGTTGCTCGAGCGCGTGAATCAGAGGGCGGCGACATGACGGCCCGCGCGGCGATTCGGCCGGAGGCCGTTCGCGATCTCGATGAACAATTTGAATACCTCGCCGAACAGAGCACGGAACTGGCGACGCGATTTCTGAAGGCGGTTCGATCCAGCGTGCAGCGTTTGCTTGACCAACCCGATCTCGGTGTCACACGCGGCTTCACTCATGATGCGCTTCGTGACGTGCGAGTGTGGATGGTTCGCGGCTTTCCGAAGCACCTCATCTACTACCGCCCCGATTCCGGCGGCATCGAAGTCATTCGGCTGCTGCACGGCGCGCGCGACATCGTGGCCCTGTTCGGTGACGATCCCGATCACTGACGACTCACAAAAATAAATCCCCCACGCCGATGGCCTTCACGGAATTCGTTCACTCATGCCTACCCGACCCACCGGTTACTTCGAGCAACTCCTCTCCGAACGCATCCTCGTGCTGGATGGCGCGATGGGGACGATGATTCAGCGGTATGAGCCGACTGAGGAGACGTATCGCGGCGAGCGGTTTGCGTCGCATCCCATCGACCTGAAGAACGCGGGCGATGTGCTCGTGCTGACGCAGCCGCAGATGATCGCCGACATTCATCGGCAGTATCTCGCGGCCGGGGCCGACATCATCGAGACCGATTCGTTCAACGCGAACATCATCTCGATGGAAGAATTCGGGCTGGCGGAGCTGACGCGCGAGATCAACGTCGCGGCGGCACGGCTCGCGCGCGGCGTGTGCGATGAATTCGAGCGAACGAACCCGAACAAGCCGCGTTTCGTCGCGGGAAGCATCGGGCCGACGAAGGTCATGCTGTCGTTCAATGCTGGCAAGGCTGGTTATCGGCCCGTGACGTTCGATCAGATGGTCGCCTCGTATTCCGAGCAGATTCGCGGGCTGATCGAAGGGGGCGCGGACCTGCTGTTGCCCGAAACGTCGTTCGACACGCTCAACATGAAGTCGTGTCTGTACGCCATCGAAAACGTCTTCGCCGAGATGGGCGTGCGACTGCCGGTCATGATCTCAGGGACGATCTTCACGGGAGGAAGGACGCTGACCGGGCAGTCGGTCGAGGCGTTCTGGACCTCGGTCTCGCACGCTCCGTCGCTGACGATCGGCCTCAACTGCGCCCTCGGTCCGAAGCAGATGCGGGAGCACGTCGAGACGCTGGCGAACCTCGCCCCGAAGTACATCAGTTGTTATCCCAACGCGGGGATGCCCGACGGTTTCGGCGGCTTCGACTCGAACCCGCACGAGGTCGCGGCCAACCTGCGCGAGTTCGCTCAGAACGGCTGGGTCAACATCGTCGGCGGCTGCTGCGGGACGAACCCGGAGTTCATCCAGGCGATCTCGCAGGCCGTGGACGGTGTCGCGCCGCGGCGCATCCCCGACGTTCCCCGCTTGTCTTCGTACTGCGCCAAGGAGCGGGTCGATCTGCTCCCAACCTCCAACTTCATGATGATTGGCGAGCGGACCAACGTGACCGGCTCGCGCAAGTTCGCGAGGCTCATCAAGGAGGGGAACTACGACGAGGCGCTGGCCATCGCGCGCGGGCAGGTCGAGGGCGGGGCGAACATGATCGACGTGAACATGGACGAAGGTCTGCTCGACAGCGAACAGGAGATGACCCGGTTTTTGAACCTCATCTCCGACGATCCCGACACCAACAAGGTGCCGGTGATGGTCGATAGTTCCAAGTTCAGCGTGATCGAAGCGGGACTGAAGTGCCTCGACGGCAAGGGCGTCGTGAACTCGATCAGCATGAAGGAGGGGGAGGCCAAGTTTCTCGAACAGGCTCGCACGGTTCGCCGCTACGGCGCGGCGGTCGTCGTCATGGCGTTCGATGAGCAGGGTCAGGCGACCTCGTGCGATGAGAAGGTCCGCATCTGCAAACGCGCCTACAAGTTGCTCACGGAGCAAGCCGGCTTCCCACCCGAAGACATCATTTTCGACGCCAACATCTTGACGGTTGGCACGGGGATGGAAGAGCACTCCAACTACGCCGTCGAGTTCATCGAGGCCCTGCGCCGGATCAAGGCCGAGTGCCCCGGTGCGCGCACCAGCGGCGGCGTGAGCAACGTGTCGTTCTCGTTCCGTGGCAACGATGTCGTGCGCGAGGCGATGAACGCGGCCTTCCTCTACCACGCAATTCAGGCGGGCCTCGACATGGGCATCGTCAACGCGGGACAGCTCGAAGTTTACGAGGAGATCGACAAGGAACTGCTCGTCTACATCGAAGACTGTCTGCTGAACCGCCGCCCCGATGCGACCGAGCGGCTGATCACATTCGCGGAACAAATCAAACTGAGCGGGGGACGTGAGTCCCCTGGTTCCGAAGCCGCTGTCGAAGAATGGCGTCTCGGCCCAGTCGAGGCCCGTCTGCAACACGCCTTGCTCAAGGGGATCACCGAACACATCGACATCGATACGGAAGAGGCCCGCCTCAAATACGGCAAGCCACTCGACATCATTCAGGGTCCGCTGATGGACGGCATGAACGTCGTCGGCGGCCTGTTCGGCGCGGGCAAGATGTTCCTACCACAGGTCGTGAAGAGTGCCCGCGTGATGAAGAAGGCGGTCGCGTACCTCGAACCGTTCATGGAGGCCGAGCGAGTCGCCGCCGAGGCGGCTCTCGCGCCGGGCCAGGAAGCGACGGTCGTCGATACCACGCGCGGTCGAGGCCGCATCGTCCTCGCCACCGTGAAGGGGGATGTCCACGACATCGGCAAGAACATCGTCGGCGTTGTCCTGCGGTGCAACAGCTTCGACGTGATCGATCTCGGCGTGATGACCTCGTGTGAGAAAATTCTCGAAACGGCGAAGCGGGAGGGAGCCGACATCATCGGGCTGAGCGGCCTCATCACGCCGTCGCTGGATGAGATGACTCACGTCGCGAAGGAGATGCAGCGTCAGGGTTTTTCTGTACCACTGCTGATCGGCGGAGCAACAACCTCGGCCAAGCACACGGCGGTCAAGATCGCCCACCACTACGAACAGCCTGTCGTCCATGTGGTCGATGCGTCGCTCTCGGTCCCCGCCGTCGAAGCGCTGCTCGACCCGACCCGCAAAGCCGAGTTCGTCGCCAAGAACAAAGCCGGTCAGGCACGAGACCGCTCGAACTACGAAGCGATGCAGTCCAACCGAACTCTCGTCCCGTATGCCACGGCGTTGGAACGCCGCTTCAAAACCGACTGGGCCACCGTGCGCATCGACACCCCGTCGTTCCTCGGCACGCGCGTGCTGAACGATGTCCCGCTGACTGAGCTAGTCCCGTTCATCGACTGGTCCCCGTTCTTCCAAACGTGGGAACTGCGCGGCAAGTACCCGAAGATTTTCAAAGACCCCGTCGTCGGCGAAGAGGCTCGCAAAGTCTTCGACGACGCTCAAACACTGCTCCGCCGCATCGTCGATGAGAAACTGCTGACAGCGCGCGGCGTGTACGGCTTCTGGCCGGCGGCGACGGTCGGCGATGATGTTGTCGTCACTCTTTCTCCCTCCCCTCGGCGGGGAGGGCCGGGGAGGGGGGCTGATCCCGTGGCAGACGTCCAACTCGCATCGGCCCCCCTCCCTAACCCTCCCCGCCGAGGGGAGGGAACAGGAGAAGAGGAGGGCGATCAAAGCTCATCCTCTCAACCCTCAACCCTTCGCTTCCCCATGCTCCGCCAACAGTGGGAACGCCCCGGCCAGCAGGACTTCCGCTCGCTCGCCGATTACATCGCGCCGGCCGATTCGGGGCGGCAGGACTATCTGGGCGCGTTCGCCGTCACAACGGGCATCGGCTGCGACGAGCTGGCCAACAAGTTCCAGCACGAACTGCACGACGATTACCTCTCGATCATGACGAAGGCTCTCGCCGACCGGTTGGCCGAGGCGTTCGCCGAGTACCTGCACCGACAAGCCCGCTTAGATTGGGGCTACGGCCACGAAGAAACTCTCTCAACCGACGAGCTGATCGAGGAAAAGTATCGCGGCATCCGCCCGGCCCACGGCTACCCCGCCTGCCCGGACCACACCGAAAAAACGAAGCTCTTCCAACTCCTCGACGCCACCCATCAGACGGGCATCATCCTGACCGAGAGCTTCGCGATGCACCCCGCCGCCAGCGTCAGCGGCCTCTACTTCGCCCACCCCGAATCGAGATACTTCACCGTCGATAAGATCACGAAGGATCAGGTCACAGACTACGCGCAGCGCAAGCAAATGCCGCTCGCCGAACTCGAACGCTGGCTCTCGCCGAACCTAGGCTATGACACATGATCGCCAAGGTAGCCCTGTCGCTCCGCGACAGGTAGCGCGTCGCGGCACAAGCCCTCAATGACGAATAGGCGTCTACTGGGACAGGCGTTCTTCTCTCAATCTCGCTTCCTGTCGCGGAGCGACAGGGCTACCTTGAAGCGGCGTTCCATTGATCGTCCCAACCGGGATTCCGCCATGAACCCTAACCGCAGCCGCGACATTCAGCGCTTCGATCCGAAGCAGGAATACGCCGTCTGCGAACGTCGATTGCCGCACTGGTCGCAGGCGGGGACCGTCTCTTTCCTCACGTTTCGATTGTGGGATTCGATCCCTCAGCCGGTCCTCAATCGCTGGCTGAAAGAACGCTGGGACTGGCTCCGTCAGCATGGAGTTGATCCCCACGCAGGCAACTGGCGCAGCGAGGTCGAGCGGTTGGCGATTGCAGAGCAACGAGACTTCCATGACACGGTGATGAATCGCTGGAATGACGACCTGGATGCGTGTCACGGAAGCTGCGTCCTGCGTCGCTCCGAACTGGCGAAGATCGTCTCGGACAGCCTCGATCATTTTAATGGCGACCGTTACGAGTTGACCGATTACGTGGTCATGCCCAACCACGTGCATGTCCTCGTCGCGTTCCCGGATGAAGCCGCGCTGCTGAAGCAATGCACCTCGTGGAAACACTTCACGGCGACGCGCATCAACAAGGTTCTCGGACTGTCGGGACCATTGTGGCAGCAGGATGGATTCGATCACCTCGTCCGTTCGCCGGAGTCCTTCGACCACTTTCGGCGCTACATCGCCGACAACCCTCGTCGAGCCAACCTGCCCACCGGTGCCGCCGTCCATTACAGCAAGCCGCTTTAGTCCGCCGACTTCAGGTAGCCCTGTCGCTCCGCGACAGGAAGCGAGTCGCGGCTCAAGCCCTCAATGACGATTCATCGCCCCCCAAGATCGAACATCCTCCCCGCGCCCGCGCTTCCTGTCGCGGAGCGACAGGGCTACCTTGCGAGCGTCCCGCAGACGTGTTCTGGTGGACGACCGGACCCCGCTCCCCTGTTGGTCGATTGGAACCCCATTCATGCCCGATCCTTCCCCGCCGCCGAGAATGCTCAGCGCCCCGTTGAAATTGACGGCGATGACGCTGCGCGGCCTCGGCCCGTACCTCCACGGCGCACGGCTGGAGATCAAGCCGCTGACAATCCTCTGCGGCGAAAACGGCTCGGGGAAATCGACGTGGATTGAGATGCTGCGACTCCTCAAGCTCACCGTTACCAAAAGGGAGAAGGATTTCCCGACGTTCGGGGATTGGTATCGCACTGTCTCGTCCGACGCGAAAGATCCAGACAATGAAGGCGATGTCTGTGGGAGTTGCTTTGACCGCGGGTTGTTAAACGCCAATCTTCTTTCGTTCGATAAATCATGCCCTGACGACTCTTCCCCGTTGGCAGAGCAAAAGCTAGAGGGTCTCGCCGCGAGAGAACGCAGAGTTGAAATCCTCAACAAAGGGGAGGGTGACCGCGCGTCCTATGGGCCTGCAGGTTGCGTCGGCCTCGAAATGGACGTTCAAAGAGAATTGGGCCGAAGTGAACTGAGCATTACCGATCTGCAACACTCTTTGCACCTTGGCGATGCTCCTTCCTCTCCTCAGCAATTGTTGTGGCTCGGCAAGATTGCAGCGGGCTCAAAAATCCGATTGCGTCTTGCACATCCCAGCATCCCACAGGATGCAGTGGGATGTGGTGGCTTGGATGGCTTATGGGATTTGATTGAACTCACGCTCGACGGCCAATTCACAATCCATCTGCGGCGGTCGAAAGACCGGGATTGGTCCAAGAACGCTCAGGGGCGAAGGAAAGATGCAAGATGGGCCGTCTGCTGCTCGGAGGCGTTCCTACCTGATCGCATGAATGAAGGAACTACCGCGCGCGATGTTGCGTTCGTGAATCCCAAGCACTTTCATGTTGATGAACTTTCCGAATGGATGCGGTGTTCAAAGTGTCGCTCAGGGGGGCACGTTGAGGAGAGCAAACGTGGAGACACGTGTGACGACTGTCGCAAATCTACGGAGATGATTGAATCACTGGTCGGCAATTTTCGGCAGCTCTTCCGACAACTCACGAAAGAGGTACTTGCAGGATTCTTTCCGATCGGCCCGATCAGGGAGATTCACGCATTGGAAGTCCCCCGCCTGGCTCCATCCCCCGAGATTTCCGTGGGTGGCCCGATGGACTTCCAGCACGCGACCATCGAAAACACTGAAAGCTTCAAGGAGATTCGACCTGATTTGCGGTTTGTTGGTGAACGAGGCGAGAACACACAAGAATTGTTCAGCTACTGGGCCTACAACCTGATGTGTCAGCCTGGACAATCCTCGTCTTCGTACTGGTTTGAAACCTTCATCTCATACTGGCTCGACCGTCTTGTCCAAGCTCGTATTCAATTCGCGACGTTTCCGAGTGAGCGTCCGGATTCATCAATTCTTGAAGGGAATCAGCCGCTCAACGGGAGCCTGATTGATCGTGCGTTCAACTGGCCACGTGAGGGACCGTTCGCAATCACAATCGACAATACTCCTTGGCACTGTACCAACGGATTTCGAGATTTGAGCCGAAGCGTGTTTCCACGAACGTCAACGAAGGGGGCGGCTTGGCACGTCATGAGCACCGGCTTCCACCAGTTGGCTCCCATCGTGGTTCAGGCCGGGTTGCTGCGTCAGAACGAAATCATGGCGGTCGAGAACCCCGAGGCTCATCTGCATCCGTCGTTGCAGATCAAGGTGGCCGAGTTCCTGATGCACCAAGCCAACGCGGGCAAGATCATGCTGATCGAAACCCACAGCGACCTGATCGTCCGCCGCATTCACCGAGCGATCGTGCAAGACCAGTTTGCTCAAGGCACATTCAGCGAGGAAATGGTGGGTATTCATTTCACTCGCCTAAAAGATGAAAAGGACGAACAGGGACGAAAGTTCCAGTACGCCGTGTGTGGCAAAATCGAGATCAACGACCAGGGAGAAATTGGCAACTGGCCGGAAGGCTTCCTTGACGCCGACATCAAGGAGAGTCGAAGAATGTTCGATGCGATGTATGGTGCCGAATCAGAGGATGATAACGATGGACAGTGAGTTGCAAACGTTATTCGGCGTCGTTGGCGATGCTCTCTACTTTCATCACGTCTATGTCGCACAAGGACCACGACCGACGGCGCGACCAGGATCGTTCAGCGTCAAAGGCAAGCCTCGGCGCATGATGGTTCTTCGCAAACAATGGTGGTTTGACTTGAGTTCAATGGACACAAGAGATGTCCCCAATGATCCGAATGAATGCCACTGGTATCCGATTCAAGCCAAACCCGGATATTTGGTTGTCGAATTGCGAAGCGAATGTCCGCAGGGGCGTGAAGATTGGTATTTGGGTCCATACCTCAACCTGCTTCCGAGTCCGGAAAACTCGACTCCAGTGGAGCCGGGGGCAGAGGGAGAAGACCAGACGCAGAAGGAGAAAAAAGTGACGTGGATTGGTCTTCTGCCGGTGGTCTACCCTGCGGAATGCTGCGCACATGGTGTCACACAAAACCGAACGACTCTCAAACAAGAGTATGTTGACTACGTGTTGAAGCAGATGATTCCGCGTGGTCTTGGATATTGCGACCACGTTGACACACAAACCTTGGCACACGAGTAGGCCAGAAGAACCCGGAGCCTGACCGCAGCCAGTTCGCCACGGTAGCCCTGTCGCTCCGCGACAGGTGGCGTGTTGAGGCGATGCGCTTCGAGTGCGAATTGGCGTGGGCTGGGTTCGGGCGTCTGTTGTGCGATCTCGCTTCCTGTCGCGGAGCGACAGGGCTACCTTGGCTCATCCCAGCAACTCGTCTCGCACGCGGCCACCGGCGGCGATGTGGTGGGGGCGGCCTTGTTGATCGGGGATCGTGGTTGATTCGTCGTAGCCGAGGAGGTGGTAGGTCGTCGCCTGCATGTCTTTCGGTGAGATGGGCGTGTCGGTGACATCTCCGGCGATGGAGTCGGTTTGGCCGACGACTTTGCCTCGGGCCGTGCCGCCTCCGGCGAAGACCGACGAGTAGGCGCGAGACCAATGGTGTCGGGCACCACCGACCGGTCCCGAGTCGATCTGCGGCGTGCGGCCATGTTCGCTGGTGCAAATCACCAGCGTTTCATCGAGCAGGCCGTGCGCTTCGAGGTCTGTGATGAGGGCCGAGTAACTCTGGTCGAAGACGGGCAACAGATAATTCTTCAACCTTGGGAAATGGTTCGAGTGCGTGTCCCAGACGGAGGCTCCGTGGGGGCCGAACGGATCCCAAAAGACCGACACGAAGCGTGCGCCCGCTTCGACCAGACGCCTCGCCGCGAGACACGACTGGCCGAAGAGCGTCATCCCGTAGCGTTCGCGCAGCGCGGGCGATTCGCGGCCGACATCAAGCGCGTCGCGTATCCGGTTCGATCCGATGAGCGACAGGGCGCGCTGTTGATGAGACTCGTAGTTGCCCAGTTCGGCCGCGCGGTCGATCAGCGGGCGCGAGGCATCGAACTGTTGCAGCAGGTGGACGCGGGCATCGAACCGTTGAGCAGACAACTCCTGCGGCAACTGGCAGCCGGGCGACAACTGGAATCGCGCGGCCGCTTCGATCCCTGCGTGCGGGTCGCGCACCTGTTCGGCCTGACCATCGGCGAGCTTCGGCACGACGACGGTTCCGGTCCCCGCGAAGTCGGTCCAAAAGGGATCGTAGCCGCTGCCAAGAAACGAACCGTAAGGACCGGCCTGATCGGGCGAACTGCCGTGCGAACAGAAGCGCCACGGCAGGCCGACGTTTCGCGGTAACGACGGCGAGCGTTCGCCCGTGCGTCGCGCGTCGAGATAGTCCACGACCGAACCCATGAACGGCCAGATTTCGGGCGAACGCGGCATCGTCTCCAGCGGGATGCTGTACGTCGGCATGCCCGTCATCACGTAGGCACAGCAGTGAATCGGGTACTCGTGCGTCATCGACCTCACCACGGTCAGCCGATCCGCGACGCGCGCGATCTGCGGCAACCCTTCGCAAATTTGGAGACCGGGAACGGACGTGTCGATCGCCTTCATCTCACCCTGAATCTCGGCCGGAGCGAGCGGCTTGGGATCGAACGTCTCGTGCTGCGGAGGCGAACCGAACAGGAAGACGAAGATGCACGACTTGGCTCGGGGTGCTGAGAGGCCGCGCGATGCTTGGCCACTGGGCGTGACAGATGGAGCCGCACCGAGCGGCCGCACGCCACCGAGTCCCAATCCCAACGCTCCGATCCCGCCGATGTGCAACAAGTCGCGCCGAGTGACTCCGTTGCAGAGCCGCTTCGCACTGCCATTGATGGTGAGCATTGGTGGTCCTTGATTTGCCGACCTCAGGCACTCGTCTTGAACGCGGCGTCATGAGCACGAAGGCTACCCAATGACCGTAGGATGGACGCCCTCGTCCGTCCGTCTTCGACCAAATCGCTCGGACGAGGGCGTCCAAACTACGTTTTCATCACCGTGTTAATCAGGCCACTTGCCATCGACGATCGGCTTCAGCGTGAGCTGCTTCGGATCGACGACGACATGCTTCACGCGAAGTCTCTTCCATGTATAGGTGATATGGACCTTGCCGTCGCTGGTTTGGATGACCGCCGGGTACGAGTACTCGCCCGGATCGCGTTCGAGGATGAGGGCGGCTTGCCAGTCCTTGCCGTCGTTTGAGACTGCGACGTTCAACGGCGAGCGGCCGCGCGGCGTGTGGTTGTAGACGATCAGATGCCGTCCGTCGGCGAGTGTCACGGCGTCGGTCCCCGCGTTGGGATTTGGGAGCGATGTCAGTGTGAGCGGTCCCCAAGTCTGACCGCCATCGGTGGACGAGACCTCGAACAAAAACTTCTGCTGCGTCCGGCCAACGGCTTGAATGCGGCCGTCCTTATGAACGAGGAAGCTCGGCTGAATGGCTCCGATCTGTTTGCCATCGTTCACCGGCGCGGAGGCTGTCCACGTCTGACCGAGATCCGTTGATCGCTCGAAGTGAACCCGCCAGCCTGCGTGTTCAGAACTGGTCCCGCTCAGGATGTCTCCGTTGGGAAGTTGGATCGGCTTGTTCTTGATCGGCCCGAGAATGCCGTCGGGCAATCGACGCGGCTTGGACCACGAGCGGCCTGCATCGTCGGACGTGATCAACATGCCCCACCACGTGTCCGGGCTGGGGCCGACCTTGTAGAACAGCATCAGCGGCAGAGGCTGCTCGGCCCGCTTGCCACCGGCCATGTGAGTCGGTTGAAACAGGATCGGGTTCCAGCACGGATGCCGTTTCTCGGACGATTCGACACCGTTCGCGACCTCGACCGGCGCGGACCATTTGCCATCGACATGACGAGAGAACCAGATGCCGACATCGGGATGCTTTTCGTATGTCCCCCCGAACCACGCCGCGACGAGGCCGTCCTTCGTCTCGACGAGGGTCGAGGCATGGCACGAGGGAGTCGGAGCGGTCTCTGCGCTGTAGAGAAACTCGGTCTTCAGAAGTCCGGCTTTTCCGAAAGCCGGACTTCCTTCTGGAGCAGCCCCGTCCACTTGAGCCACGGCCTCGGTACGAAGTCCGGCTTGCAAAGCCAAGCCGGACTTCGCGGCGCGCGAGTTCTTCAAATAGTAGAACCGCCCATCCTCGGCCCCGACGAGCAAATCAGGCACACCGTCGTTGTTCCAATCGACGGTCGTCGGGCTGGTGTCATGTCCCTCAATCTTGCGAGCGTCGAGCGGCCCCATGTCCTGCATCACCCAATTGCCGTCGCGCGTTTCCACCTGGCGCAGCAGGTTCGCATTGATGCCGTTCAGCAGCACGTCGAGCTTCCCGTCACCGTCCCAATCGACGACGCACAGCTTGCGCCGTCCGCTGCCTCCCGCCCGCTTGGCGTTCAGTTGGAGTGGTTGGCCTTTCTCATCGACGAACTGCCGCTGGCCGGGCAGGAGGAAGGTTGAGGGTTCTGCTTCCGCCTTCTGCCCTGTCCCCTCGCCCCTCGCCTCGGGCACCGCCGCTTCGGTGGTCGGGAGAGGGTTAGGGTGAGGGGTTCTTGCTTTGGCTGTTTGTGATTGGGGCGCGTCATCGCTAATCGGCCCCCTCACCCTAGCCCTCTCCCCCGAAGACGGGGGAGAGGGGATAAGAGAAGCATCGACACGCCGACGCTCGAAGAACGTCAAAAAACCCTCATGGTCGAGCATCACCAGATCGCACAGGCCATCGCGATTGAAATCGACAGCGACGGGAGTCGTGCGCCATTGAGTGACCAACTCGTTGCCGATCGGTTCCCACCACGTCCATTCTGGCTTGGGAGTTTTTCCGGCGGGCCACGCGACTTCGATCGGCTGAGCCGCTGCCAACTCAGGATCGGTGCGCGTGCCGACGTTGCGATACCAATGAACCTTGCCCCAGATCGAGTTCACGATCAGATCGGGCAGCCCGTCGTGGTCCCAGTCGGCGACGGTCTGAGTCGTGTAGCCCCACTTCGCCTCGGCCGGGCCTTGGATCGAGCCGTTCGGTCCCGCCATGATGCGGATCGTTTCGCCCGCAGCTTCCAATTTGTCGGGAGCCGCCCAGCGAGGTCGCTCGATACCGGGGCCGCTCAGGTTTTCGAGGAACGCGATGTACCCGGCCGTGTTCCCCGCGATGAGGTCCGTGTCTCCATCGCCATCCCAATCGAAGCCGCAGGTTGTGGCGAGCGCCCCGAACTTCACATCGTCCGCCTTCTGCTGGAAGTATTTTGGCGCGAGGAACTGCGGCACACCCTCGACCGGCGGACCATAGTTCTCGATCAGTGCGACGCGACCATCTTCATCGCCCACGATCAGATCGAGGTCTCCATCCCGATCCCAATCGAACGCGACGGGGACGATCATTTCGAGGTCCATCGTCAGCCTCTGTCCCTCGCGCAGCAGTCGTTTGCCCGCCGCATAGCGTGGCTCAGTCCGAGAGCCCACGTTCTGGAAGTAAGTGAAGCCGTCGAGGAACTCGCCACAGAGCAGGTCGAGGTCACCATCACCATCGAAGTCGGCGAAGTTCGGCGATGGGAGACCGAACGTCGAGATCGGCTCTTCTCCGGTCGTTTGCTTTGTCCCCTCGCCCCTCGCCTTGGAGGGGAGAGGGTTAGGGTGAGGGGTTCTTTCTTCGGCTGTTCTGGATGGAGAAGCGTCCTCACCACTCGGCCCCCTCTCCCTCTCCCCCGAAGACGGGGGAGAGGAGACAGGAGGAGATGCCGCGCATTGGCACGTCAGCAGCTTCGGCTCGGCGTACTTCGGCTGTTCGGTCGAGCCGGTGTTGTGGAACAGATAGAGCAACCCGTGGAGCGGCCCGTTCTTCCACCGACCATTCGCGTCCCAAGCGTCGTCCCAGCCGTACTCGGACCAGTTTTCGAGGGCGACCACGAGGTCGAGCGACTTGTCACCGTCATAGTCCACGAAGCGCCATTGGTTGTGCCGCAGCTTGTAGACGCCTGGCTTGTGCGGCTGGAACCAGTCGGGGTTCTTGCCGATCGGGTCGGCCAACAACGTGAGCTTTTGCGGCTTGTCGAGGCCCACGGTGAGGAAGTCCGGATGCACGTTGCCGGGCGTCGTCACGATCAGACGACCGTCGATGTAGGACGGTGTGACGTTGAAGTGCCCTGCGCTCAGACGCCGCGCCGGTTTGAAGACGGGAAACTTGTTGACGGATGTGTTTGATGCGGCTCGAAGAACCGGGGGACTCACGTCCCCCGCTCGGGAACCGGAGAGAGTCGGATTCTCGAAGAGGTACGTCCCGTTGTACGGCTTGTCAGGACAACTCACGATCAGATCGAAGTCGCCGTCGCCATCGGCATCACACGGCACCGGCCACGCCCACAGGCCGACTCCCAAATCGACGACCAAGTCGGGGTTGTTGTGCTTCAACCGTTCGAGGCCTCTAACTCCCTCCCCTTGATGAGGAGGGTTGGCGAGGGGTGACTGACTTGCTGAGACGACCGTTGCCTGAGAATTGGTCACGGTCTCTGGATCAGCCCCCCTCCCCGGCCCTCCCCGCTGAGGGGAGGGAGAAAGAGAGCTGGACTTCGGGTCATCGACAATCTTCGCCAGCGCCGGATTGGGTGCGGCTTTCGGCTTGGCCTTCGCATTCGGAGCCGCCTCCTGCGCGAACACGCTCGTTGCCGAAATCAACAGGAGTGAAAGGAGGCGTCGCGGCAGAGCGGAGCGGGCCATGATGAGTTTCCGTGGAAAGGCCAATCTGGATGCAGTACGAAACTTGGCCTGCGTTGCGCAGGGCTTTGGACATCAATACGATTCACTCGTTTCACCGCAAGCCAAAGGCGTCCCGGCACGTGCGGACGGGCGGTGCGCAATCCGGGTTCGTCGAAGACAACTACGAAGTGACGACCAGTCGCTGTGTCCCTTCATCCGGTCGAAACGTCACGTCTTCGTAGATTTCAGCCAAGGGGAGTGAGCATCCCAACGTCGTCAGTTCGAGTACCGCATCCAGTCCCACGAAGTTCGTCAGAATCCATGAGCCCTCATCGCGGCGAACGAACCGCTCCGCGCGAGGCTTGTCTTGGGCGACGAGAACGTATTCGCGGAACGAATCGAGTTGAGAGTAGAGCTGGAACTTCTCGCTGCGGTCGTAGTTCTCGGTCGATTTGGACAGGACTTCAAAGATGACGCTCGGGTTGGTGATCGCGTTCGGAGCCTTGAGATCAAACTCCTTGCCGCCGCATACAACATAGGCATCAGGGTACGTCACCAACCCGTTCGCGGGGATGTAAACCTGCACGTCGCTGTTGTACGGACGGCACGGGGTTCCTCGGAGGCGCGTGAGCAAACCGCCGACGATGTTCACGGCAATCTCGCCGTGCTGCGCTGTTCCGCCTGCCATCGCGAAGATGTTTCCGCGATAGAACTCGCTCTTGCCGACAGCGGTCTGCTCGCGCGCCAAGTATTCGGCGAGTGTGTATTGTGTGACGGGGATGGCGGACATCAAACATTCTCCAGATCGAACCACTCGTTATAGGTTTGGTACGTGGGCGAAGTTGTTCACGAGACGGCCGACTCAGGCAAAGGTTTTGGCGGCGGGAACGTCACGTCTTCGTAGACTTCCGACAATGGCAGCGAACAGCCGAGCGTCGTCAGTTCCACGGCGGAGTCGAGTCCCTTGAATACGGTCAGCAACCACAAGTCATCTCCCTGTCGCACGTACCGCTCGACGTGAGCCTCATCCTGGGCGACGAGGAGGTATTCGCGCAGGGACTCAAGCTGGCGATAGAGTTCAAACTTCTGGCCCCGGTCAAAGCGTTCGGTATCAGGCGAGTAGACCTCGACCAAAATCGTCGGGTTGTTGATGGCGATCTCATCTTCGCGATCCATCACCAGTGGGTGACACGCGAGTGAAAGATCGGGATACGCCACAAGCCCGTTGGCCGGAACGCGAACTCGCACATCGCTGGTGTAGACCCGGAAGAACGACGTTGCCTTCGAGTGAGTGTGCAGCCTCCACATGACATTGCCGGTGATTTCACAGTGCCGAATGGAGCAGACGGGCCGCACGACGATGTCACCGTTGATGAACTCGCTCTTGAAGTGAGCGGGGTTCTCGCGAGCCAAGTACTCGGCCAGCGTGCATTGACTGACGGACACTGCGGACATGAGCGGACTCCTGAGCAAACTGCGCGCGTTGATTCCTCGCGCGGTCAATGATGAGACATCTGAGCGGGGCGGCGTCAGCCCCCTGGCTCTTGGGCGTAAGCCCTCTTTGGAAGAACCGGGGGGCTGACGCCGCCCCGCTCGGAAACCTCTCAATTTGTGCCGCGAGAAGTATCAACGACGGGCATCATTTAAAGGTCAGATCACAACGGGTTTGCCGAGGGCGCGACGGACGGGGACGAACTGTCCGGCGTGCATCATCGGGTGCGTGCCGATCATGCCGAACAACGCGCCAACCGTCGGGCAGAAGGAGCGGAAGGCTTCGGGAGCCGGTTCGTCGAGGCGGGCGTCGGGAAGCACATCAAGGGCGGCGAACGTGGCGGCCCGCGTCTGGTCGAGCAGGTCAATATATTGCTGCTTCGAGCAGAATTTCGTGGCGTCGTCGCAGTCCTGCATCTCTTTGCTGTGTTGTTCGGCGAAGCCCGCTGGCAGCTCGGCCGCCGCTCCCGGACAGACCGTGTTCAGCAGGTGGGCCTCGGACGAGATCAGGTGTCCCAACTGCCACGCCAAGTGCTGGCAGCCCGGTCCCGGATGCTGCATCAGCTCGGCGTCGGTCATGTCTCCGAAATAGGTCTTGAGGACAAACAGGCTCATGTCCATCGTTCCGCGAATCGAGTCTTTGGCGTTCATAGTCGGGGTCTTTCTTTGAGACGTTTGGGAGGACAGATCAGGTGAGCCGGGTGCCGTGAGGCCCCGGATTCTTCGTTGCGGAATCCGGGGCCTCACGGC
>JAYSQC010000007.1:0-14726 GCA_043721755.1 Schlesneria sp.
CGAGCCGTCCGCCGAAATCTTTTGCGAACGACCCGAATTTCTGTTGATGAATGTGGCGACGTTGCGTTTGTCAGGTTGTGGCCCCCGCGCCGCTTCGCACCAAATACTCTCCTCTCGTCCACGCACGATGTTCCGGGCCTCGTGTGGGACGGAAGAACGAGGGTTCAAACTGTGATCTAGTGCTTCGTCAACGCTCAGAATTGGGGTTGGGTGGCCGGGGCTGGACTGAGACTTGGCGAAGGAAGCCTCGGGGTTTCGCGAAGACGCTCCAACCCCGGCCACCCCACCCCCAAACGTAGTGTTGACGATGCAATAGACGCCTCGTCCGTCCGATTCTCACGAGGAGCCGGACGGACGAGGCGTCCAGCCTACGAGTCATCCGGATCAAGCCGCTCATGGAAACAACCGCCTACCACGAAGCCGGACACGCGTTCATGGCCACTCGGTTGGGAGGCAAGGTCCGTTCAGTCACGATTGATCCGGACAACGATGACGGTCCCGAACGGTTCGGTGACACACAGGTCGTCTGGCGGCGAGGCCGACTGACCGAGCGCGAGTTCCGCGAGCGAGCCATCCAAGTCTCGCTGGCCGGTCCCGTCGCCGAGATGCTCTACACCGGCGACCCGTATCATCCCGGTCTCGTCGCCGAATGGGCCAACGACTGGCAGACCGCGTGGGACTTGGCGGAACCGCTCGTCCCCGATCTCCGTCGCCGCCTCGTCTATCTCGAACAGACGACTCGCGATCTTTATCACCTGCTGAACGCCGAACCCAACTGGTCCGCCCTCGCGTCTCTCGCCGACCACCTCCTCGCCCACGAAACCCTCGAAGCGGAAGAGGTCACCGACATCGTGAACGAGTGGCTCGGGTGAGGAACAATCAGCGGGCAACACACAAGTTTGCCAAGTCGATGCGTCAACGGCTCAAAGCCGGAGAAGTGGCAAGCGGTCGCGGTTCCGCTTAGTCTGTCGCCTGCACATGGGCTACTTTCCGACGAGTGCGCGGCACCACAATGTTCGACGCGGCATGAGCGTCGGCAGACACAAACAACCATCGAAACCGAGAGAGCACCGCGCGAATGTTTCGCCAACTCGACCTCACCAATTTCAAGAACTTCCGCAAGGTGTCGCTCAAACTTGGTGGCCTGACTGTGCTGGTCGGGACCAACGCGGCGGGGAAGAGCAACCTGCGCGATGCGTTTCGATTCGTTCATGGCATGTCGCGAGGGTACTCCCTGGCGGAGATCATCGGTGAGAAATGGGTCGAAGGAGGCAGTCTTCAATGGAAGGGAATTCGCGGCGGAACGAGGGAGACTGCGTTTGGTGGAAAGCTCAGATTTACGGTAACCACCACTCTTTCACGCCTTCCGGGCGATAGCCAGCTTTCGATTACAGTCGGCGTTGGCAAAATTAAGTCTCCCGCCGTTCGAAGTGAATCGCTGTATGTGAACAACGTGATGCGATATTGCTCGCATCCAACAGAGGATCCGGTAGAGCAAAAGGGCCGCGAATTTCTGTTTGTACGTTTACCGCGAGACGACACGAATCGCAGGATGGGTAAGAAGGTTCAGTTCAACTCGTCTCAACCAATACTCACTCAGATAATTGAGTCACGAGAAGCGAGGGAGGAAGTCCGTCAATCCGCTGAGAAAGTTCGGACCGAACTCCAGTCGATGCGCTTCCTCGATCTGGCCCCGGAGGCCATGCGTCTCCCCTCGCTGCCCGGTCAGGACATTCTCGGCGACCGTGGTGAGAACCTCTCCTCCGTGCTTCAAGCGATCTGCACGGAGAAGTCCAAGAAGGCGGCGGTCCTCGAATGGGTGAGGCAACTCACGCCACTCGATGTCCACGATTTCGATTTCGTGTCCGATCAGACCGGGAGGATTCTGGTGACGTTGGTCGAATCCGGTGGACAACGCACGTCCGCTTACAGTGCCTCCGATGGGACGCTGCGGTTTCTCGCGATGATCGCGGCGCTGTTCGGCCCCAAGCCGGCGAAGTTCTATTTCTTCGAGGAGATCGACAACGGCATCCATCCGACGCGACTGCATCTGTTGCTGCAATTGATCGAGCAACGAGTGAAGGATGCGGGCATCCAAGTCGTGGCCACGACGCACTCGCCGCAACTGCTCGGGTTCCTCAGCAAGGAATCGCGCGAGTTCGCATCGGTCGTCTATCGACTCGAAGGGGAGAAGGAAGGCCGCATCTGTCGCATCATGGACATCCCTGCCGCGAAACAGGTTTTGGAAACCCAGAACCTCGGCCGACTGCATGAAAGCGGCTGGCTCGAAAACGCGGTCGCCTTCATGGGAACCGCAGGGGGCAAGGAATGAACGTCCTCATCATCCCCGAAGACTTTCGCAAGGATCAGCAGGTCTTGAAGCCGATTCTCTCCAAGATGCTGGCTGCTGCGGGGAAACCCAAAGCCAACATTCAGGTCTGCCAAGACCCGCTGCTCGGAGGAGTGTCCGAAGCTCTGAAATGGGAGCGAATCGCAGAGGTCATCGGCATGTACCCGATGGTGAATGTGTTCCTGCTGGTTGTCGATCGTGATGCCAAGGAAGGACGCCGTGTCGCACTCGATCATCTCACGGCAAAGGCCACGAACTTGATTGGCGAAGGCCGGAAGTTTCTGGCGGAGAACGCGTGGCAGGAAATCGAGGTCTGGGCACTCGCAGGAATCGCCACGCTGCCTAAGGGCTGGACGTGGAATGATGTCCGTGCGGACGCCGATCCCAAGGAACGTTATTTCGTACCGTATGCAACCAGCCGAGGATTGCTCGACGAACCGGGACAAGGACGCACAACCCTCGGTCGCGAAGCGGCCCTGAACTATTCACGAGTCCGGTCGCGTTGCAAAGAAGATGTCGCCCAACTCGAAGGACATCTCAAAGCTTGGTTCGACTCCACCAGTTGATGGAGCGGAAGCTTTGATCGAACCGACGTTTCAGTTCTTCGCAGTAGCAACCAGCCGCACGTAATCGACTCCGACCATGAACGCCTTCGCGGCTTTGGGGTTGGCACCCACGATTTGGAAGCCGAGCTTGTGCGGGCCTTTGGTGAGGGCTTTCGCGGGGAGCGACAGCACGCCGGTGGTGATCACATCGGGTTCGTGGAAGCAGTCGATGGGAGTGCCCAGCGGTTCGCCGTCGATCAGAATTTGGACGATGCCGTAGTCGCGAGCCATGCACAGGACGAGTTCGATGTCGTAGGTGCCGTCCTGCGCGACGGGCAGTTCCAGTTCGAGCTTGTCATTCGGCTTGGCACCGGTCCACCAGAGATGGTCGTTGCCGGACCAACGGTCTTTAGTAAAGCCGCCCATCCCTTGGCTGACGGCATTGCCGGCCGTCTTGCCGACGATTTTCATGGTCTCCCCTTCGAGTGCGTCCGGGACTTTGCCGGTCTTCACGTCGAGGGGGGACTTCGGTCCGCGCATTGAGACTTGGGCCGGAGTGCCGAGGTACGCGATCAGGTCGCGCTGCTCATCGGAAGTCAGTTGATTGAGCTGACCCTCGGGCATCAGCGAGAGTTCCGAGAGCTTTCGTTCGTCGATGTCACTCTTCGCGACGACGACGGTGTCGTTGATCGTGCGAACGGTCACCGCGCTGTCGGTCTCCTTTTGGATCAGGCCTGAGACGACTCGACCATCGGTCAGCGCGAGGATCGTCATGCGATAGTCCTTGCCGACGATGGCCGACGGGTCGAGGACGTTCTCCAGGATGTAATCGAGGTTCGCGCGGTTGGAGCCGGTGATGTCGGGGCCGATCTTGCCCCCTTCACCAAACAGGATGTGACAGGCCGAACACGTCTTGGTGAAGAGGCGGCGACCATTGCTCAGGTCGGCCGACTTCAGCCGCGCGGTCGTCAGCGTCGTCTTCTGCTTGGCGATCAGTTCGAGCTTGTCCTTGGCGGTCGCTCGAATCTCACCCCAGACCGACGTGATCCGTTTGGCCAGCGCCTCATCCTTGAACCCGAGCAACTGCTGGACGTGATAGGCATGCACATCGGTGCGCGGGACATCCCCCCTCTCGATGGCATCGAACAGTTTGCCCGCCGAACCGGGTCGCGCGACGAGCGTATTGATCGCGTCCCGCTTCTCGGCGTCGTTGAGCTTCGCGTAGAGCGCGAGGATCGCGGGCGACGTGGCTGCGTCATCGAAGGCCGCCAGCGCGCGCAGGGCGGAGCCTCGCAAGGCCGCTTCGTTCAGAGCCGCTCGCAACGCCGGAGCCGCCTCGGTGTCGCGGCCTTTCACGAGCAGATCGAGGGCCTTCATCCGCTGCTCGACCGGTTGCTTGGCATCGGCCAGCACGGTTCTCATGCGCGGCAGAATCCGCTTGTCGCCAAACGCCACGGCGATGACATCCGCCTTCTCACGCACCGCCGCATCGTCGCTCTTGAGCAGTTTGTCATACGCGGGAGTCCACGCGGTAGGCTGTGGCACACCAACTCGCCCTTCCAGCGCGAGCCGCATCTCATCGAGCAGCATCTGCTGAGTCGCCACGTCTCCCGCCGACGCCAGCCATTCGACCGGCGCGTTGATCGTTTCATTGGTCGCCGCCGCACGCCGCACGATGAACCGTGTCACCTTCTCGATCTTCGACGACTTCGCCAGCACGAGGGCTTTCACCGGATCGGCGACGACGAGCGGCTCAATGCCGTACCACAGGACGAGCGGCAGATTGTGATCCTTTGCATCCTCACCGTGAGCCAGCAAGGCTTCAGCCAACTCCCAGCGTTGTTCGAGCGGCAACCGCTGCAAGGCCGATGCGAGGTAGAGCCGCACCACCGGAGTCGCGTCGTCACTCGCCAGTTCCAGCATCTGTTGCAGGAACGCGGGCGAGACCACTCCGTCCTCCAGTTCGAGCTGAATGGCCCAGCCCGTCACGAACGGATCGATCACCTTGAGCGACTTTTGTGTTTCGGGAGCCGCTGCTTTGGGAGCCGCTTTCTTTTTGTTGCCGCGTGGTGGCCGAGCCGCTCGCTCGACGATGGTCCCCAAGTGAGACATCCGATCCGCCTCGGTGATCGCTCCAATGGCATGGAGCGTCCACAGGAGCCTCAACGTGCCGGGCGCTCCCTTTTCGTTGGCCATGCGCGCCTGCCGCAGCAGACCGGGCGTCGCAGCATCGAGCTTCCCGAACGCGGCTCGCTCCTGCAAAAGTCGCCGCGCCATGCGAACCTGCCATTCGTTGGAATGCGAATGGAGTTGAACGAGTTCTGCATCACTCAAGGTAGCCGTGTCGCTCCGCGACACGAGGCGCGATGGCTCGTTGGCGTTCTGTGACGAGTTGGTGTCTTTGCCAGCAGACGGCTGGTCTCCGCTTCGCGCCTCCTGTCGCGGAGCGACAGGGCTACCGTACTTCACGTTGTAAATCCGCCCGTTCGTCCGGTCCCAAATCTCGGGGTTGGTGCGGTGGCAGGCGTTCTTGTCATACCAGTCGATCAGGTAGACCGAACCATCCGGGCCGGTCTTCAGATTGATGCCGCGGAACCAGTGATCGTTGGCGATCAGGAAGTCGGGGGCGCGGCGACCGACGAAACCGGAGCCGGCGCGGTCGAAGCGGCAGACGTTGACTCGGTTGCCGTGAACGTTGTGCATGAAAATCTGGTTGCGGTACTGCGCTGGAAAATTGTCGCCGAGATAGATCATCGCGCCGGCGTGAGCGTGTCCGCCTCCCGCCGCCAGTGTGTCGGTCGGAGCGTGCGGCTCGTGGCCCCACCAGGCATGGTCCTGCAACCGGCCGACGTAGTGCAGGTGATCGGCGATCGTCTTGATGTCTTCAAACGTGTACGGGTTGAAGTGCTGGCCTCCCTGCCGGTGATAGCGGCCGCCCTGAACCATGTGCCACAGATGCGGGATGACGCACGCCGTAATGAACGCCTGACCGTGATCGTCGAAATCGACGCCCCACGGGTTGCTCGTGCCGTGCGAGAAGACCTCGAACAGATGCTTCGTCGGGTGGTAACGCCAGACACCGGCGTTCAGCCCCTGCCGGTCCTCGTCCTTCGTCCCCGGCTGGCCAACCTTCGAGTGCGTGAACACACCGTGACAGCCATACAACCAACCATCCGGTCCCCAGATGAAGGCGTTCAGTACCTCATGCGTATCCTGCCAGCCGAAGCCGTCGAGGAGGACGGTCGCGCCGGAAGGGACGTCCTTGGGGAACTGCAAGGTAGCCGTGTCGCTCCGCGACACGAGGCGCGGTGGCTCGGCAGCCTTCTGTGACGAGCTGGCGTCTTTGCCAGCAGACGGCTGGTCTCCGCCTCGCGCTTCCTGTCGCGGAGCGACAGGGCTACCTTGATCCGGGACATCGTCCCCATCCCGATCCGGGATGAACATCAAATACGGAGCCGCTCCGACCCAGACGCCGCCGAAGCCGAGTTCCAGTCCGCTGACGAGATTCAGTCCCTCAATGAAGATTTTTCGTTTCTCAAACGTCCCGTCGCCGTCGGTGTCTTCGAGGATGATGATCTTGTCCTGCCCCTCGCCGTCCTTCGCGCGGTTGGGATAGGTGTGAGCCTCGGCGACCCACAAGCGGCCGCGCGAGTCGATGGTGAACGCGATCGGCTGATGCACGAGCGGCTCACCGGCTGAGAGCTGCACTTTGAAGCCATCCGGAACCGTCATCGCGGCGGCGGCGTCTGTCGGTGAGAGTCCCTCGTTCATCGCGACAACCTTCTTCGGCTGAGCGGCTTTGAATTCCAGCTCGTTCACCTTGGCCACCTTGTGTCGCAGGACGTGCGCCCCCTTCATCCCACCGACCACGATGTCCGGCAGCTTGTCGCCGTCGATGTCGCCGACGCTGAGCTGCCGCCCGATGCCGGATTCACCCTCGGCGAGAAACGGAACCCAATCGACGGCTGTCCCCACCGATTCTTTCTGAGCGGGGGACGTAAGTCCCCTGGTGGTTGTGGCGTCAGCCCCGTTTTTCGTGTCAGCCCCGTTCGAAGAACCGGGGGACTTACGTCCCCCGCTCAGCGGTCGAGAAGCCGCTGACGCTCCGCCGCGAACGAGCTTGAACCAGTAGACCACCGCGCCCGCGTCCCACATCGGCGACTGACGGTGATGCGACCAGTAGGTCTTGCCGGTGACGATGTCCTTCAGTCCGTCACCGTCCATGTCAACGAGGGCGACCGCGTGCGGCTCGGTGAAGAGGACGCCGTAAGGACTCTCTTCGGCCTTGTCTCCGACGATGACGTGCTTCTTGAACGTGATCCGCTGCGCGGCCGTTTCGTCTCGAACCTGCTCGAACCACGCCAACCCGAAAGCGTGCGCCGCCAAGCTGGTGATGACATCGTTGTCACCGTCGCCATCCACGTCATAGGCGAACATGTCGGCTCCGCCCGGCCCGGCGAACTGGAACTTATGACTCGTCCAGAGCGGATCGCCTTCGACCGACTTGGGCTGCTCGTACCAGCCCCCCTTCCAGATCACGTCCTGCCGACCGTCACCGTTGAGGTCTCCCACTCCGAGACCATGCCCGAACGGGTACTCGCCGACTTGCTCGGAGATCGCGTGCCAGCCCCACGGTTGATCAGGCTTCGTCACGTCAAACGTCGCGTAGCCAAACTTCCCGGTGTGATTGCAGACCAATTCCGGCTGCTCGCTGCCAACAAGGTTCACAAACTGAGGCGACTCATTCCCGACGCCATTAAACACGTCGCGCGTCTGCCAATGCGGAGCCTCAGCCACCGTCTTGCCGGGATTCACGTAGAGCTTCGCCGGAGAACCGGGCAACCCCACAGAGACCAAGTCGTTCCAGCCGTCGCCGTTGAAGTCGTGGACCCAAGTAAAAAAATTGCCCGAGTACCCCTCGCGATTCTGCGGCTTGGGGTCATAGATTTCGTGCTGCTTCGTGAACTCCGGCCCCTCAAACCAGAGCGGCCCGTGAACGACATCCGGCTTGCCATCGCCATTGATGTCGCCGAAGTTCGCCCCTTCCGAGAAGTAGACATCGGTGAGCTGCTGCCGCTCAAACCGATGGACCTGGAAGTCCTCCGCCCGGGCACCTCGCAGCGACATCACACAGCAAACGGCCAGACACAACAGCGAGGCGACAGAACGGAAGCGCATGGTGAGGTCTCGCAGGGGATTCGATGCGGGGAAGTTGTAATGAGTCACGTTTCGGGATGTTTTTAAAGTCGCCATCACCGCTCCGCGTGATGAGCCTTCCGGGATCAGATGTCCACTGGTGAAAGGCTCATCACGCGGAGCGGTGATGGCGACTTTGGTCTGAGCGCAGTCCCAAGCGGCAAATCGGCGGCAGACAAACGCGGGAAGTATGCCGTCCCGTCTCGCCGACAACAAACGTCGCCGGGCGACTCGGGTTCGTAGAACATGCAGGCAGCATGTATTGGTCAGTGGCCAAGTGTCAGTCCCAGAGATTTGCTGCCGCCAGCATGTTCTTCTGTTCAAAGTAGCCTTCATCGCTCCGCGTGAAGTAAGCCGATTGCGTGTGGACCCTGGATCATCCGCATTCCAAAATTAGCCGCGCGGCGCTAGCTCCGGTTCATGCCGTGTAACCGGGGCTAGCGCCGCGCGGCTAATTTCTGTGACACGGATCGGTCATCGGCATCGAACTCGCGCCCGGCTTTCTTCACGCGGAGCGATGAAGGCCGGTAAATCGCGGTACCGTGCAATCCGTTCGCGACAGCGAATCAGATCGTCGGCCGTGGGGTGAATCAGGACATAGGCACCGTCCGTCCGTCCGTCCAAGAAATCCAGTTCCGCATCTGTTCCCAAGCGTGTCGTCAGCAGATAGTCGAGTTCCGCCAATAGTTCTACTGTCCGACTTTTCGTAGGGTGGGCTGTGCCCACCACAACCCGTTGCGTCTTGGTGGGCACAGCCCACCCTACATCTGGATGAACCGGACAGTAGAAATAGAATCGCGGGGAGATACAGCGGTCCGACCTCAGCCTCCACTGCCGCCCGAACCGCAGCGTGATGAGCGTCGTCGGCATCGTACAAGGCGTAGATGCCGCCCGTATCACAGATCAAGGCCATTGCCCGCTCCTCGTCGCGTCACGCAGGATGTCACGAGCCTGCTCCGAAACATCGCTCTGGCCGCTGTGATACTGGCCGACCCCTTTCGGAAGAACTCGCCGGGCCGAGCGCACATAGGCCGAGAGGGCATCACGAACCACATCCTCCGTGGAACGCTGCTGCTCCACCGCAAGTTCACGCAACGCATCGGCGGTCGCGACATCCAGGTCAATCGTCAGTGCCATCTCAAATCCCTCCTGAGGAAACTGAGCGAGGAACGCTCAACAACGTCAATCTGCCAGATGTGCCACGGCTTCGGAGTCCTCGGAAAAGCAGTGTTCTTCACGAGGTCGTCCCCCCATCGGCACTGCTTCTCCGAGGACTCCGAAGCCGTGGCACATCCAACCAGCCCGTACTCTCGGTTCGAGCAGAGCCACCCAGCCTGACCCCGGCTTTGTCCCGCCTCGATGTTCTGTTGATTCCGCTGTGCAGTTGCGCCATCGTGCCGTCCACACCGTTGCCCCGTACGTTTTTTGGAACACGCAGATGCCTCGTCGACTCCCGAATCTTTACGATGAAATTGCGACCGACTTTCGCGAACTTTGTGACGCGTTGGCCGCAGCACTTCAATCCCCACATGATGGGGCTGCCGATGATTCTTACGTTCAAAGTCTCAGGAGCAATCTCCCGCTATGGGATATTGTCAGCAATCTCATCGAAGGCGGAGACTCTGTCGTACTCCGAGCGGTGGCAACTTTGGCCGTCGAGAGTGATTGCATTATTGCCAGTCCGTCGCCTGAGATGCCAAAGTTGTCCGGGAATCTAAAGAAGCAATTCGAGTACTTAGCGGCTTCATTTCGAATTCTGGCCCTCACTTCCAAAGCACACCGCTGCCTCCCTCAATGCGGTGGATTCACAAGTTTCGACTTATTGCCGCAAATGGTGAATGATCACCCCCTGTGGGAGGAAGACGGGACTTTGGTTAAGGTGCTCGTTGCTAGCGGTGCAGGCACGGAGTCTGGCGAGCTCCAGAAGAAACTGCTGAATGACAAAGGTCTGTTTGGTGCAACTGCTGCCGGTTTCCGCGACAACACTGTGTTGATCCTCATCGTGGGAAGTTGTGTGGCGAGCGATCGTTGCTACTGCATGATCGATTGCTGGGAGCGATTATCTCAAAACATCGTGAAAGCAATCTCGCCGTTCTGTGGAACGAGCCGAACGGACGTGGAGTTAGAACTAGCAAAACTGCGGGACCATGCTGACAGGTGTCGGGGAACGATAAATGAGATCGGCGAGGCGAACCGCCTTTACGCGATGCAGTTGAGCCAGGCCGACGGCAGTGCGGACGATGAGAGCCATCGAGCGATTGCTCAGCCAGTAGTATTGTCAGCTAAGCCTTCGCCGCAGGTGAATACGGCAAGTCAGGAATACGATCCCGCTGATGTCGTTCTCCAGCAATCCCTGCACGAACTCGATTCACTGATCGGCTTGGGCAACGTGAACGCCGATATTCGTCGGCTGACGAACTTTCTCACGATTCAACGCGAGCGCCAACGTGCGGGCTTGAAACAATCGCAGCAAACGTTGCACTACGTCTTCACTGGCAACCCCGGTACAGGGAAGACGACAGTCGCTCGGATACTTGCTGGAATCTTCTACGGTTACGGAATTCTCAAGACGCCGAAGCTCATCGAATGCGACCGTGGACGATTGGTCGGAGGATACGTTGGGCAGACTGCCATCAAGACCACGGAAGTCATTGAATCGGCCTTGGACGGGGTCTTGTTCATCGACGAAGCCTACACCTTGTCACCACGTTCCGACGGACAAGATTTCGGCAACGAGGCCATCGATACGCTGCTGAAGAAGATGGAAGACTATCGGGACCGCCTGATCGTCATCGTGGCGGGGTATCCGGCAAAGATGGAACAGTTTCTGCGCAGCAATCCAGGACTGGAGAGTCGCTTCACACGGTTCTTGAATTTCGAGGACTACCAAGAGGCCGAGCTTTGCCAAATCATCGAGCGATTCGCCACGACGGAGGAATACAACTTGACTCCCGCTTGCCGGGGCAAGTTATCGCTGGCTTTCAAGCACGCCGTCGCAACACGGACGGAGCGATTCGGAAACGCTCGCTTCGTTCGCAATGTGTTCGAGCAAATGTTGTCACGGCATTCGGAACGAATTGTCAACATCGGACATTCGCAACCGTCACGAGAGGCGTTGACAATGCTCGATGCAGACGATGTTCCCTCGGAACTTCTTCCGTCAGAGTGAGGTGAGCTGACCTTGGAGACGGTTCGTTGGAGCGGTCCATGTCCGCAGTGCGGGAAACAAACTGATGGCTCAGTAAAGCACCTCGGAAACCGTGTTCGGTGTCAATGCAGAGCGGAGATTGAATTTCCTTAGTGGAACCTTATCGCTTCGCAACTCTCACAGGCCACGACGCTCGACCCTCGCTATTCGGCCGCTCATGTAAAACAAATGAAAGCGACCCGTTCGTAAAACAGGAGTACCCAAAATGTGGCATTCGCATTTTCTTGAAATGGCTGAAACCAATATGCAAACACATTGTTGCCAATGACCCGAGGCTTTCTTCGCGTAACGTCTTTGACCGTTCTTTTGAACTTCTCGAACTCTGAAGTACCTGTCAATCCATCAACTGAATAGGCGACCACATCGCGATCTAAAGGCAGCCTCGCATTGAATTCGTGAAAGTAGAGGCCGCGTGCAATGCGAGCTGCGACACGATCCAAACGAGATAGATCAACGTCAATGAAATTCTCTCGCCCGAGACATATCCCACTTTTCGTGCGGACATTGCAAAGGCTAATACTGTCGAACACAGCCTTTCTTAGGCCAATTGCCTTTTCACGCCCGAGCGACCTGATGACAGAAGGCTGTACGCCTTTGACAGCAGGGTGATCTCCAGTGTCATGGCGCATCGACAACACCAGCCGAAAATACTCATCGTCTTTTGACGCACCTACATTGCAGTCACTGCAACTCGGAACCGTTATCAAATTGGCGGGGCGAGGTTCCGGGAACAGATTCTTCGGAGGAATGTGGTCATCCGTAAGCTCGCCTTGCTTGCCACAATACACGCACTTCTCGTCAAGAGTTCGCCGTTTCGGCATGGTGAACGGTGCCTCAAGTAAGTTACTGGAGAAACAAGCCACACTTCTCCACGACACGTCGAGATGAAACGAGGTTCGGCGGGTTGGCGCGCCGGGTGTCACTCCGATTCACTCGGCCTTCTCGACCGTGACGAAGACCGGCGGGCTGCTGTAGGTGGCCTTCATGACGAAGTTGATGGCGAAGTTGGCCATGACGACGGTGACTTGCTTCTCGACGGGCGGGGCCGTTTTGTCGGCCTTCAGGGTGATGAAGCCTTCGGTGGCGGTGCCGGTCAGCAGGGTCTGGCTTTGGTTCCCTTCCATCGTCACTCCCTCGGGGAGGCTGTTGGCGTAGACCTGTTCGAGGTGGCGGTAAATGAAGTCGAGCGTGACGTTGTGGTTCACGTCCTGCGCGCGGTCGAGCGTGATGGCGATCTTCTTTGACTCACCCGGCTTGAGGCGGATGTCGGTGTCGCTCAGTTTGATCGCCAGCAGATCGGCGGGTTGGCCGATGCTCACGGTGTGTGTCTCGACGGGATAGTGCCCGCGACCGCCGCCGGGCGCGTAGTACTCTTGATACGGCGTGGCGACAGCGGTCAGTTCGAGAGCGAGCAGCCCTTCACCTTGAGGATGCGATGCGGTGCCGTAGAGGCGCACGTCCGAAGCGAGCAGCCCGGCATCGGGAGTCGCGGCGAGGACGATGCAGCCGTCGAGGCCCTTCCCCGCGAGAATCCGTCCGCAGGTCGCCGTGATATTCGGCGGCAGGCCGTCGATGTGGAGTTGCACTTCGCCCGTGAAGCCGTGCTTGCGAATGGCTCTCACGAAAATCTGGCCGTGCATTCCGGGTGTGAGCGGTGTCTTGTCGGTGTCGATCTGAAGCTCGAAGTACGGCATGGTGCGCGTGATTTGCAGGGCGTACTCGAACCCCGGCCCGCCGCGCAGGTGGACATCGCGAATCTCGACCGTGAACGTGCCGTCGGCCGGTGCTTCCCAACCTTCGAGCCAAGTGTCGGCGTGAGTCAGCCGACCGAAGCGGCCGTCATCGTCCTCGCGCAGGGCGGCCCCTTTGTCGTTGAGGATGCGTAGGAACGAATCGAGCTTCGACATCTGCCGCCGCGCGATGACTTCAAACGTGAACTTCTCGCCTTTCTTGGCGACGAACGAATAGCAGTCGAGATCGGCCTCCGCTTCGATGCGACCGCTGATGACGTTCGGGACTTCGACGGTGGCCGCTGTCATCGGCGAGTTATTGTCGCCCGCCGCCTCGTTCGTGAGCGGGAGGTTCGTCACGTAGAGCGGCACGGGATTCGTGGTCTGATCTCCCAGCGTGACGGGAACGAACGTCGAACCGAGCGGCGTCTCAGCGGGCATCTTAAAAGCGACTTTCGGTTCGGCAGGGAGCAGCGCCCCGCTCAGTTCGAGCGGCGTGTCGACTCCCGGCGCGACGGCCTTGGGGAATGAACCGGTCACAAACGGGCGCGAGTTCGCCTCGATGCAGTACTCCCAATAGACGTTGCCGTGATAACGCACGTCGCGCACTTCGAGGAGGTATTCGCCCGCCTGCTCGAAGCGATGGACGAGCAGCGGATCGGCAAACAGCTCGTTGTCGGCCATCGCGAGGACCGCTCCCTTCGTGTCGCGCAGCGTGAGGATCGGATCGGCGTGAGCTTGCAGGTCGTGAATCTTGTCCTGCAACCGCTGGCAGCGGACGTGGAAGAGGACCGATTGCCCCGCCTCGACGGTGAACTTCCAGTAATCAAAGTCCTCGACCTTCTCGATCGCGCCGCACAGCGTCGCCGGTAGCGTGACGGCCTGCGCCTTGTCGGCCGTGTTGTTGTCAGCCGCCTCCACGACGACGGGGTCTCGCACCACAACAAGCTGCCCGATGGTGCTCGCTCCATTCGGGGTCGCAATCCGAAATTCACGCACACCCGGCAGCGCATCGGCCGCCACCGTGAGCTTGAGCTTCAGCTTGAGCAACTCCTTCGGCTTCTCACCCGGCTTGAGCGGCGGCGTTCCCTCCTTGGGCATCTCATTGGGAACAACCTCGCCCGTCACACCCGTCCCGCTGACAACCACCTGATACGCACCAAGCATCGTGTACCGAGATTGCACCTCGCACTCGGCACTCGTCCCGACTTGAACGGCCACCGGCTTGAGACTCATCAGCATCGGATACGAAATCTGCGCTGAAGCCAGCGACGAGACGCACAGCATCCACATCCCCACACCAACCCGCCGCGTGAGCCAGAACGAGGGCCAAGACGAGTTGAAGAGTGCGAGCAGAGCCATGAGCAAAGGCGTTGGCCTCTCCTGCCAATGATTGCACTCATCCTTGCTCACGCGGCGGGTTGGTGGGGAGCAGATCACTCGTCCTGAAACGGCATCACGGCCACTCATCAAGGCAGGCACAAATCGTCGCATGGGGTGAGTCCTCAAAGCGGGGAAGGACAAAGGCGGGAACCAAGTGCGAGATGGTACACACCGTTCCGCCCCGCATGGAACCGCGTTGACTGGGAACATCGCATCAATCACGGTCGTGATTTTGTCTGTTTGGTTTTGGTGAGCCGGGTGCCGTCAGGCCCCGGATTTCATTGGCGAAACGACCGGGGCCTGACGGCACCCGG
>JAYSQC010000008.1:0-17716 GCA_043721755.1 Schlesneria sp.
GAGACATGATTACTCCTGAAGAAAGGTTCGATGAATCCAGTTCTCGCCAGTTGAGAACGGCAGTCCCGACTTGATGACGATGGCATCGCAGGCGAGACCGTTCGCCTTGCCGCCCGTGCGAAGACCGTTCATGAAAACGTTTTCCTGCATGATATTTTCGTAGTGTTCTGAAAATGAGCCGGTGAGCCGACTCTGTCCGAACAGGTCGTCACAGATGTCGCCCGTTGGAGCCGATGATCCGCCGAACAGTGTCTCTCGCCGCTTGCCGAGTTTTCTCGCCGCCCACTCGGCGGTTTCAGTATCGACGGCGTGCAAAATGGTGTGAGTGAAGTTGGCGAGCAGTGCGTGCGTCTGCTGCTTGCCGGTTTCCCCTTTGAGGGCGGCATAAAAGTCTGGCAGGCCATGAGCGATATAGACCATGCAGCCGAGGTGCGACCGGCATTGGGCCAGGTACTGAGCATCAAACGAATTGACATGCTGTTGTGCTTCGTCTGCCCAAATCACGTTGATGCAGTCACTCGGTTTGGCCTCACGGCGCAGCACACGGCGTTGCGTGAGATATTTCCAACCGGCACAGATGAAGCTGCCGATATCGCCCCATTCCGTCGGCGACATGTTGACGAGTACAAACGTCCCGTTGAACATGTCATCGGGCGTGATGTTCGTTGTGGTGGAGACCAACTCTCGCACGACACCCGTATTGAAGACGTGCAGCAACCCCATTACGGAAGCCAGAATGCTGCTTCTGGTCCGATCCGCTAGAAGTGGCATCTCACCGAGCCAATAGTCGGTAGCCATCGCGACATCGTGCGAATCGACAGGTGACTTCGTGGCGTTGTGAGCGGCTTCCAAGCACTGGCAGTGAAAGCTTGCTCGCCACGCATCGCTTGTCAGTTGCTCCGCGTTCTGAGCGGCACCGATAATGAATCGTTGCAGGTCAGGAGCCGATACTTTGCCCGTCGCGTGTTTCACGATTTCGACAGCGTTGTAAATCATTCGTTCCGACTGTTGTCGCCAGAACGGGTCTTGGTCCGACCCGCCGCCGGCATCACTCGACCGCAGCGATTCCCCGATTGTGAGGATGCACTTCGTGATATTGCGAGTATGCCCGCCATGCCGCATCTCATAGTCGAGGAAGTTCATCCTCAATGGCTCGGACGGCGAGAAGACTCGCAGGTCTTTGCTTCGCCCCGCTGCGGCGAAGATATCCTGCCACATCGTTAAATCTTCTGGCTTGGCTGCAAGGATCAGTCCACCACTCTTCGGGACTGTCCCATCCGTATAACGGACGATACTTGTGCCAATCAGCTTTCCGGACGAGCTGGTTTTACCGGAGCCAACAATTCCAGCGATGAAAATTCCGCCGTTGAGCAATGACCTCACCGAGAACGGGTCGTGCGGAGTCCAATTGAACAGCGTCGTCTCCAGCGGATCACTCGGCCCTGCCGTGCGACGTTGCTTGGAGAGTGCCGCGATCACCAGCAGCAACAGAGCCGCAAACGTCAAGACAGCAGACACGACATACGGCAGCGGCACATCCACGGCAGGCCCTTCTCGATCAAAACCGGTGAACCCGGTGCGAATGAACAAGGGCCAATCCCAGCCGCTCGAAATCTGCGATCTCCGTCTTGGAGTGCAACGTGCTTCAATGGCATTGAATCAACGCGGATCGCATCGCTCTGCATGGCAGCGACCGCGTTGCGACTCCCACTGATCGAATTCGGCGCGACTGGCTGCGAGCCGCTTCCGAATCACAACTCCTTGGCGAACGACGAGGGCCAACATCGTCAGCACCACCGCCAAGACCCCGCACATGAACAGCTCGGCCTCTTCTTCGATCCCGGAACGGACCACCATCAACGTGAACGAATCGAGCGGCGTCCCATCGGGCCGTGCGAACCCACTTGCATCGACCAGCGTGCGCGGCATGAAGTAGCGACCGAACTCCCAGCGCGTCCCAAACAGACTCGCGTGATAGACCACCAGCCCCAGCATGAACAACGGGACAACCAGCGAGAAAAAACGATCAGGGGCTTTCATGGCGATGGTTCCCTGCAACGAGATGGTGAATAAACACGAGTCCTCTTAGGCCGATAAGTTCATGCCGTCAGACGAATTCAAGCAGTTCGACTCTGGTCCTTCAGTAACGCTAGGAACGTCCCAAGCTCAATTCCTGTAGGTCTTGATTTACGAGCCTTCGCCAGCAGTTCTTCGAGGATTTCGATAAAGCCTTCCAGGCTCAGTGAACGACCGACAACCGTGACGGTCCGCCCTTCCCCCAACAGAGCCGTGGCTCGACCGGTGGCCACACTCGGGCCTTTCGTGCTGCCCTTCGCGGGACTCTTCGCCAGAGCTTTGATCTTGCCCGCCAGACCGTCTCGAGTTAGCTGCCCGGCGGCAAGCTTGCTTGCCAACTCCTGCTGCTCGCCCGCATCCTCAACACGAGAAAGTTCGTAGGCTGCACTCGCGTTTATTGATCCACAGGCAACGCACTCCCGAATCGACTCTGGAAGCGTCAGTAACGCCAATGATCGAGTGATCGTTCCATTCGACACTCCCGACTTCAAAGCCAATTCACTGGCACTCCAACCGGTCGCGACCATCAGCTTCGAGAACCCTTCCGCTTTCTCAAGGGGCTTCAAATCCTCCCGCTGGATATTGGAAATGAGGCTCTGAAGGAGGATGTCTCCCTCTTTCAATACTCGGCTTTCGACAACGGCGTTCAGTCCTTTGAATCCTGCCAGCTTCGCCGCACGAAAACGCCTTTCCCCATCGACAATGACATGCTTCTCCTCTTCCAATCTCACGCGAATCGGTTGCAACTGGCCGACTTCCTTCAGACTCATTGCCAGCCCTTGCAATGACTCCTCATCAAACTCCTTCCGTACCTGCGGCCTCACATGCAGTTGATCGAGCGTCATAAACTCCATTCGCTCAAACTGAGCAACATCCTCAGTTCGCTCGGCGCGTGGCATCGTTTGGGGCATGGCCGAATCTCCTGATGAAATGATCGAACAAGTATGGCAACCCATTCCGCAGCCGATGCCGTTGAGGCACCGGCTGCGTATTTGATTGAGTTGCACATGGGTTCTGCTTCGTGAGTCACCACTCACGGCAGGGGATCATTGCGGAAGAACCGCTTCCGAACTTCCTGTTGCAACTGCTTGCCGATAAACACTGCTCGGCTGCCATTCCGGTCAAAAAACTGGAAGTAGACGAACGCGGCAACGGCCAGCATTCCCCCGAACAACAAGATCGTTCCGCCGTAGTGGCGTCCCGCTTCTTCAGCCAGTGGTCGAATGGCGGAATCAGCGACGATCTCCGTCAGTTGCACGGTCCCGTTCAAGAACGGTTCGGGGTTCGCCAGAAACGTGGCCATCGTGGCACCGGTTGCGATCGCAAATTTGTTGCGCCACAGGAACTCACATGCCGGATCACCGTACTTGGCGATGACATCCATCACGGACTTCTGCAACGTCTTGTCCGAAGCCAGCATCGCGAGGCGTCGGCCGTTCTGCGGCGTGACCTGAGCCAGTGCCTTCGCCCCGGACTCCGCAAACGTCTCGACGAGTCCTTCGCCGACCGTCCCGTGTCGCACCAACGACTCCGCCGCATCGTCCCCGTACTGAGCAATCAGCTTCAGAGACCGAGGCTTCACGGCAAGCTCCACGGCGTCATCGCCATACTTGCCGAGCAGACGCAGCGCGACACCACCATTTTCGGCGGCCTCTTGAGCCACTCGACCAGCCACCGGGCCGACCTTCCGAAAGGCCGCTGAAACGACCTCGTCCCCATGATGAATTGCCAGTTGCGACATTCGTTTGGAAAGGCGGTCGATCCCTTCGACCGCAACTTCCTTCCCGAATTTCAAAGCCATGAACTCCACTGATTCCTGCACCACCTTGGACGTGACACCCGCCGATGCGACATGTCCCCACAACACGGCCATGACGACCGCCACCACTTGCATGATCTTCATCGAAAGCCCCCGCTTCTCTTTTTGAGTTTGAGATTAAGACGGAATCAAAGTGCCATATTGGTCAGCACGACCTGCTCGATGGCCTGCCGTCGCGCCGCGTTGCGACGATTGGAATAATCCTGCAATCGAACCTTCATGCCGGGAGCTTGCTGGCTCCCTTCGAGGATGAGTCGCTCCATCTCGTTGAGGTTCTCGTTGACCTTCCCCGCAAGCTGACCGGCCGGGTCGAACGCTTCGTTATAGATTTCGCTGATGATGGCATCCGCAATCAGCCCAACGACGATTCCAATCCCAAACGTCTGCCACCCCGACGCGGCTCCCACACTCAGGATTCCAGCAGACGCAGCCAGTTGCGTGGCGACATGAGCCAGAATCTCACCCGCCACAAACGCGACGATCTCCTGAGCGATCATCCCCCGAAATTCCCCTGCCGCCGCTTGGGCCGACGTTTCGAGAGCTGCCCGCAGAGCTTGATTCAATGCCTCGCGGTCAATCTCGACTGCCACGCCGGTCGAGGGCAGCGCCACCAGATCGGTTTCCATCCCCACGAGCATCTGTGACTCGATGTCCCCAAGCCGTCGCAGATACGAGCCAATCATCCGCTCCATCAACTGCTCAAGCTCCTGAGGACTGAACAGATTGGCCTCAAACCGCTCCCGCAGAAACGTCGCGTGATCGCCGTTGCCGGTAAAGAAATCGGTGGTCAACTTCCATTTGCTATCCCACCCCAACGCTTCAATTGCGAACGACCGACTCCGCCCCTGAGCCTTATCAAAGAACTCGTGGACTTCGTTGAGATAAGGATTGAGACCGACCGTACTCTCCCGATCTGCCCAAGCCAGATGCCGATGCACCACCTCCGTCGCACTCTCCACCCGCACCGCCGCAGATGCCGGAGCGAACGCACTCCCGCTACCCGACAAGGCAATCCGGATGATCACCGCCAAGATCACCCCGGCAGCAACCCCGAGGGACATCATCACCGACTTGTTCCGACTCACCTTCGATACATCCCAACCATTCAGCCCGGAAGTCATCGACATAATAGAACTCCTCTAAAACGTTATGGGGGCCAACTAACACAGACACACTGACCACGGATGCCCCAAGAGGCAACCGCCCCTCGGAACATCACATGATCGGGCAACTCGTTACCGGAACGCAGCACACGCGCGTCGGCCAACTCTCCAGAGCAGTGGCGGCCACATGGCAACCGTCACGCTCAGCACCTCGATATCCGGGCGGGGACAACATCCCGCCAACTTAACGATCACAGGTCATCGTCAGTGAACGCGATACACGTTGTCGCCCAAGCGAACCTTCCCCGTTCGCTGGATCTGCTGAACTTCATCGTCCGAGAGGTCCACCTCTTGAACTTCACGTCGCCCGTCATGAATCCCTTGGATTTCGAGCTTCTTCTTCTCCGTATCCATCGAGACATTCTCGATGTTCTTGCAGAGCCAGATGACTCCAACCACCGGTGCAATCGCAGTCGCCATACCGCCAGCCACCGCGATCACCGCCACTACTTCCGGCCCACATCCCACGACTCCCGATGCCAACAAGCATCCCACCACCACGACATTCAAAGCCTGTTTCCTCATTTCATAACTCCTTCGTAAGACCAAGAATGGTGCTTGAAGAGCTTTGCACACGCAGATGCACCGGAATTCCGCGTGAACATTGAAGCGCCTTATTCACACAACAGGACGAGCGGCAACATGGTGTATGCACGTTTCACTCACCTGGCCCGTGCCTGTCGGACGTGTTATATCTCAGTATGTCAGCACGCCTGATTGCGTTGCACGCAAGAGATGTCCACGCTCGCTGAGTCGCCTCACGTGTGACTACCTGAAGCACATTCATGATGGCACAGCAGCCACGATATATGCGACCACCAATGATGGTCATCAACCATGTTCAGTACGCCGCTGCCTGACGCACGTATTTTACATGAGCCATGTCGGCTGATTGCGTGGCACGCGAGTAAATACACCGGTGACATCTAGCGAAGGCCTGTTGCGTTGCACCAGTGTATTGTACGTGACAATCGCAGCAGACTCATATAGTGTAGAGTGGTATGAAGTTCCATCAGCATCCCCTCAACACCGAAATCAGCAACTTTGTCGCGTGGCTCTGGGAAAAAGTTGACGAGAAGCGACTCACCGCTGATGACCGGGCGAAAATAATCCGGGCTGGCAATGAAGTGTTTCAGCAGTCAGGCCTACCGAAAGGACCAGAGGTCAGCGAAGTGGCGCTGGCGGTCTTTCGCCAACAGCTACATGTCTTGAAAGCGAAATCCGTCGAAATCTGCCCTTCGCTCGCCGATGAGGTTCGCAACTGGTCGTCTGGACAGTCGCGATGACATCGCAACCGCCAGACAAAACGGTCATATCGCATTACGCTGACGAGAGATGCGGAGTTTTGCGTGCTACGCAAATAACCAAAAACACGCTTCGACGATAATGAGGGCCGACTGACAACCCCTTCAGGAGTCCGCCGATGACAACGCTCACGTTTCCCGTTTTCTGCCGTTTGCGAGTCGCCCCCACCGAGTCTCCGGTTCACGCTGAGTCTCGGAAATGCCGGGCAATTGATGCTTGGCTCGACGAACCCAAGAAGCACCGCCGGGCAGACATTTGCGAAGCATTTCGCGAAGCAGCCGCCCGCGATTGGATTTCACAGATTGTCACTCTATGGAAGTTGGACGATCTTTCGCTTGCCGATCTTTCCGAGAGACTCGGCATTAGCATTTCGCAGGCGAGCAGGCTTCGAAATCATTTCAGCGCGAGTATCGGCGTTCTTGGCCAGTGGGCGGCAACACACAATTCCGCGCTCCCCGCTCCAGACCACTTTCGCTGGTCGATGACCGGAATTGCGGCCGCACTTCAAGTCACCACTTGGTTGGACCGTGTAACCACCACGCGAACAAACCGCACACCACTTCCGCCAAAGCTCTCGGAGCATGAGTTGTGTCTCCTTGTAGTGTTGGAAGCCGCACGACTACAGGATGATTGGGACATCCTTACTGATCATTATGAGTCCGACCTTTACGAAGCAGTCGGTGACAAGGCATTCTCTCAATTCTTGCAGCGGTTCACGGTCGGTTATTTGCGGCTGATGCAACAATACCCGCCTGCAAAGCGCCGATATCCAGTTTACTTCCCCAATGGAAGACTGACCGAGGACTCTCGTTGGCAGTTGTGTCGCGATATCGACGACCTGATTCGAAAGATCGTTTGCTACGGCAGCCTAATGTGGCCCGCCGTCGATGGCCTGACACCGTGGCTCACGGGCCTGGATGATCAGGATGACGACGAAGCTGCCTGATTCTTTGCAACCTCTACTTTTCAACCATTGCACGGACGCATGACTGTCTCTTGGTTGAGACAGCACAACATTCCTTTGCTTCAAGGAGCAGTTCCATGTCCATTCAGGCAGAATCCCAACCGATCATCGAGTTCACGTCCATATCCGCTCCCACGTTGCCATGTGTTGTCCCAGACGAATTCATGGATGTAGGCGGAAGATTCACATTCCGTGCTTATCTGGGCGACGCACCGCCCGATGATCACGCCGCAGACATCGTTGCCGCCGCGCTGTCGGACATCGTCGCCAATGGAGGCAGCCGATCGAATGAGCAGCTTTATGACGATCTTCATTCACAACTGTGCGGTCCAGAACCTATGGAACAGAGTGCTTTGTTGATGTTCCTTAGATTGTGTGCCCGAGCAATTCGGCAGCAAATCCGGTGGCGAGCCGAAGCGTCACTCCAGCAACCTCGCCCTCAGAACAAAGCCGAAAGGCCGACATTCTCAATGAACTCGCCAACCACTGTCTATTTGGCAGAGCAATTCCCAGAGCCAACCCTTTCGCGCTTGCAGCTTTGGGAGACGTTCAGTGCTGCTCATCCAAACGCAGGATTGGTCTACGAACTTTCAGATTTCGTCGGTTGTACAGACGAAGAGATCGCGCAATTGCTTCAACAACCGCCTAAGCGGGTCAAGGCTCTTCGCGTTCAAGCGTTCGCAACCATTTTCGCAAACGATCCTCAGTAATCCCCTCATCACGAGAGAATCAGAATCATGACCGCCGAAAGCGATTGCCTATCGAAGCGCGAATCTGAAATCCGCAGCGAAATCAGCAAACTCGTCGAAGTGAATCCGGTAACGCTGGATATGTCATTCGGGCGAATTGCCGAAGTACGCCGAGAACGAGAGAAAATCGTCGAAGAGCGATATGCAACACTTGAAGAGAAGCAACATGCGAAGGCACTGCTCAAAGGGTTTGAGCACGAAGAGGAAATGGAGCGTCGAGAAGACGAGCTCAGGAGCGTGCCTCACGAGAAACTGTGGCTGCAAGTTCAGCATGACGATGTCTTGTCCGGATACTTGCCGATCCCTCCCATGAAGGGAAAAGGAGGTACTTCCGAAATATGGATCTGCAAATCTCGTTTCGCAGAACGCACGTCGGTAATCAAGTTGCTCACCATTCAAGGGGGAGCCGCCAATCTCCGCCCAGCTCTGGCATTGCGTGAGCTGCAAACGGTCTTCAATCTCCGCCATCCGAATATCGTCAATGTTTTTGACGCAGGCTATCTCAAGACTGAAGAAGGAGAGTTTCCATATGTTGCGATGGAGGAGGTGCCCGGAATTACACTTCATGAGTGGACATCCGAAAAGAACTCATCTCACTCCAGCAAGACAGCCGCCATTGCGGTATCGGCAATCGCGAACGCCGTTCAGTTTTGTCATGACAGCGGAATCGCTCACGGAGACCTCAAGCCTGACAATATCCTCGTGAGCGGCTCAGAGCCGACAAAGGACACAATCAAGTTGATCGACTTCGGCTTCGCAGGAAGCCACGGGGGAGCGCCTTTGGGCGCATCATGCGGGTACTCCGACCCATCACCCCGTAGTGAACAGCATCTCTCGATGACCTACCGAGACATTTTCGCCCTCGGTGGGATACTGTATTTCGTCCATACAGGGCAACATCCGAAGCCTGCTGCCGGATTGTCAAAAAGTGAATGGCAGGTGTGGCTGAAAGAAATCGATTTGGGTAACTCGGATTTGACACTGATATGCAGAAGATGTCTTGCATACGACCGCGCAGAGCGGTACGCCACCGCGAAACAATTGGAAGAAGATTTGGCGGCATGGCTCGGGAATCATCCATTGCCACATGTCCGAAAGGGCAACTATTCTCGGTGGGAAAAGGAGGCGAAGCTCTGGGAGCGCAGCCGTACCCGAGATGACGTGGCAGACCACACGCAGATCATTGCGAGGGCACTTCTGATTCTTGCGATTCTGGCAGGTGCAAATGGGGTTGGCTATGTCTGGCTTTTGGTGGCAGGTTTTCCACCAGAAGTGGCTGACGATTTGTCGAATATTCCCACGCTCGCGGCAAGCTCTCTGCTGTTTGTTGGTATCATGTTCGCAATTCGGTTCAAGGCCAATTCAGTGAAGATTATCGAACCCTTGATGGCATCGGCTGTTTCTTTTGTATGCCTGCTTTACTTTGTGGTCCCCACACAATACCTTTCCGCCCCGAACTGGCAGGAGCGGAATGTCGCAGGCTTGATCGCGCTGATCATTGTGGGGATCGTAAATATATCGTTCGCCTCGCTGTCGTCCGAATGGAAAATTATTCGTCCCATAGGGTGGGCCATCCTTGCATCGACGTTCTTCCTTCGCCCTCTTTTTGAATCGCAATCGTCTTCATTCGCGATGCCGGTCGTGATTGCGCTAGTTGAAGTTATTGTATGCTTGTTTTGTGCCAGCCGATTCTGGTCTGGGCCAAGCAAAGCGATTCAGGCGGAATAGAAATGGGCATGGGGCTTGAGCGGTCGCAAAGCGAGCATTGTCGTTTTCATGGTGAAATCCGTTCCATAGAAGTCCCTGTTCCATTTGTGAGAAATATACGAAGCACTTCCTCGCTCCCTGGATAGACGCTCTTGGGCGTCGGCGGGAAACCGCCGCGTGCCTGTCCGGGGAGTGAAAGGGTTTTCAGCAGCGTCATTCTTGTTTAGCGAATCACACTCACCTTGATGCCAAGATCGAGTGGTCCCCATGCTCGTTCAGCGGTCAGGGCTGGGAGGTCGCAGGCCGCTGCGGTGGCGAGGCAGGCGCGGTCGCCGAGGGAGAGGCCCGCTTGTCGAGTCTTGGGGGCGCAACGCCGCCGCTGCGTAGGCGAGGCGTTCGTCGAACGGGATCACTCGCAGTTCGTACTGCGACAGACGGAGATGAATGTCATCAATCGTCAGACCTTCCCGCTCGGCAAGTTTGGCGGCGACTTCGGATAGATTGACCGAGCAGATCAGGGCGTTTGGAAGATGTTCGACGACGCGCTCCCAGCCGGTTTCACAACCGATGACCGCGAGCAGTGCTGAGGCGTCGAGGACGCAACTACTCACGCGCGGCATCAGCCCGCCGTTCGGCGAGCAACTCGTCCACCAGGCTGACTCCCGGCGGGATGAACTGCCGGAAATACGCCTGACTTTCCTGAATCAACTGTGCCATCGTTTGCAGACGGACACCGGTCGGTTCCTCAACGAGGAGCAACGTATCTCCCTTGTCGATCTGCCACCGACGCCGAAGCTCTGCCGGAATGACCACACGCCCTGCCGCATCAAGGCGAACATGGTGGTGATGGGAACTGTCGTGCGGCGTCTGCATACCATCCTCATTGGCAATTGGTTCTACGTTTCACCGCAACCAAATTCACCCGCCCAAGCAACGAGCCAATTGTTGAGGCTTTCTCAAGAAACCGACCGCTCCCAGACTCGTTGAGTGCCCGGCCGTTTACGCGAATTCCCCACTTGGGTTTGCAATGTCGGTTGATCATCCCACGTCCTCATTCGCTGTCTGAAACCACTTGTCAAAGCCCTATCTGTCGTCACATGCGAGCGATATTTCTCATTGCGTAGCAACGGATTACGGCGTAGTGTTGAGTAACGCAAAAAGTTTTACCTTAGCGGGAATTGGCATGACTTGGGGATTTTACGGCAGGACTGACGAACTCAGGGCGACGGCCCAGATCTTAGGCCGGAATCGTTGGTTTTTCGCCAAAATGACCGGCCGTCGGCGGATCGGCAAGACCACGTTGATTCAGCAGGCCATCCAGAGTGCGGGGGGACACCCCATTTTCTACGTTCAAATCCCCGATTCAGCTCCCGCCGGAGTCCTTTCCGCCGTCAACGATGCCTTGGAGAGCTTCGACGCTCCGGCGGAACAGTTTCCCCGCCCGAAGACGCTCGCGGAATTTGCCCGACTGATTGGAACAATGGCTCGGGCAGGTTACGTGGTCGCACTTGACGAATTTCAATACTTCAATCGAGCCCATCTGCAACCGTTTTGCTCTTCACTTCAGGCGGAGATTGACACGCTCTCATCGCAGGCGGATCGGGTGCCGGGAGGTCTCATCGTCCTCGGCTCCGTCCACACTGAAATGACCGCACTCCTCGAAGATCGGTCCGCCCCGCTCTTCAACCGCATCACGGACGAGATTGACCTTTCGCATCTCGACATCGCGTCGGTACTGGCCATGCTTCGCGAACACGCCGACACCGCACCCGAACGATTGCTCTTTCTGTGGACATTGTTTGAAGGCGTCCCAAAGTTCTACCGCGATTGCTATGAACAAGGTGTCCTCGGAGCGGATCGACTTGTCTTGTTGAGACGCATGTTTTTTGAAAGCTCTTCACCCTTGCGAACCGAGGCTGAGAACTGGTTTCTGAAAGAACTGCGCGGTCGCTATGACGTGGTACTGAAATTCATCGCGCGGCACGATGGATGTATGCACGCGGACTTGCAAGAACATGTCCGGCAAGTCAGTGGCGATCGGTCAGAACAAGTTGGCGGATACCTGACCACACTGGTGGACCGCTATCGCCTGATTGAAAAGCGGCTCCCCATCTTTGCGAAGCCCACCGCCCGCCGGACCCGGTACTACCTTGCCGACAATTTCCTGCAATCGTGGCTGGCAGCTTTGGCCAGCCCGGTCGCCGCGTTGAACTTTCGACCCGTCGATGACTTGGTGACGACCGCCAATCAAAGACTGTTCGATGTCGAAGGTGGCATGTTCGAGAAGCTGGTCGGACAGCTCTACGAAGAGCGGAGCCGCAAGGGAATCGGGGACTTTCCGTTGACGGAGCGCATCAAGGGGTATTGGGATCGCGGCGACACCGAGATCGATCTGGTGGCGCTCAATGGCACCGATCAAATCATTCGCTTCGGCTCGTGCAAACGCTCACCCGAAAAGCTCATCAGCGACATGACCGTATTTGATGGGCACATCGAACGCTTCCTCAGCCAGTTTCCTGAATACACCACATGGCGCATTGAGCGAGTCTCCCTCGCACCCGACATTCCGGACAACATCCGTGAGTACATCACCGGTCAGGGACGGATCGTTCAAGACCTGCACGACTTGACCTTGGGGCTGTGAGCGTTTCAGTCGTCGCTCCCTGGATAGCCCCTCTTGGGCGTCGGCGGGGTAATCTCGGTGATGTCAGTTCCGCTCGTCATCCTTCCACCACGACGAAGTATTCTTGCTCCTCTTGGGAAAGCTGCTCCAAGCGTTTCACCCATTGAAGCCGTCCGTCGGTGAACCGGGCGACGAAGTGAGCCACACATCCGGCGGCATCATCGCCAGTCAGGCGAATATCCCGATGGATCGGAATGGCAGGGCCTCCGCATCTTATTTGTCGGTAATTTGAGCGAGGAGCGATTCGAGGTAGGTGTCGTTCCAGCCGGCTTGCTTTCTTTTGGAGCGGAGGCTTCCCGATAACCGAGTGTCCTGTTGGAGAATCAGCAGCGCCAGTTGTCGGAGCATGGAGGCGATTTCGGGGCTGGAGTCTTTGCGGATTCGGCTGGCGTCTTGTGCAAAAACGACATCGAGGGTCCAGTGCAGGCGGTTCTCGATGCCCCAGTGGCCACGTGCGGCGCGGGCGAAGCGTTTCACTCCGAGTGGCAGGCTGCTCAGGTAATAATGCACTTCGATTTGCTCGCAGCCTTGGATCGTGCGACGACGGATGACCATGCCGATGGTCTTCGCGGCGCGCCAGCGGCCAAACGTGGACGAGCCGTTCGGAAGTGGCAACAGATAATCGCGGCGTTCCTCGGTGCGGCCCCGTTTCTGTTGACGCTCGACGTGCTCGATAAATGTTGGCTTCAACCCGGACGTGGCCCGTTCCAGCGCCTGCTCGAAGGCATTGCGAATCTCGGCGTGCAGTTTGGGCTGGTTGTCTTTCACGGCCAGAACGTAGTCTGCTCCGCGTTCGATGATGCCGTCGGCGATCTCGGTCTGACAGCCCATCGCATCAATCGTGACGATGGCTCCTGCGATATCGATCACCTTTAATAACTGTGGAATGGCGGTGATCTCGTTCGACTTCTCGGCGCACGCCTGCTGGCCCAGAACCAATCGGTTGGTCGTGGCCCACGCCCGCACGAGATGCAGCGGATGCCGCCCTGTTTGATCGTCGCCTGAACCGCGTAATGTCTGCCCGTCAATCGCCACGACCTCTTGAGACTCCGGGCGACGCAGTACGGCCACCACCGACGATAAACATTGCAGAAACTCGTCCGGCTTCAACCGTTGAAAGACCCGAGCAAACGTGTCCGCTGAAGGGATGCCCTGCGGCAACTCTAGGAACCCTTCCAGCCAGTTGCGCTTCGCCCGACCAGATCGAGGGAGGTCCTCCCACGAGTTGCATTCGCAAATCGCACCGCAGACCGCGATCGTCACAAGATCGACCAGCTTGTGCCACCGCGTCCGCTTGATTCGCGGGTCTGTCAAAGTTGCAAAGCTGTCCGTCAAAACTTGCAATCCACTCTTCGTCCCCATCGCGTCGCTCCGTCAATTCCCAAGCCTCCTCGCACCGAAAACTTTCCGGCACTTGACGAATCGACGGACACTGCATTCATTACGCCATCAACTTTAGATGCGGAGGCCCTGACTGAATCTCGAAGCTCTTTCCTTCCGGCACTCAGACCGAAGAGGCTGCGGATGGCGGATTCCACTGAAATCGGCCAGAAATACTTTGCGAACGTAAGCCACTCACACTGTATGGCTTACGCAACATGCCCTCTTGCTGAAGACGGAAAATCTCTCTTTGACAACAGATTTCTCCGGACAAATTGAGCGCCGATTTAGCACTGCTTACTGGAGTGGTCTTTTTGTGACTCCATGCAACCAGGAAATCGAGTGATGCTCATGCGATTCATCCGCGAGTCGTAAATATCCCGCACAAAAGTGAGCAGGTCTCTTAACCCGTGCTGTCCCTATTACTTTGATTGGAAGAATTGACGATGATGAAGTATATCGCGTTGACCTCTGTGTGGACTGTGCTGCTATACAGCATTGAGGGTGCGCAAGCACAGACCACAACCATTGAATTCACCGGGCGCGTCACCAGTGTTGCAGGGGTGCCGTTTGGAGTCTCGGCAGCGGTTGGCGATCCTGTCAGTGCGTCGTTAAGTTATGACTTGTCGGTTGCAGACACTGTGGGCAGCGCGACATTTGGCAAGTATCCACAAGTACTATCCAATGGATTCCAGATCAACGTTGGCGGCGCTGTCATCGGAACATCATCGTACAACGTCTTCGTTTTCACCACGGCTAACGACGTTGAAGGAATTGTAGCTACGCCACGTAATGATTTCCACGTGAATGGCGACTTGGTGATGCCAACCGCAGATGGACAGACACGAATCGGTCTCACCCTCTATAACGACAATGGGGATGGTATTTCGAGTGACAGCCTGCCACTTACATTGGATATCGCCGACTTACTGGGGCAGAATAACTTTATCCAGCAATCACCACTGCATTTCGGATTGCCTGGCTACCAGTTTATACAATTCCGGCTTGACAGCGCCGTGGTGATCACGTCCAACGCCCCACCGGTCGCTGACGCCGGACAAGACAATGCCGTCGAATGCTGGGCACCTCTGACTTCGGTTCAACTCGACGGGAGCGGCTCCATCGACCCGGACGGCGACGATCTCGAATTCGAGTGGTCAATTCCTGACGGCTCCGGTGCGACATTGGATGACCCCAGCAGCGCTACCCCAATGGGCCAGTTCCCGCTTGGTCCCACGTTGGTTACGTTAACCGTGACAGACGGTAAGGGCGGTATTTCGATTGACGACGTTCTGGTCACCGTCAGAGACACCACGCCCCCGGTATTAGTATGCACCACCGATCCTATCGCCTTGTGGGCGCCCCGTCATGATATGCGGCGTGTGGAAATCTGCATCGCTGTTTCCGATAATTGTGCGTTTCCCGAGGAGCTTCTCTTGAACGCTCGGGTGAGCAGCAGCGAACCGGATGATGCCACTGGCGATGGAGCGACTGCAGGGGATGTTGATGGTTTCGACGGCTTTACACATCCCGTGTCGGTGGCAGGCTTGGAATATGACGCGGATGCCGGCTGTTACCTGGGCGTCGTTTGGCTGAGAGCCGAGCGCAACGGTGCCGGCTCAGGTCGTGTTTACTCCATTGTCTGTGACGTGCTGGACGTGGAGGGCAACTTCGCTACCGCGAGTTGCGTAGTCGTCGTCCCTCACGACAAACGTAAGAAGTAACAAAGCAGGGTCCGTTGTCCGGATCAATCAATTGGGCCTGTTGCAACACTGTTCGGCACTCGGGCTGCTCAGGGTGAAGGTCGTAGCGGTTGCGGTTGAATGAGTCACCCTGCGGGCCTGATTGCGAGGGCAAGGGGGGCGTGGACGGCCAGCTTGGTGGACGGCCAGCGGCTGCGGGTTGTCGAGTGCGCAGCGTGAAGCGGCTCGGATTGCCGGGATTGCAATCGAGCTTCGCGGGCCGATCAGATTTTTTTCGCGGCCTGTTCGTCGGCGAGTTTCAGTTTCGCCAGATGGGCTTCCACCTCATCCGTCGTGGCCCAGCCCAGCAGGGGGAAGCAGAGCATCTCGTGCGTCCGTTTCGTGGGCTTGCGGCCCGTCCCGAGGGCGATCACCAGGCAGGCGATGATCGCGCAGTAGGTTTGAATCTCGATGCCGTTCTGGTTGTGGCTCAGCAAGTGGCGGCAGCCCAACAGATGTTTGAACTGGCGGAAAAAGATCTCGATGGTCCAACGGTAGGCATAGAGAAGTGCGATGATTTCGGCGGGGACATCGAGCAGGTTCGTGGCAATCCGCAGGATGCCGTCGCTATCGACGCCGGATGAGCCGCCTTTGTACTTCCCCTTCGAGACGTGCGGCCTGATCTTCACGAGGACCAGTCGCAGCGTGTGGTTCGGTTGATCGGTGGCCTTGTTGCCGGACTTTCCGAACCGCACGATCTGGTCTGACAGCACGTTCGCCGCGCGGTCCGCCTCGGTGAGCGGTCGGTCTTCGACGACCTCGTAGACGCTGTTGTCGCGCAGTCGGCAGACGTAGCTCGACCCGGCCGCGACGATGTCGTTGAACAGCCTGAACTTGGCGTAGCCCCGGTCCTTCACGTAGAGCCGGTGACTCGATGGTCCGGTGGAGGACGGCCCGTTCGTCGTAGTCGCCGCCGCCGTTGGGCGTCACGTCGATGCGCGACGGCACATGGCGATCCACCTCGAAATGCGCGTGCAACCGCCACTTCACGGTGCCGCTCTCGCCCCGGCGCTTCCTCACCGACGCCTCCCTGATCCGCGGCATCGCGGTGATCAGCGTCGCATCGACCAGAGTCAGCGTGCCCGCGAGACCGTTCAGCCGCTCGTCGCGCGACCCCGCACCGTGGGGCGATGGCGGAAGCTGGCCGCTCAACTCTTGGATGATCTCGACCAGTCGCTCGGGGTCGAAGATCGTGGCGGCCTCTGACAGCGACCCCAGTGCCGCCCGCTGACACCCCAGTTTCTTCTGGACGTTCTGCAGTTCGCTGGCCTGCTGCAACGCCCGCAGCGAGGAACAGATCGGGTTGAAGAGGAACACCAGCACCATCAGGAAATACTGGTCGTAATGCAGGTCGCGGTTCCCTGCCTTGTCGCGCTGGCAGCCCTCGTCATGCAACCGTTGGAACAGCGGCAGAAGCAGGTCGAAGTACTTCAGCCCGACAATGTCCTTCTCGATCAGCCGCTTCTCGGCGGTCGGTTGCTCCGTTGACGGCGACTCGGCGGAAGGCTCCGCACCGGCAGCAGCGTTCGCCGCCACTGACAATAACTCGTCCCGCCTCTTCCCTGAACTCGGAGTGCCCATCAGCAAGCCTCTAGTTCAGGCCACGCTGTGCGCAAAATGCGTGCCACGCTCTCGTAGATAATAACGCCGTCAGCAACCCGAGTGCCGAACAGTGTTGGGACAGGTCCCGTCCACTACAGCCGCTTTCCCGTCTATCGATGTGGCTGCTGATGCACGCCTTCAATGGCACCTTCATCAGCGGTGAGACGGGAGAAGGCAAGTCGAGCGGTTCGGGGTTTGCGCTCGCGATGGCTTTCCTGTGGGCCGGTTTCGGCGGCCTCGTGCTGTGCGTGAAAAAAGGGGAGAGAGAGACGTGGGAGCGTTACGCCAAGCTCGCGGGACGTGAAAACGACTTGGTGATCTTCGATGCCTCGTGTCAGCACCGCTACTCGTTCCTGAACGCGGAAGCGAACCGCACGGGTTCGGGAGCGGGGCAGGTCGTGGTCATCGTGCAGCTCCTCTGCGCGATCCTGGAAGTCGCGGAACGCAACGGAGGCCAAGGAGGACGCGAGGACGAAGGCTATTGGCGTCGCGCCGTGCGACAGATGATCCGCAATCTGGTCGGAAT
>JAYSQC010000009.1:0-16327 GCA_043721755.1 Schlesneria sp.
CCACGGCCATCCGCCCGCACAGCCGGTACGAGCAACGCAACCAGGCCGAGCGCGAAGCCATCAACATGGAGATTCAGGGCAGTGCCGCGGACCTGATGAAGGTGGCGATGCTCAACGTGTACCGGGTGCTCCAGGCAAAGAAGCTGCGTACGAAGATGCTGCTGAGTGTTCACGATGAACTTGTGTTTGAAGTGCCGACCGAAGAGATCGCGGATGTGGAGCAACTGGTTCGCCACGAGATGACAACGGCGATGACCTTGAGCGTGCCATTGAAGGTGGACGTGGCGGTCGGACAGAACTGGCTTGATGGGGAGGATATGAAGTGACACCCCCGCCCACCCTCGGGTTGATCGGTGCCATCGGTGCAGGCAAGAGCACGGCTGCGCAGTGTCTGTCGGAACTCGGCGGCAACATCATCGACTGTGACAAACTGGGGCATGAGGCACTTGAAGTTCCATTGGTGAAGGAACATCTGGTGGCCCGCTGGGGCAAGAACATCCTGATGGACGATGGTCGCGCGAACCGCCGGGCGATTGGCGAGGTCGTGTTCAACAACCCGGCTGAGAGGGAAGCGCTGGAAGCCATCGTCTTCCCGGTCATTGGTCGTCTGACTCAAGCTCGGCTTGATGCGGCCCCGGCGAGCACACTCTTCTACGTGCTGGATGCCGCAGTGCTTCTGGAGGCGGGATGGGGAAACAGGTGCGACAAGATACTGTACATTGACGCTCCTCGCACCCTTCGAATCCAACGTCTGCTCGCCCGCAGTGGCTGGGATGCCAACGAACTTTCAGCACGCGAAGCCGCCCAGTGGCCTTCCGAGCGGAAGCTGAGACTCTCCGATGCCGTGATCGTGAACGACGGATCGCCCCAGGACCTGCGAGATCGCTTGATCCATGTCTTGAATTCTTGGAACTGGTGAAGTGCAATGCTTCGCCGAGGATGAACTAATGACTCCGATGGAAATGGACACCAGGTCGAACAAGGCCGAGCCGCCGCAAGTGCAGCACGCTGCACCTGTGCCGGAATCGACCGAACGCGGCTTCACCAAAGAGACGAACAACCGCTTCGAGGAAATCAAGAAGGGCACGAACTACATCTCTCAATTGCAGCAGATGACGCTGGTTCAGCTACAGAAGGAAGCCGAGACCGATGCAATCCCACGCGAGGAATGGGCCGGTCTGAAGAAGCAAGACCTGATCTACCTCATCCTGAAGGAGCGCGTGAAACAGGACGGCATGATGATGGGCGAAGGCACGCTGGAAGTGCTGCCCGATGGCTTCGGCTTCCTGCGCAGCCCGGACTACAACTACCTCCCCTGCCCCGACGACATCTACATTTCGCCAAGTCAGATCCGTCGTTTCGGCCTACGCACCGGCTGCGTGGTGGCTGGTACGGTACGCCCACCCAAGGAAGCCGAGCGGTACTTCGCGTTGCTGCGTGTCGAGGCGGTGAACTTCGCCGAACCGGAATCTCAACTGCAAAAGGCCGTGTTCAGCGACCTGGTACCCGAACATCCGACCGAACGCCTCGTGCTGGAAACCGATCCGAGCGAAATCAGCATGCGGATCATCGACCTGTTCACGCCCATCGGCAAAGGGCAGCGCGGGTTGATTGTGGCCCCGCCGCGAACCGGCAAGACGGTACTGTTGCAACAGATGGCCAACGCCGTCATCAAAAACCATTCCGAGTGCTACGTCATCGTGCTGCTGATCGACGAGCGGCCCGAAGAAGTGACGGAAATGCGGCGACACGTGCATGGCGAGGTCGTCGCGTCGTCACTGGACCGCGAAGTTGAGAACCATGTTCGCGTCAGCCAACTCGTGTTTGAAAAGGCCAAGCGGATGGCCGAAGCGGGACGCGATGTGTTCCTGTTGCTCGACAGCATCACCCGTACGGCCCGTGCGTTCAACAAGTGGACCAACACCGGCCGCACCGGCACGGGTGGACTCGATGTGAAGGCGATGGACATCCCGAAGAAGATGTTCGGCATGGCCCGTCAGTTCGACGAAGGTGGCTCGCTGACCGTGGTCGGCACCGCGCTGATCGAGACCGGCGGACGGATGGACGACGCGATCTTTCAGGAGTTCAAAGGGACCGGCAACATGGAAATGGTCCTCAGCCGCGAACTGGCCGAACGCCGCATCTGGCCGGCGATCGACATCGGCAAGTCGGGAACACGACGCGACGAAAAGCTGTTCACTCCCGAAGAGCTTGAAAGCGTGACGCGGCTCCGTCGAAGTCTGATTTCGCTGAGTCCGGTTGAGGCGATGGAAATGCTCACCAAGACTCTCGGCAAGTACCCCACAAACGCAGACTTCCTGGCGAAGATCTGCTCGGTCCTGTGACGGTTAGCAGCCTGTTGAAAAAGGGAATAGAACCCTGAAGCGCGAGCGAAGGATGTCGTAAATGCGGACGAATTAGGCTCAGAAATCCTTCGCTCGCGCTTCAGGCTTCTATTTTCAACAGGCTGCTAGGCGGAGCATCTCTCGAAGGGTGCCAACCCGCGCTTCTATCGTCACCAATATCGCCGCGACCGAGCGCGCGTCACGCGAGTTATACCTCGCGCGGTCGGTGATGAGACATCTGAACGGGGCGGCGTCAGCCCCCCGATTCTTGGGCGTCAGCCCTCCGCTGGTAGAACCGGGGGCTGACGCCGCACCGCTCAGAAATGTCTCACTTTGTCCCGCGCGAAATATATCTGAACGGGACGATTGCGGTCGCGGCGAGATGGGGAACCGCATCAAGGACCAACAACTCTGTCTGTTCGTGGACCGCACGAGTTGCCGCACGCTGCGGGCCAACCCACTGCGGCTGTGGTTCTCGACGCTGGCCTATGCGGTGCTGCACGTCCTTCGCGAACGCGGGTTGAAGGGGACGCCGCTCGCGACGGCGCGGTGCGACACGATCCGCACCAAGCTGCTCAAGATCGGGGCCGCGGTCACCGTCACCGTCCACCAGGTCTGGGTCCGACTCGCCTCCGCCTGCCCCCTACCGGAAGGTCTTCGCGCACGTCAGGCAAAACCTCCGCGACTGGGCCCCGCGCCTCGTATCACTGCCGCCGTTCGGCTCACTGCCGCCACCCGAATCGCTCCCGCCACCGGGACTCACCGCGCCGCCGCGCGCCGTCGAAACGAGCTGACGGCTCACCGTCACGCTGCCACGACCCGCGTCCGAATCCATCCGCCTCCAGACCGAGACCCCCGCCGACCACGCTCGCAGTGACCGCGAGCCGTGAGCCCCCGCGCGACCGCGAAAACCGCGCGCCGATCAAACGGCGGTGTGAGACATGCGGGCTAACAGCGTGGGAGCGCACGGAGGTTCTTCCGGTTCGAGCGTCATGAGTTCGGGGCTGACTCGGTTCGACGTAACTGCTAGATGTCCGTGAACCACCCGCACGCTCATACCACCGAGAAGTCTCCGCGTCATGGACGAACGCCCCGCGAACACCGCACTCACGAACACTGGCACCGCGCCGCGACGGCTACGTGTTTGGCCGTTTCTCAAGTGGGGGCTGTTTATCGTCGTCCTGTACTTCGTGGGGCAGCGGGCTGTTGATCTCTGGCGAACCAGCCCGAAAGCGGGACTGAATGTCGATGTGCGCTGGCTGGTTCCCGCCGCCGCGCTGTACCTCGTCGGTTGGATGCCGTCCGTCTGGTTCTGGCGAGCCATGTTGAAGCGGATGCAACAGAAGGTCGGTTGGTTTGAAGCGACGCGCGCGTATTACGTCGGTCACGTTGGAAAGTACCTGCCGGGCAAGGCCCTCGTACTGGTGATGCGCGGCACGATGTTGAAAGAGGCGGGAGCGAACCCCGTCTTCGCGGGAGTGACCGCCGCCTACGAGACGCTGATGTTCATGTGGTCCGGTGCGGCGCTCGCTGTCGCGCTGGCTCCGGTCGCAATGCCCGTTGCCTATTGGCAGCAGTTGCCGCTCGCCGTGCAGGGGCTGCGTCAACAAGTCTGGTTGCTACCGATGATCGTGCTGGTCGCCACCGTCGGCGTTACGCCATTCAGCGCCTGGCTGTTTACGTTTGTCGGGCGGAAAGCCCTGCCGCGCGATCCGACCAGCGTCGTGCCACCACCGTTCACGGCAAGCCTCATGGTCCAGGGGGCGTTCATCACGTCGCTCGGTTGGCTGTGTCATGCGGCTAGCTTGGGTTGCACGTTGCAAGCCGTTTCAAACCGGCCGTTCGACATCACGCTCTTCCCGATCTGGTTGGCGAGTGTCTGCGTCTCGACGGTCGGCGGGTTCGTGATCCTCATCGCGCCGGGTGGACTCGGCGTGCGTGAATGGTTGCTCGTCGAGATGCTCAAGGACCAGCAGGCAATTGGCGCGACTCAAGCCGTCGTCGCGGCGGGTCTGCTGCGCATCGTTTGGTTCGCGTCCGAGTTGGTCTCCGCCGGAGTCCTCTACGTGACCAAGCGGCCACGCGGTTAACAGCCTGTTGAAAAAGGGAGGGCGAGGCTCCCGCCGCGCCATGAGCGTGAGGAAAGTCGCTTGTTTCTCGCGGCTCGGCAGGAGCCTCGCCCTCCCGACAGCCGTTTTTCAACAGGCTGTTAGGGTGAGGGGTTCTTTCTTCGGCTGACTGGGGTCGAGCAGCGTCATCACCGTTCAGCCCCCTCACCCTAGCCCTCTCCCCCGAAGACGGGGGCGAGGGGACCACGGTCGCTGCGCGACGCGCATCAACGTCTTTCTCTTCACCCTCAACCCTCAACCCTCGACCCTCAACCCCTTCGACGAACGGCCACTGAATCCCGCCCGCCTCATCCAGATGCTGGTAGTCGCGGATGCCGGTGATGTCGCAGGGTTGGCCCGCGCTGAGTCGCTTCAGGATTTGGAAGGTCGCCTCGGGGGAACGCCATTCTTGGAACAGGTCTTCGCAGCCCCAATAGTGAGCCACCAGCTTGAAGATGTGGAAGTCGGCCAGAGCGACGCCGGGGGCCTTCGCGACTTTCTTGTGCAGCCCGTAGCGGCGTTCCGAGTTGATGAAGGTCCCCTCTTTCTCGCCCCAGCCGGCGGCGGGGAGGATCAGATCGGCTTCGCGCGCCGTTTCCGTAGACGAATACATGTCCTGCACGACGAGGAAGTCGAGCCGGTCCAAGATGTCTCGCGCCTGGGATTGGTTGATCCACGAGTGGGCCGGGTTCGTCGCCACGACCCACAAGGCTTTGATCTTGCCGTTGAGGATCCCCTTCATGATCTCGGGATAGGCCCAACTGTTTTGAGTCGGGATCTTTTGCACATCAATCCCCAGAATCTTCGCGACATCGGCGCGATCGGACTCCTTTAAGAAGTCGCGTCCACCGAGCAGGCCGGACGTGTTCGAGAACATCCGCGAACCCATCGCGTTGCACTGGCCGGTGATCGAGTTGGCTCCCGTCCCCGGTCGGCCCATGTTCCCCGTCATCAGCGCGAGGTTGATGAGCGACTGTGCCGCGCGAACGCCCTCGTAACTTTGGTTCACTCCCATCGTCCACCAGAACGAGACCCGTTTTCGCTCGTGGATTGTGCGGGCGACTTTGTGCAGGCTCTCGACCGAGATGCCTGTCGCGACGGAAACAACTTCCGGCGCGAACGGCTTCACATGCGCGGCGAACTCGTCGAAGCCGTTCGTGTGCGCGGCGATGTAGTCGCAGTCGATCCAATCATTCTCGATCAGGATGTGAGCCAGTCCGTAGAACAGCGCGAGGTCGCTCTTCGGCTGAATGGCCAGATGTTGAGTCGCGTTCATCGCGGTCTCGGTACGACGTGGATCGACGACGATGATTTCGGGAGACCGTTTGTTTCGCATGACCCGCTCCCACAGGATCGGATGCGCGATGCAGACGTTCGCTCCGACGAGAACCATGCAGTCGGTCTCTTCAAAGTCCTGATACGTGTACGGCGGGGCGTCGAAACCGAACGACTGCTTGTACGCGACGACCGCCGTCGCCATGCACTGCCGCGTGTTGCCGTCGCCGTGAAGCACTCCCATCCCGAACTTGGCGAGCGACCCGAGCAGCGCCATCTCTTCCGTCGCGATTTGCCCCGTCCCGAGCCACGCCACCGATTCGGGTCCGTGTTCGCGTTGAATCTGCTTGATCCGCGAACAGAACGTCCGCATCGCGATGTCCCAATCGACCGGCTCCAGCTTGCCGTGAGCGTTCTTCAACAACGGCGTCGTCGCGCGGTCGCTCGCCTTCAACACGTTGAGCGCTTCCCACCCCTTCGGACACGCCATGCCGAGGTTCACTGGATACTCGGTGTTCGGCGTCAGACCGACCGCCACGCCGTCCTTCAGATGCACATTGAGACTGCACCCCGTCGAACAGAAGCCGCACGTCGAAGCGGTCGTCGCATCGGGCCGCTGCCGATCCGGAACAACTCCCAACCCAAACCCACCCGGCGCAAGCAGCATCTCGCGCGTGTAAGCCCCGTCACGCTGATGGAGGAGATCGGCAATGGTCATCGTTTCAGATCCTGTAAGAGCTGTTGAACCACGAAAGACTCGAAAGACACGAAAGGGAAGACGAACGAAGCGGCGGCGGAGGCACGGAATCTCGCATCAGAACGTTCAACACATTGGCACTGTCTGCACTTTTTCTTGCTTCTTTCTTTTTCGTGCCTTTCGAGTCTTTCGTGGTTCATACCTGCCTTTCTCATCACGTCTTCAGCGCTCCCGGCATCCGTGGGGCGACGGCGGCGGTGAAGAAGAGGGTGCGTTCGAGAGTCTCACCTCGGCAATGGTCATCGTTTCAGATCCAGTAAGAGCTGTTGAACCACGAAATACTCGAAAGACACGAAAGGGAAGAGGAACTAACTGCCTGTTGAAAAACGTAGGATAAGCCTCTGGCTTGCCCCTTTTTCAACTGCATGTACGGGCAAGCGAGACGCTTACCCTACGTTTTTCAACAGGTAGCTAGGCGAGGCGAGGGCGGGCGCATCAGAAAATCCACAACTTAGAGGCTGACTGCCTTCATCTCTTCCTTTCGTGCCTTTCGAGTCTTTCGTGGTTCATACCTGCCTTTCTCATCACGTCCTCAGCGCTCCCGGCATCCGTGGGGCGACAGCGGCGGTGAAGAAGAGGGTTCGTTCGAGAGTCTCACCGATGAGCGACAGGCCGAACGATGCGAGGCCCAAGGTGGCGAGGGTCGCACCGGGAACGTCGGCCGGTTGGTTCAACATCATCAGCGGCAGAATGATTCCACCGATCACACCGGCCGCGAACCGGCCGCGCGACCAGACGCCCAGCTCGCCCGCCATCAGTCGGGCCGATCGATTGAGCGGTGTGGCCTGCTTGCTGGCGAGATGTCGGAACAGAGAGGCCTCGTACAACAACTTGGCGGCGGCGACGTAAACGATCCCGTGGCAGAGCCACCGTCCATAGTCGGCCATCAGGGCGCGAACATCGAGTGATTCACTGAATCCCGCCGCGATGAGCGACACCGCTAACACCGTGGATAGCCCCAGCCAAACGGTGGTCAGTGAGAACTTCACGAATGTCCGCGAACCGCTCCAGAAGGGGCGTTGCGTGTAGACGTAGATCATCATCGAGCAGAAGACACCGGCCAGTCCCGCCGCCACAACGCTGCCGCCCAGCAACGGAAGCCACCAGACCGGCACTACGGGGATTTCTCCTGTCCCCTCGCCCCGGCGGGCACCGCCGCTTCGGTGGTCCGGGGAGAGAGCGAGGGTGAGGGGTTCTTCTGTCTTCTCTGGCCTTGTCCCCTCGCCCCCCGCCTTGGGGGGGAGAGGGTTAGGGTGAGGGGGGCTGATGGGCGATGACGCTACTGATTGCGGGGCCGATGAAGAGGGAGGGCCTTTCGTGTCCAACAGCGCGTTCTCACCGCTTGGCCCCCTCACCCTAGCCCTCTCCCCCGAAGACGGGGGCGAGGGAACGAACACAGCCTGCGGCTGTCTGATTTCTGGCACTTGACTCTCGTCACTCGTCACTCGGCTCGCCCCGAACCACAGCACGGCCGCGTAGATCGCGGCCAGCTTGGCGAAGACTCCGAAGGCGACGATCTCGCGGCTGAGCCAGGAGTGGCGCAGGCCGAGGACCGCGCGATAGGCCAGCAGCGGGCGCCCGAGATGCAGCGTGGCTGCTGCCAGCGAGAGCAGTCCGAAACCGAGAGCACTCAGCGCATGAAAGGGCAGCACCTGTGCGAGCGCTGTCGAACCGAGCAGGTTGGTGTGCAAGACCTGTCCAACGAGGAACGCCCCCACTGAGAGCTGGGTCAGCACCAGCATGATGATGAGCGGCCAGTGCGCATGTTCGGCTTGGACCGCGTGATAATCGGCGGGCAACGTGTTGCGCGGGAGCGGGCGGGACGACTTGTAATTCGTCGTCGGTTGAGTGAACTGTGGATGAGGCGCGCCGGGCAGAAACGAATCGACCTCGCAGTCGGCGGCGACATCGCTCTGCTTGACCACCGCGATCCGGATCGCCTCGTGCGGACAAGCCTGCACGCACGCGGGAGCCTCACCCACCGCGAGCCGTTGGCTGCACATGTCGCACTTGCGGACGATGCCGCGCTTCGCGTTGTACTTCGGCACCTCATACGGACACGCCAGGATGCAGTACTGGCACCCGAAGCACTGGTCGTCGAGATGCTTCACGATCCCCGTGACCGGATCCTTTTCGTAAGCCCGCGTCGGACAAACATTCATGCAGGCCGGATCGAGACAGTGATGACAGGCGGTCGTGACGTGTTGCAACACCGGCAGCAACGCCGTCCCGCCGTGCAGCAATCCCACGTCGCGCCACGTCTCGTTCTCATCGAGTCCGTTCAGCGAGTGACACGCCGTCACACACGCCTTACACCCCGAGCAACTGTCGAGATCGACCTCGAACGCATACTGCTCACCCGGACCCGGCGGCGAGGCGGGAAGCAGCGTCGAGTAATACCGAGCCTGCAACGGTTGCGAAGCCCCCGCATGAAACTGCGAGAACCGCTCGACCGCGGTCAGGTCCTGTTGGTCCGCCAACAGCTCTTCGAGAAACGACGGCAGCGGACTGACCGTCCGTTTCGGCAACGGCAACGGCGAAGCGAGCGGCGGGGTATCGAGTAGGGATGACATGGCGGGGTAGTGGATAGGAGGAAGAGTGAAGACCGACGGCGATCGCTCGTTTAACCGCGTGGACTGGTTCGCCAGACGCAACCCCACCGGGCTGGCCCCGGTGGTCTCGACACAATTCTCAGCCCGGTACTTCGGTGAGAGTGGCAGAACGATGGGGGCAGAACGATGGAAGACAGGAGTTGCTGTGTGAATCTGACTTCATCGTCCTGCCCCCATCGTTCTGCCACTCTTGTTTTGGCGAAAGGGCCACAAATCTCTGACGATGGAATGGCTGATCCTGAATTGTGTCGAGACCAATGAGCTTGCCTGGAGGGTGAATCAGATGATCCGGCCGCGAGGTCATTCACGGCGTCCCATCTGCTTCACCATCCACACGAGGCGGATGGGGTCGTGTTCCGATCAGCGTTGCCCTCAAGTTAGCTCTCCATCTCGTTCACCATCCAGACAAGCTGGAGGGGGTCGAAATCGGACACCTGCAATTTCGGTCGAGTCAGTCACGTTCTTTGTCTTCGACATTTGCCTTCATCCACACTTCTGTAACCGACCGCGCTGTCCAACGGAACTGACTCCACGGCAGGTCGCCCCGGCACCACTGATTGACCGTGCCAATGCCCGACGTGATACTCGCCCGCCGTGACGAATTGCCTTCACTTACGTGGATTGGGGATCGCCTCATGCCGGTCAGATTTTTCTCTGTCTTCTGTGGTCTGCTGCTGTCGGGAGCGATGGCTTTCGCGCAAGAGGCGGCTCCGGACGATGTCTATTCAACCCGCGTGAAGCCGCTGTTGGCGAAGCAGTGCGGGGAGTGTCACGGCCCACAGAAGCAGCAGTCGGGGCTGAGGATCGACTCGGCGAAGGGGATGCTGGAAGGGGGAGACAGCGGGACGGCCGTTGTGCCCGGTGATTCCGCAAAGAGCCTGCTCGTGCAGGCCATCTCGGGGGCCGAAGGCGTGTCGAAGATGCCGCCCGAGGGACCGGCGCTCAGCGCCGATGAGATCGCTCTGATCCGCAAATGGATTGACGACGGAGCCAAGTCTCCCGCCGACGAGATCACTGACGCAGCCGCATCCAAGCAGAGCGATCACTGGTCGTTCCAGCCCGTCCGGCGTCACGCTCCTCCCGCCGTGAAGCAACTCGCCGCTGCGCGCGGTCCGCTCGACAGCTTCATCGTGGCGCGACTCGAACACGATCAGATCGCGCCGTCCCCCGAGGCCGATCGCGCGACGCTCTTCCGCCGCGCGACTCTCGATTTGTTGGGAGTCGCTCCGAGTCCCGAGGAGCTGCACGAGTTCCTCAACGACGCCGCACCCGATGCTTACGAACGGCTGATCGATCGTTTACTCGCCTCGCCCCATTTTGGAGAGCGTTGGGGCCGCGACTGGCTCGATGCCGCGCGCTATGCCGACTCGAACGGCTACACCCGCGACCAGCCACGCACGATCTGGAAGTACCGCGATTGGGTGGTCGAGGCGTTCAATCGCAACCTGCCGTTCGATGAATTCGTCATCGAGCAACTCGCCGGTGACATGCTGCCGAACGCGCGGCTCGACCAGATCGTCGCGACCGGATTTCATCGCAACACGCTCATCAACGAAGAAGGCGGCACCGATCCCGAGCAGTTTCGGATCGAAGCGGTCGTCGATCGCGTGAACACCACCGGCACGGTCTTTCTCGGCCTGACGGTCGGTTGCTGCCAGTGTCACGATCACAAATACGACCCGCTCAGCCAGCGCGAGTACTACCAACTGATGGCCTTCTTCAACAACGCGGCGTTCAACGGCGGCGACCCGGCCGCGCCGCGCATTGATGTCCCGTCGCGCGAGCAGTTCGAGCGGGGTGAACCTGTTCGTCAAAAGACGATTCGCGCCGAGATCGCCAAGCTCGACAAAGAAATCAAAGCCTCGACCGCAGCGATCCTCAACGATCAGCTTGAGTGGGAGCAGACGCTCACCGATGACGACAAAAAGACGCTGCCGTTCAACGTGAAGAACGGAGTCGATCTCCCGCCACGCGACCGCTCGGCCGTCCACAAACGCGATGTCGATGCCCACTTCCGTACGCTCCCCATCGCTCGCCAAAAGTACCCGCAGCTCGAACAGATCGCGAAGCTCCGCACCGACGAACCGAAGTTCCCCTCGACGATGGTCATGCAAGAACTGGCCAAACCGCGCGACACCTTCATCCACCTGCGCGGCGACTTCCTCCGCCAGGGAGCCAAAGTCGAACCGGCCGTTCCAGCGGTCCTGGGAAAGGTTGAGGGTCGAGGGTTGAAAGTTGAGAGTCAGCAGGAAGAGCCTCAACCCAACGTGCCGTCTTCCTCTTCACCATCAACACTCAACCTTCAACACTCAACCCGCTTGGACCTCGCCCGCTGGCTGACCGCGCCCGGCAACCCGCTCACCGCGCGTGTCACCACGAACCGCATCTGGCAAAAGTATTTCGGCCGGGGCCTCGTTGAGACCGAGAACGACTTCGGCACGCAGGGGACGCCGCCGTCGCATCCGGAACTGCTCGACTGGCTGGCGAGTGAGTTTGCAGGAGCGTCGAAAGATGAGAGTGGCGAGACAAGAGCCACAGCAGTCGCAGACGCTTCTTCTTCTGCCCTTCAACCCTCAACCCTCAACTCTCAACCCGCCTGGGATACCAAGCGCCTCCACCGCCTCCTCGTCACCTCAGCCACCTACCGCCAGTCCTCGCGCCACCGGCCCGAATTGGCCGAGAGCGACCCCGTCAACAAGCTCCTCGCGCGGCAGAGCCGTCTGCGGCTCGACGCCGAGATCATTCGCGATGCGGCTCTCGCGGCGAGTGGTCTCCTGACGACAGAGCTGGGCGGGCCGCCGGTCTATCCGCCTCAACCCGACGGCGTGTTCGACTTCACTCAAGATAAGAAGCCGTGGAAGACCGCGACCGGTTCCGACCGGCATCGCAAGGCGATGTACACGCAGCTCTGGCGGTCGAGCCTCTATCCCGCGATGACGGTCTTCGATTTCCCCGACGCCAACGTCACCTGCACCCGCCGCGTTCGGTCGAACACACCGCTGCAAAGCCTGACGCTCGCCAACGACCTGACGTTCGTCGAGTTCTCGCGCGGCCTCGCCTCGCGCTTACTCGCCACTCCGACCAGCGACGACTCGCAGCGCATCACGCTCGCGTGCGAACTCTGTCTCTCGCGAACGCCCTCGTCCCAGGAGCTCGCCCGCCTGCGAGGCTACCTCGATGAGCAGCGATCTCGCTTCGCGGATGACACCAAATCTGCCGCCGACTTCGCCCCGAACCCGCTCCCTCCTGACATCGCCGCCCCCGAAGCCGCCGCGTGGATGGCCGTCTCCCGCGTGCTGATGAACCTCGACGAGTTCATCACCCGCGAGTGACCCAAAGTAGCCTTCATCGCTCCGCGTGAAGAAAGCCGATTGCAATGAGACGTGCTTGAAACAATCAACGCTGAATTCGCGTTCGGCTTCCTTCACGCGGAGCGATGAAGGCTACTTCCCAGCCGACTCATTCAACTCGGCTAGCTCAATCAACAGCCGCTCCAACTCAGACAGGTACTCCTCCGACGGCCGCTTCGTTTTGCGATCGCGCAGCGCGAGGATGGCTCGTTCGAGTTCGTTCCGCTTTTTCAGCAGATCGGGCGGCAGCGCGGAGTCCGTCGCGTTGCGGACGAGGTGCCACTGGTGAGCGTGCTGTCCGTCGAGCGGCTGGCCATCCTTGGTCTCTTCGATCGGCATGAGGCCGCGAAACTGATCGGCCCGCACGCCGAGTCCGTCGCCGCTGTCGTCGAGCAGCGCGTGTTCGGTGAGTAAGCGACCATCGGTCGAATAGAACTCGGCCGTGCGGCGTGCTGCCGCGAGATACGCCTCCCACAACGACGTTTGATTGTCCTTGTCGAGATCGGCCTGCGGGTCGGCGATGGCCCGCGAAATGAAGTCGCCGAACCGAGTGAAGTTCTGCTCCGCCCCGCTCTTCGTCGCTGCGATCACCACCCGGTTCGGCCCCGCCAACGCCGACAAGAATGGTGCGCTGGCCGCAGCACAGTTGATGACCGCCGTCGGCCGCGCGACCGGTTTCAACCACTCGGCCAACTCCTTCGCCGAGACATCCGGCCCACGCAGATTGAACTTCGCCTCGCGCTTGTCGAACGTCCCGTGCCCAATCAGCACGATCCACAACTCGGCGTGCTTCTCCGTGGAGGCCGCTGCAATCGCCGCCTGCAACCGCGTCCGATCGACCTCCTTCGAGTCACCCGCTTCGCGCCCGATCGCGATCACCTCATGCCCCGCTTGCTTGGCCGAGACGATCCACCGATCGGCCCATTCCTGAAACAGCTTCTCATACGTCACCGCCCCTTCCGCTCCGACCACCACGATGACCGTTGGTTGACCAGACGTGACGGTCTTCAAGTCCGCATCGACTGCACAGAGATTCCTCGACGAGAAGGTACTCACCAGCAAACCGATGAAGTACAGCAGCAAACCGCTGACGGCTGTCGGCCGGTCAGTCTGCGGACCTCTGCTGCTAGCAAGCTTGGTCTTTGAAAGTTGCTGTGAATGAGTCAAGTTTAGAAGAGCTTTCAAGTCACGTCTCGGTTCAAGCTGGGGAGCAACGTCCATCACACGATGTCTCGGTCTTTCATTCGCGCTCCCCTCAATTCGCGCGGAAAATGATCCGCGCGAATTGAGGGGAGCGCGAATGAAAGACGCGCATTCTGGTCTGTGGGCATCTCAACGCGTCGGCCTGAGGGAGGGCCTCGTTAGCCTGACTCTGATTTCGGACTTTTCTTCGTCACGGCAACCCCCGATAGCGTCTGAGGCCCCATTCGCCGCACAGGCAGCCGACGATCAGCAGCCAGACCCACGACTGATGCCACAGCGGCGTCGTGTAAGCTTCGGTGAGCGGGGCCTTCTTCATCGGCAGTGACTTCACGAAGGCTTCGAGGTTGTCGGCCGAGACCACTTCGCCACCGGTCTGCTTGGCGAGCGATGTCAGCAGATCGATGTTGGGGGCGACGCGCTGGAACTCGTCGGCGGCGGGATCGGCGACCCAGCCGGTCTCACTCTTGCCGAGCGGCTGGCCGTCGCCATCGATCACTTCGACACCGACGTGGTACTTGCCCGATTGGCGCGAGGCGAACGTCGTCTCGTACAAGCCCGCTTCGGCGAGAGACGGTTCGGCGGGCTGAGTCACCGTCGTCCCATCGGGCAGTCGCAGCGTGACGCTCACCGCCGCGTTGTCTTGCGGCTGGAACTCGTTCGTCCGGATGCGCGCTTCGAGGCGAGTCAGTGGCTGGCCGACATCGTCTCGTTCGGAGACCTTCAACTCGATTCGATCGGGCACGTCGGCGATGAGCCAGCGCACCATCTGCCGCCACGCTTTGCCGAGGTCATCCTTCTCGCGCTGCTCGTCGCTGCGTTCGATCTGCCAGCGCCAGAGGTCTCCGATCAGCATCGCCGAACACCGCCCGCGACCGAAACGCTGCACAGCCAGCGCGGGATGCTTCTGTCCCCCGGCGTCGGTCACTTCGGCGATCACCGTCGCACCGGGCTTGAATCCCCCCGCGCGGTTGAGCGTGCGAAAGCTCGGCAACTCTTTGAGCCGCTGTTGTTCCTCGGTCTCGGTCGAACGGAGCCGCGCCCACGGTTGGAGCCAGCCGTCGCGAGTCAGCGTCAGCCGGAAGCCGGTCGCCACCACCGCGTTTTCCATCGCCAAGGCCGCGTCGAGATAGAGCGGCAACATCCGGCCGACCGGTGTCTTGTCGTAGCCGCCGTGATGGAAGGACTCCGCCCCGCCGAGCATGAGCAACCCGCCGCCCCGTTCCGAGACGAAGCGTTCCAGCAACGCGAGTTGATCTGCCGTGAAGAATTTTGCTTCCAGATCGTCCACGATCACCGCGTGGAATTGGTACAGGTCTTCGGCCTTTTTGGGAAAGCCGTCGCGCAGTTCGTTGGGGTCGCGCGTGTTGAGCCGCACCAGCACCGGCTGATCGTAGCGCTCGGTCTCTTCGTTCGTGCGGTCGAAGCCACGGAAGAGCGGGTTCGTCGATTCGCCGTCTTTGCTCCGCCAATCGAACTTCGGCTCACGACGAGCCACACGAATCACGCCCGTCAGTTGAACCTGCTCGTCCGACTCGATCGCTCGCTTCAGAAACTTGAACTCCCAGTTCGGCCGTCCCGACAGATAGAGGATGCGGTACGGCCCGGCTCCGCGATCGACGGCCACCAGCCGCCGATTGTTCGCCGCCGTCGATTCGTCTTCGAGCGTGATCGCGTCCGATTCAATCTTCACCTCGTAGTACGACAGCCCCGGCTTGGGCGGCTTGATCTGAAACCGAAACGCCAGCGGCGACGAGTCGCCTCCAAACGCCTGCGTCTCCTCCTTGACGACCTTGCCCTCCTCATCGAGCACCTTCGCCGTGACCTTCGACTTGGCGAGGCCGAGCTGCACGACATCCGCCTGAATCGTGACGGGAGCATCCTCGAACGCTGTCGTCGTCACGGTGAGATGACTGATCGCCAGATCGCGATGCCCGTCGCCGGTTCCCAGCACCACGGGATAGATCGGCGGCAGCCCGGCCGCGTCGAACGAGGCCCCGTGCAAGTCGGTCGCGATGCCGTCGGTGAAGAGCAGCACACCCGCGAGCGGTCGATCCTGGAACCGCTCCTTCAAATTGGCCAGCACCGCGTGGAGATTCGTCCGCGACCCGGCAAACTCCAACCGCGAGAAATCGGCCACGCTTTGCAGCCGCGCATCGAAGGCATACCGCCGCACATCAAAGTCCTGCGCGAGCCGCACCTGCCACGGAGCCTCTTCATTCGTGAGCAGCTTCTTCAGCAAGTTCCCCCGCGCACCGTCAGCCTTCGGATCGCGAATCGTCAGACTCTGGCTGTCATCCGCCAGGATCGCAAACAGATTCGCCCCCGGCCGCGCCCGCTGACCGCTCCACAACGGCTCCATCAGACAGAGGCAGAGCAACCCCAATGCCACCGCCTTGCACACTCCCGCCATCCACCGAGTGCGCGTATCCAGCAGCGCGGTCGAGTACCGCCAGCCAACAAGAAACGCCGCCACCGCCACCAGCCCGAGAGCCGGTGCGATCCATTCCCGACCGCCAATGACGAGTGAGGCGAGCATGTGATGCAATGTCTTTTCCAGTCCCCTCGCCCCGGCTCTGCGGGGAGAGGGTTAGGGTGAGGGGGCTTCTTTGTGTCAGTATCAGGAACACTTCATTCAGGCTTGGGCGGCGAGAGGTTGGGGACGATCCTGAACTTCTTC
>JAYSQC010000010.1:0-9017 GCA_043721755.1 Schlesneria sp.
CTACAATCATAACCGGAGCGGACATACGGAAATCGCTCCCCGCTTCAAAGAAAATAAGACCAACACGCGAACTAAGACGCGGGGCCCAGAGTCGCGTGACCGGCTGAGTTTTGGGCTAGATGGCGGAACATAGAGGCCAGACACTTTCGCACCCTGCCTACATTCACGAATTATCTTACCGAGAGAGGCGATCAGAAATCAACCTTTAGGATCGCTCATGGCAGTTCCTGAATCCCTGAGTAAATCGGCACTTAAAATGGCGAACCCGCACCCCACGCCATGTGTCTCGACAAATAGAAGTCGGAATGGGCTTTCGCCTGAGCCGGCCGATTGTTATTTTAGATTGTCGGACGCGGCGACGAGCCCGAAATCGCACCCGTAGCTCAATTGGATAGAGCATCGGTCTTCGGAACCGAGGGTTGGAGGTTCGAGCCCTCCCGGGTGCAGTTAGATTTCAGCTTGTTTTCTCGTGTGATTTTGAATTTTCGACGTTCGCTTCTGACTGAGTGTTTCCAGTCTGCCGCGCGTCAGCAGCCCCTACGGCATCGGCCGCGTCTTCGGCGAGCGGCCGGGTGCGGCGATCCTGTGAACCCTCGCGAGTGGAGTGACGGGGCAGAGCAGGCGACACGGCTCTCATGCCTTCCGGTTCGAAAAGCGACATTGAATCGGCTGGTCGATGCAATCGAGCTGAAAGACGTGGAACCGCCACGCGGGCAGGTCCAAATACAGGCCGCGCGAAATCAAATCGGTTCCGTCCCGCTCGTAGGCCACGTCGTTCATTTGATCGCTCAGCCGCCAGGCCGAGCTTCTCATTTCGTCGTGAGGCAAACGGACGTAACACTGACTTTGGTCCGGCGAGTTGTTGACGGCAACGAGAAAGTGCTGGCCAGCTGTTCCCTGCCACTCGCAGGCCACGAAGTGGTCACACGACCCATTGCCGTCCCACGCCGCAACGCATTCGAGTTGTCGCCACGTTCCATGGCGAAGGACTTCTTGGTGTAGGACGGCCAGCAGTCGCTCGTAGAAAATTTTCAACCTTGCGTCCACGGTCTCGACGGGTGCTCGGACGAGATGCGGTGAAATCCGTTTTCGGCAGCCCTCAAACTGGCCCTGATGAAAGAAACGCAGGCCGGGCGACAGAAACGTGATGACGGCCGCCGCTTCGTGAACGTCCGGTGCAAACACAACCGCGGCTCGGGGCTCATCGTGGTTCTCTAGGAATCGAGCCAGCTTGTCCTGGAATACCAACCCGGCTCGAAGGTGCTCGCGCAAGGGGCGAGCGCGATGCTCACGCAATCGGTCGTACAGTCGCTTGTCGTAGGCGTAGTCGAATCCCTGTTGCAGCATCGTCCATTCGAGATCCCAATAGACCTCGGCCAGGAACTGAAATTGCGGGTACTGCCGTCGCACAGACTCGGTCGCCTGCGGCCAGAAGGGTTCCGCACGGAGGCCCCATGTCCGTTCAAACACCTCCGGCAACACGAGCATCGCCATGTCGCAGCGCACCCCGTCACATTGCCCGGCGATGCGCATCAACTCTCCGATCATCGCTTGCTGCAAGGCGGGGTTGCCGTAGTCGAACTGCAACGTGTCGGCCCACCCGTCAAAGTACGGGTCGCGACCGTGGGCGAGCAGCAGCGATCCGCCATTCGTCGGCACCCGACAGTAGTTTTGCGGCGTGCGAGCCAGATCCGCCTCACTGCCGTGGACGAAGTAGTCCGGATGCTCGTGGATCCACGGCTGGTCCAGTCCCCCGTGGTTTGGGACGAAATCGAGCATCAGCTTCAGGCCGCGCCGATTCATTCGTACCCGCAATCTCGTGAGCGCCGCAGTGCCGCCGAGATCGTCGTGGACGGTGTAGCTTTGAATGGCGAATCCCGAGCCGGCGATGTCCTCTTCCCGGAGGTTCTCCAGCGTTTCCTCGAACTCGCGCCGCCACTCCGAATGCGATCTCGAAACCCTCTGCGCGGCGGGGCCGGTCTGCCAGACACTCAGCAGCCAAATCCAGTCGAAGCCCACCTCGGACAGGCGGTCCAATTCACCATCCGGAATGTCGTCCAATTTCGCGCGACGACCGAGCGTCCGCGACAGCTCGGTCAGCCAGACGCGGATGTTGATCTGGTACAGCGAGGGATAACGTGGTCTTGCCATCCGTCTGGTTCTTTCAGTGATTTCGACGGCGGAGAGTCACGACGGCGGTGTCCGGCAACAAGGAACAGACCTTGAACTTCGACTCGGGGCTGCTCAGGAAGATGTGAACGTGATTGGTCAGCAGCGCGTGGGCGAAGACGTGCCCACCGCAGCGAGTGACATTGCGACCGAGCAGCCGCAACCATTCCTGACGATCTTCGTCATCGACCACGATGTCGCGCTGTTCGACGCCCCGCTGCGTGACGTGATCGACGCCCTCGGCAATGTTCAATCGAGGCTGCCGCGCTAGGCGATCCTCCCCTCCGGCACCACATCCTTCCGGGGCACGCCATCTCGTGGTCAGGGGACGACTTGAACATTGCCGAACTGACGGAAGTGGTGGTCGAAAGCAAAGGCCGTGTCGATGTCGAGTCGCTCCATGACGACCTTGCTCAGGCAATCCACGAAGCTCCAGTCCTTGTCGGCGAAGCGGCGAAACACGTCCCACGCCGCCTGTTGATCCTCACGATTCACCAGGTACAGCACGGTCAGTTCTTCCGACCAAATCTTTTCCCCCAGCCAATTGGCCCGCTCGCGTTCACCGCGAATCCGCAACAGGGTCAGCGTTTCGCTGAGCACGCTGTCCGTCGTCAACAATGACCGCGTGTTTTGAGCCAGCCAATTCGCCGCCTGAGCGTGATTCGCATCCCAGGGGACAATGCTGGCAAACCAAGCGCCGGTGTCCACAAAGACGAACTCATTCATGACGAATGTGCCTCGCCATACAGAACGCGATCGTGGTTTTGGCTGGTGAGCGGATCACCGGGACGCGCGACCGGCAGCGCCGCCGCTCCGGCCAGTTCCGCAGCGACCGCTTGCGGCTTCAACAATCGGCGTGGGCGAACCAGAATCTCAACGTGCTCCCCTTCGTCCAACTGCGGACGGCTCGCAGGATGGAACACTCCCGATTCATAGACGGCCGACAACAGCTCCGACATCGCACACCTCTTCAATTCATTGGGCCAGCAAACCCGACCGAAAAGTCTATCGAGGGATCGCCTCGACCTCAAAAAGGATTCAGCCAATCCCGGCCGACCTGCGTAACGTGGTCGATGCCGTCGGCAATGTTCCGTCGAGGCTGCCGCGCCATGCGATCCTCCCCTCCGGCACCACTCCCTTCCGGAACACGCTCTATGGAATACGCCGCGACCAATAGTGCTGCTTCTGGCTGGAGTGGGCGACGGCGAGGATGACGACCTCGTGTGGAAACAGTTCAAACACAACCATGAACGGGAATCGCCGCAGAAACGTTCGCCGGATGTCACGTCCGGGCGGCATTGTTTCGAGTCGCGGGAGCCGGTCGGCTCGTTCCTCGATACGGCCGCGGGCGACATCGTAGGCCGTGAGCAGTCGCGCGCCGACTCCCTCTTCGCGATCTTCGTACCACAGGGCCGCCTGATACAGCTCCTCTTCCGCCTCGGGAAGAATGCGCACGATCACGACGCATTCCTCGCGGCCAGTCGTTGGCGGAGCCGTTCGACCGTCCCGGCGGCATCCAGCGCCTGCACCTTGCCACTGCGATACGCCTCGGACCGCGCGAGGATTTCCTCAGCCCAAGCGGCATCCACCTCGGCCTGAGTCTCCGGCGATTCGAGACTGCTGAGGAGTTCGATCCCCAACAGTTCCCGCTCCTCACACGACAGTTCCAACGCCCGAACTCGCACTTCATCGACTGTCATTGCATCCTCCCCTCGACGTTTGTTTTGGAACCGAGGCGAGCCGGGCATCGTAAGGCTCCGGATTCCTCAGCCAAGAATCCGGGGCCTTACGGCACCCGGCTCACCAAATTGCGAAAGACGATTTTTGTCCGCCCCCACGCAACTGACGATCCTCGTCATCGACCACTATGTCGCGCTGTTCGATGCCCCGTTGCGTGACGTGATCGACGCCCTCGGCAATGTTCAGTCGAGGCCGCCACGACATGCGATCCTCCCTTCCGGGACACGCCATCCCGGGACACACAATCTGGAGTGCCTGATGCCTGCGCGACCGTTCACAAATTCGCTATTCCAGCCGCCAAACGGATGTTGCCCATTTGGCCATTACCGCTTGGCGTTTGCTGATGCTATCGGGTGTCCATTCCTGATCGACGATCTCGCGCGTTATCCGATACTGACTTTTCTCGTAGATCGCACGCTTGGCAACAAATTCAGAATTGCCAATTGTCCGGTTCGGCGTCCTTTCCAAGAGCGTGTAATTGCCGAGTCGGTAGGTAAATCGCTCGCGAGCATCTTCGTCGAACGCTTCGTCCCAGACGGAGCCGGGATTCTCGGGAAGAATGTGTTCGATCGTCGCGGCACTGTTCTCGAAATCAAGATCGGCTTGAGAAAGATGTTGTTCGAGTTTGCACAGGATGTAACTCACGAGTTTGGACTTTGATCGCGTTGAGATCGTTGAGGTCTCGAAGGCGTTCTTGAATTCCTCGTCAGACACATAAATTGGCCCGAGGCCATCGGCTACTTGCTTGGCGGTCGTGAGCTTGCCTCCCCGGATGCCAACAGCAACGACGTTGTATGCTTCTTCAAGCCGACTCGGATTTTTCTGACAAATCATGTTGTATCTGAGGGAAATCACGAGGCACGTTCGGAGCACCCGCTGAATCTCACCAGCCGGGAACTCGGCCGCAGCGCACGCGAGGATCAGCGATTTGTACTGTGTCACAGCGAACAAGTTGAGGACACGTACGATTGGCTTGCAACCGTCGTAGTCTTTCCAAAGTTCATCATTGCAGTCGTCCATTGCGGCAAACCAATAAGCTGCCGATTCAAGTTCGTCCAACAACCGAAACACATCCTCACGACCGATGATGTCGGCCTTGAGAATCTTGAACAGGCGTTCTCGCCGCACATAACTTTGCCGCGAATTGATGAAATGTCGCAAAAACGTGGGGAACTCTCGCATCCGCACGGTCTCGGTGATCCGCTTCCACTGATCTCGAACATGTGCGAGATCGGTCTCACTCGTGGCAGCCTTGGAGAACAGGAAGTTTTTGAGCAAGTCCGTCGCGGTCAACTCCAAACCACGCGCATTGAGAGTCTCGAACACCGTATAGGCACTGAGGTCATCGACGACTTTGATCTGAATGAACAGCAGTCTCGTCGCAACCTTTTCCAAAAACTCTGCCAGACTTGCTCCCGCCAAACTCGTTGCGGCATGGCCGCTGATGCGATCGACAAAGTAGCGATATGCCGACCACAACTTGGCCTCAGAATCACGGAGCTTTCTCGGGTTCAGTGGTTTCCGAAACTGAATGAGAAATTGTTGGTAGAAGCCGTCGTCGTTTCGGTTGAGCGACAGCTTGCTGTACAGCCGGAGTGATGCTGGATGCTTGCCGCCGATGAATTGTTGACGCAACAAAGCCAGCCGTTCTTCGTTCTCCTTCGGTTCATCACCATGCGACGCCAAGTCCTGCAATTTGGCGAGAACGGCAAGAACAATGATGCTGAGCGTTGCCAACCGCTGTTGACCGTCAATGACGATCAATCCGTCGTCCGCCTCTTGAAGGACGATTGCTCCCATGTAGTGTGGTTGCGATCCCGTCTGGATCTCGACGATGTCGCTCCACAGGTCTTCCCACTCTTCTTCGCTCCACGAATAGTCGCGCTGAAAATCTGGAACCCGATACCGCTTCCCATTCGAGAAAAGTGTGTTCAAGTCAACGGTACTTGTATCGAGCAATGGAGCTTGACTCATCATTCAGTCCTTTCAATCAGTTCGTCGCCAAAGCGGGATTTGAACCGCATACGCAACGAACATCACGCCAGAATCTTCTCGATCACGTTCCCGCTCACGTCGGTCAGGCGGAAGTCTCGGCCTTGGAATTTGTCGGTGAGGCGTTTGTGGTCGATGCCGACTTGGTGCCCAGCCTACGATTTTGGGTCGCGTGTCGAGTTCGCTTTGGGGAGACCTTTGTCGCGTCTCTGCTTGATCTCGGCGACCAATTGATCCACGGTTGGATCGCCAATGATCTCGTCTCGTTCGTCGGTGTAGTTCCCGAATCCCGAGGTGAACTGACCGAGAAAACGGGCGGTGTTGACCGGGCCGATTTCTCGACAAAGCAGAGTAATCGCCGCCGTGGTGATTTCGGCAACAGAAGCCGTGGCGGTCGTCATAAGGGCACTTCGTTGGCTAATTCCAAGGGAGAAACAACTTTCACGGACAGGTCTGCATTCAAGCGTTCGGGCGGATGCGGGAGGCTCGGTCGAACCAGTCGCGGATCGAGAGGCGGAAGCCGGGGAGGATTTGTTCGCCGTCGAGGTCGTCGGCTTCGGTCAGCGTGGTGACGGCTTCGGGGGAGTGGTAGACGCGGACGGTGCGGTCGGACGGATCGACGTACCAGACGAGTTCGACTCCCGCCTCGAAGTAGTCTCGCAGCTTGCGGGTCATCTCGGCCTTGGTGTTGGAGCGGCTCAGTACTTCCACCGCAATCGTGGGTATCCAGTCAGGTACGGGCGTCGAAGGATCGGCTCCTTCGGGAATGCGGTCGTAGGCGATGTAGGCCACATCGGGGAAGCGAACCTGATCGAACAGGATTTGATGCGGACCATCGGCTCCGGAGAGGATGCCCAAGTCGTGGACTTCGAGATAGCTCTGCAACGCGTGCCCGAGCCGAAACGCCAACCGCGATTCTTGGTGTCCCATGACCTTCTCCACCAGCACACCATCGACCAGTTCACAAAGCCGCTTGGGTTCGCGATCACACAGCCGCAACACATCCTCAACGGTGGCAGTGCCGGGGAACGGGTGGAGTCGGATCCGTTCGAGGGGGACGTTCCCCAATTGCTCCATCAAGTCCGCCAGTGTTTCCAGCGGTTCCAGTTCTGTGGCGATCATTGGTTCTCTCCAACAGGGTCACTTCAATCCGCAGGCAGTTTACACAGCGGAACGACCATTCCTAGTAGCCTTCGTCGCTCCGCGTGAAGACAGCCGATTGCATGAGGAGCCGGTTTGTCTATTCCCCGCCTAACTCGCGCTCGGCTTACTACACGCGGAGCGATGAAGGCTACTTTGGTCGGCGGCGAAAACTCGGCGCATCCTCTGACATGACCTACGCTAGAATCTTGTCGATCACGTTGCCGCTCACGTCGGTCAGGCGGAAGTCGCGGCCTTGGAATTTGTAGGTGAGGCGTTTGTGGTCGATGCCGAGTTGATTGAGGATCGTCGCGTGGAGATCGTGTACGTGGACGATATCGACGGCGGCGTGGTAGCCGAAGTCGTCGGTTTGGCCGTGGCTGTGGCCTCCCTTGATTCCGCCGCCCGCCATCCAGATCGAAAAGCCCTTGATGTGGTGGTCGCGGCCGTTGCCCTGGGCCATCGGGGTGCGACCGAACTCGCCGCCCCAGACGACGAGCGTTTCGTCCAGCATCCCGCGTTGCTTGAGGTCCGCGATCAGGGCCGCGCACGGTTGATCGACTTCCTTCGCGATCCCCGCGATGCCGTCGCGAATGCCGCCGTGATGGTCCCAGTCGCGGTGATAGAGCTGGATGAATCGCACGCCATGCTCGGCGAGGCGTCTCGCGAGTAAACAATTCGCGTTGAGCGAACCGTCGAGGCCCGTGCAACCGTACTGCTCCAGGATGTGCTTCGGTTCCTGCGACAGGTCCATCAGATCGGGGACGCTGGCCTGCATCTGGAACGCCATCTCGTACTGGTTGATCTGCGTGGCGATTTCGGGATCGTCGATGCTCGCGTCGAGCAGGCGATTGAGTTGGTTGGTCGCCTCGACGACATCGCCCTGCTGATCGCGAGTCACTCCCGAGCGGGGCGGCGTCAGCCCAATGGTTTTCCCCGTGCGGCCGTTGGCCGCAACCCAAGTCGCCTTCATCGCTCCGCGTGAAGAAAGCCGCGTGCGATTCAACGGTTGTCTTGGCAATCCACACCGTACTCGCGATCGGCTGACTTCACGCGGAGCGATGAAGGCCACTTTGAAGCAGAAGAATTTGCGCAGGACAGCAAGAAACAAAACGTGAGTAGTCCAAGAGGGCTAACGCCCAAGAACCGGGGGGCTGACGCCCAATGGCACTTACTTTACTAACCCGAAGCGTGAGCGAGGGCGATGGCAAGAGGCGTTTCCCTTCATCGCCCTCGCTCACGCTTCGGGTTAGTGGGCTAAAGTCAGTGCCATTGGGCGTCAGCCCCCCGGTGGCATCGTTGTCCGGAATTGACCGGGGGGCTGACGCCGCCCCGCTCGCCAATAGCTCAAACGTCTGCCCTGCCGGGACCGTGATCTCGGCCTCGCCGGAGTGCAGTCGCATCTGCGTTGGCGAAATCATCTCGGCCAACGAACCGGGGCCGAGAATGACCAACGTGTCGGGAACGAGCTTCACGGCGACGGCATTCGCGCCGTTCGTGTCGGTACGCAACCAATCACCGATCCGCAGCAACGTCTCTTCACAGATCGGCGTCCAACGCCGCGACGAGCCCAGATGTCCCAGCTCACTCGCCGCCACGAGCGGTTGCAGCGTGACGATCCCTTGATGCTCGGTCACTTTGCCAATGCGGCCATCTTCGGTCAGCGTCTCGCGCACGACGAAACGGCGATCGTCAATCGGCGTGTTGTACGCCAGCACGGTGACTGCGGAGAGAACTTCGTCGCGGCCCTCACGTTCCTGAGTCAGCCGCAACGATTGCAGGCTGTTGTCCGTCGCATCGGCCAACGCTTCCAACCGCATGCGCGGCTGCGTTCCGGATAACTCTGCTCGGTACCGTCGAAACTCGCGGCCATTGCGATTGAACTTTTCGACCGATCGTGCGGAGAGCCAACTGGGACGTTCGCGCCACGAGGATTTCGACACGGAATTTGGCGAACGGGGCGGCGTCAGCCCAAT
>JAYSQC010000011.1:0-2981 GCA_043721755.1 Schlesneria sp.
CGTCAGCCCCCCGGTTCTTGGGCGTCAGCCCGCTTTGGATGAACCGGGGGGCTGACGCCGCCCCGCTCGAAAACCTCTCACTTTGTGCTGTGGGAGGTATCAGCCGGACTTCCGCCGAGGGTGTCAGCGCGGTCGCTTCAACCGCACACCGTGTGAAGCTACAGTCCGCACGAAAATGAGAGCCGTCCCGCGTCGCTGGAACGGACTCCTGTGGGAAAGAATCTTTCGCTGAAAGTGGCCGACATGCTGGGACTCGATCCGACGCCGTTCGATGTGCGGCTGGTGGCCTTTCGGATTCCGATTCGGGTCCATCCGTCGTTCTGGGTGGTGAGCGTGCTGCTCTCGTGGAACCCCGATCATCTGGACCTCGTGTTCCTCTGGATGATCTGTCTGTTCGTGTCGATTCTCGTTCATGAACTCGGTCACGCACTGGTGGCCGAGGCATTGCATTGGCCGTCCGAAATCGTGCTGTATTGGGGCGGCGGCCTCGCGTTGTCTCAACGAGTCTCACGGCGAACGCCTTGGCGGGAGATGGCCGTTTCACTGGCCGGACCGTTCGCGGGCTTCGGTCTGTTCGCACTGGTCGAAGCGGTGCGGTACGTCTTCTTTCCGATGCATGTGCTGGCAACTTCGCCCTACTTGTGGTTCGTGTTCTCCAATTTGAGATGGATCAACCTCTACTGGGGGCTGGTCAATTTGCTGCCGGTCTTGCCGCTGGATGGCGGGCACGTCTGCCGGTCGATCTTGGAGTTGTTGCGCGTTCGCGATCCGCAGCGACTGGCGACTCAGATCAGCATCCCGGTTTCAGCCGGAATGGCCGCGTGGCTGTTTTCGGTCGATCCCGAGAATCGGTTTCCGGTGATCTTGTTCGCGATGTTGTGTCTCCAAAATATCGCCGCGCTGCAGCAGGGGAATCGCTCGTCGTGGTGACGAGTGGATTAAAGAGACAGGCGGATACGGGACTCTGGCTAGTGGTCGAACAACCTGAGATTGCGGGGCTTTTCAACAACTAGCCCGACGCGCAAGCGAGGGCTGGGCATTCGATGATGGTGAAGCCCTCGCTGGCGCGTTTTGAAGTTGCGTGTCAGGCTTTGATGGGCGGTTTGACAATTTCGGCCGCTCGCCTTACGTCGCGTGCTGCTGAAGATCGGCCAGTCCCTGGCGATGGCAGAAGTCTCCAAATGCTTCGCCGGCAAGGCGGTTGGCTTTGTAGTGCTGGAGCGGGGCGACCAGTGTCGCGGCGATGTCCGCTTGAGGGACGGAGTCTTTGTAGATGAAGGCGAGTCGCGTTCCTTGGGCGTTGCCGCCGAGATAGATCGTGTACTTGCCCAGCGCGCCGCCGACTCCCGCCTGCTTTCCGACGAGGCCGATGTCGGGCGTATAGGGCCGGGCGCAGCCGTTCGGGCAGCCCGTCATGTGGACCGAGATGCGATCTCCCTGGATGCCGAGCTTCGCCATCTCGACCTCCAGCTCATCAATGATCGAGGGGAGGGCGCGCTCGGCTTCCGTAATTGACAGACCGCAGGTCGGAAACGCCGGACAGGCAATCGAATAGCGGCGCAGCAGCGTCAGTTCGTGATCCTGCTTGATGCCGTGTTCGGCGAGCATCGCGATGATGTCGGCTTTGTCCTTGGGGTCGATGTTGCACAGCAGGACGGCTTGCAGGGCGGTCAGCCGCGTCTCCATGCCGTACTTGGTGAGGATCGCGCGCAGGCCCGTTTTGATCCGCAGCGAACCTTCATCCTTGATGCGACCGCATTCAATGTTGATGCCGAGGAACAGCTTGCCATCCCCCTGCTCGTGCCAGCCGATGTGATCGTCCACGTCGGTGACATCAATGTCGCGCGGACCCGGCAGCGACTGGCCGAAGTATTCCTCGACCTTCGCCTTGAACCAATCGAGGCCGTGGTTGTGGAGCGTGTACTTCAAGCGAGCGACCTTGCGGTCCTCGCGGTTGCCGAAATCGCGCTGCACTTTGACGATCGCTTCGGCCACTTGGACGACTTGGTCCGGCGTGACGAACGCCAGTTTCTGAGCGATGGCCACGAAGGTCTTCTCGGCGGAGGGCGTCTTTCCCTGACCGCCGCCGACCAGCACGTTGTAGCCCACGATCTGCCGTTTTCCGGTCGCGTCCGGTTCGACGATGGCGAGGAACCCGAGGTCGTTGGTGTAAATGTCGATGCAGTTGTCTTCGGGGAGTGCGATCGCCGTTTTGAATTTGCGAGGGAGATAAACCGTCCCGTAGATTGGCTCATCAACCGGAGCGAACCCGCTGGCGACGTTCGTTTTCTCGCCCGCTTCGTCCGTCAGCCAGATCTCGTGATAGGCGGTTGTGCGCGGCTTGAGATGCGCCGCGATCGCGTCGGCCATCGCCTGCATCTGGTCGTGAACGAGATCGTGCTTGATCGGAGCCGGGCAGCACATCACGTTGCGTTCGACATCGCCGCACGCGGCCAGCGTGGTGAGCAGCGTGTCGTTCAGACCTCGAATCGTCGTCTTCAAGTCGTGTTTGAGAACGCCGTGCAGTTGGAAGCCCTGCCGCGTGGTGACGCGCAAGGTTTCGTTGCCGTACTGGTCGCACAGGTCGAGATGCGTGAGGAACTGTTTCGCGGAGACTTTTCCGCCGGGAACGCGCGTCCGCACCATGAAGATGTACTGCTTCCCCTTGGCCGTTCCGTCGTCGTTCTTCGCCTTGCGAACGTCGCGGTTGTCCTGCTGGTAGATGCCGTGATTCTTGATGAGATGCTCCGAGTCCTTGCCGAACTCGTGCTCGTGAAGCAGTTCCTCGGCGAGCGTTCCTCGCAGTTGGCGGCTGCCCTCCTTGATGACTTCCACATGGGAACGCTTCACTTCGTCTGACATAAACTGGCTTCCTCTCACTTAGTACTCGACCAAGAACAACACCAACCCGAAGCGTGAGCGAGGACGAGAGTCGAGCGACATCCGTCCTCGCTCACGCTTCGGGTTGGTGTTGTTCAAAA
>JAYSQC010000012.1:0-3570 GCA_043721755.1 Schlesneria sp.
AGCGAGGAACGCAACACATCTCCTCGTTTACACTTCGGGTTAGTGTGTCGCAGTGACAAACGTGATCACTGCGGGAAGTCCGGCTAACAAAGCTGAGCCGGACTTCAATCAACGGTGATCAGCCGAAGCGGCCTTCACTCGAAATGGGCTGGCGATTAGATTCCCGCCCTCCAGTCGCCTGCTTTGACGATTGAGGCTGTTCCAGGGAGGGGACGTTCGTCATGCGCGTTGCGTTGTTTGAGGATCACTTTGCTCCGGACTTTGCTCCGATCGCACTGTTGCGGCCGGTGTTTGAGTTGTTGTGCGGCCAGTTCTCGGCGCGGGAACGCGCGGTGCGGTCGCTGCCGGTTGACGACTGGGGCGTCTTCGTTCGCGAGTCTCTGACAGCCGTCTATCGCGAAGAGCATCCCGAGGCGCACGTCAACGATTTGAGCTGGCTGCGCGGTGGTTCGACGTTGCTGCTCAACGGACGTTGGCTGGCTGATCCCAAAACACTGCCGTTCTGCGATCCCGATGCGGCGGGTGTGATCGACGGCACGGTCGTGTTCATCACGCTCGATCCGTTGGAAGCGGCCTTGCTGACGGGCGACAACCGGGACGACGCCCTCTCGCAAATCGCGAGGACTCGACGGCGAGTCTCGGTACCGGGGACGCTCGCTCAGTACCCGTGGGACTTGATCCATCACAACGCCGAACAACTGCGAGCCGACTTTGCGGCGCGCGACTTCGGGCCATCGAAGACTGCTGAGTTGGGACCGCAAGTCGCCGTGCTGGGTGACCTGAACAACGTGTTCGTCGATCCCTCTGCCAGCATCGACCCGTTCGTGGTGATCGACGCGCGCAAGGGACCGGTCTCGATCGAAGCGGGGGCGATGATTCAAGCCTTCACGCGCTTGGAAGGCCCGTGCCACATCGGTCGCAAGTCGCAGCTCTTCCGCGCCAACATTCGCGAAGGGACGAGCATCGGTCCCGTCTGCCGTGTCGGCGGTGAGATCGAAGAGGCGATTCTGCACGGCTACGTGAACAAGTATCACGACGGCTTTCTCGGACACAGCTACGTCTGTCCGTGGGTCAATCTCGGAGCGCTCACCACGAACAGCGATCTGAAAAATGATTACTCGGTGGTGAAGGTGCCGCTGTCGGGTGTGTCGATCGATTCGGGCGAAATGAAGGTTGGCTGCTTCATCGGCGATCACACCAAGACCGCCATCGGCAGCCTGCTCAACACGGGGACATCGGTCGGCGTGATGTGCCTGATCCTGCCCGATGGAGAACTGCTGCCGAAGCACGTCCCGTCGTACTCGCGCATCTGGCACGGCGACTTGATCGACGGCTATCCGCTGGAGAAGGGCCTCGCCACCGCTCGCGCCGCGATGGAACGCCGCAACCTCGAACTGACTCCCGCCCAAGAGCAACTGCTGCGGCGAGTTCACTCCGAAACGCGAGCGGAACGCGAACGCGCCTTCGACCGGTTTGCTGAAAAGTCGGCGGTCCCGGCGTGAAGAATCGGCGTGAGTCGTACTACTCTCGGTCTGAGATTCTGGTCGCCCTGCGCGCGTTTCCGTCTTCCACAAGTCGCCTTCATCGCTCCGCGTGAAGAAAGCCGATGGGAGCGGACGCTGATCATGCCAATCGATGTTGGATTCGCACTCGGCTTCCTTCACGCGGAGCGATGAAGGCGACTTAGGCTGCGGCTACGCCGCGTCGTTTAACCGCGTGGGCCACACCCCGCGCGTCGAGCGACGCTGGAGTCTGTTTCTCCATCAACGCGCGGGGCGTAGCCCACGCAGTCATGAAGAATTGGGGCTCTCCGCCATTTGTGTTGGATGCTTGAGTGAGCGGCATGGCGCTAGCCGCCGGTGTAGGCGAAAACGACCGGCGGCTAGCGCCATGCCGCTCACCGGACACCACTTTCAACAGGAATGGCGGAGAGCCAGAATTGGGAACACTGATCCCCACTCATCTTCACTGATTTCGGATTAGCGAAGATCAGTGTTCCGTCGTCTTGATCGCGTTCTGTTCACAGCACGCCGTACTTCTCGAACGCGGCGACCGACTTCATCCCGGCGCGGATCGCATCGCGGACGACGTTCTCGGCGTGAACCTTGTCCCACGCACGACGGATCGCTTCCGCTTCGACTTCGCGCGGCACGACGACCACTCCGTCTTCATCGGAGAAGACCAAACAGCCCGGTGAGAAGACGACGCCGTCGATCTCGACCGGCACGTCAGCATCGACGACGCGCTGACGATTGAGACTGTCGTAGACACAGGTCGCGCGGGCATAGACCGGAAAGTTCATCGTCCGAATTTTCGCGACATCGCGGATCGCGCCATCGACGACCGCGCCGACACAGCCGCCGTTCTTGGCCGCCGTCGTCAGGAGTTCGCCCCAGATGCCCGATCGGATTGAACCGCCTGCTGCGGCAATCAACACGTCATCAGGCTGACAGGCATCGACCGCCTTCAGCTCCAGCTCATACGGCTGCGGATCAACGTGCGCCATATCGACCCACAGCGTCGTCTTGCAGCGTCCGACCAACAGGCTGTTCCCCGTGTACGGCTGGAACTGCAATCGCGGCGACTGGTGCTTGAAGCCCAGCCCGTCGAGAGCATCGCTCACCACGGCACTGTAAAGATGCTCACGCATCATGGAGAGAGTGATGTCGATTGGAGCGGCAGTCATGAGCTTGGCCTCATCAAACAGGAGTGAAGTCCCACAGGAGTTGTGGTTGTGTCGGACTGCATTTCATTCGCGCTCCCCTCAATTCGCGCGGAAATGATCCTCGCGAATTGAGGGGAGCGCGAATGAAGCAGGTAAGAATGACGTTTCCGGCACGCCCGCAGTCTAGCGCCCACCCCCCCGCCCAGAGCAGTCTCACCCGCCACTTTCCCCCACAAAACAGGGAATTGGTCTCCTCATCCCCGCCCACGCCGACTTCTGTCGGACACGTCAGGAATAGCGAAACCTCACGCGGCCATGAAGTGCAAGAAATTTGGCGAACCGCGTGCCGTCAGGCCACGGGGGCACCGGCCTCAGCCAAGAACCCGCAGCCTGACGACACGCGGCTCGCCAATGTCTCATTTTGAACCACGAACGGTAGGGTAGAACTCAACGGAGCCTCTGCGAGGAAAACCAAGTCTCTTCAAAGTTTCGTCGCCATCTTGCCATCTCGGTTCCCGACACGAGTGGGCCACCTGCAACCTCACACACCGAATTGCATCTTGCCTGCTCAGTCGATAACTTCCCGCTCCGCTTAAACCACGATTCATACCGTGTGCGAGTGCGTAGCTCAGTTGGTAGAGCAACGGACTTTTAATAGCTCCCGGCTGTTCCCAAAAACCTAACTTTGTGCCTGTTTTATAGTGTGCCAGACGTTATCGTCGGACACCAGAACACAACCAAAAACACCCGTTCGACACCCGTTGCGGGTGTCGCCGACACCCGCTCTTGTGGCTTGGTCTTCGCCACAGGGCCAGCGCACACTCAGTCCGTTGTGCGTTGAGAACTTCGAGGAGGACGTCGCAGTTCCAGCCGCAGCGTCGGCGTTGCAGGGCGAGGCGGTGGCC
>JAYSQC010000013.1:0-5275 GCA_043721755.1 Schlesneria sp.
CATTCGAGTTGTCGAGTACGACCGAGATGGGATGGTTAAACAAGGCGACGTTCGCGGGGCCGTCGTCGCCGGAGTACCCCGCCTTGCCGGTTCCAGCAACGCTGGTCATCACGCCGGTCTTGGCATCCACACGACGCACGGCCTGCGCGAGCATGTCGGAGATGTAGTAGTTCCCCGCCGCATCGAACCGCAGTTCGTGAGGTTGATTCATGACCGCCTTCGTCGCCGGGCCACCGTCGCCCGCGTAGCCTGCCTTGCGACCCGTTCCGGCGACCGTCGTCAGCGTATTCGTTTTGAGATCGAGCCGGCGGATGACGTGGTTCGAGAACTCACAGTAGTACAGTGCGCCGTCAGGCCCAATTTCCAGACCGAACGGTTGACCGACACCGGCTTGCAGCGCGGGGCCGCCATCGCCATAGAACTCATCCTTGCCGGTCCCTGCGATGGTGGTGATCTCGCCTGACATCGCGAAGTTGCCTGTGAGTAAGCTCAGGATTACGAGGACGAGACCGAGGCCGCGTGATACGAGACGGAGCATTTCCGGAGTTCCTTTGATGTGATGGTCGTGACGTGAATGGAGATGCCTCACGCGGCCCAAGCTACGCGATTGGCGAGCCGCATGCCGTCAGGCTGCGGGTTTCTTATACCTCGCGCGGTCGAGGCTGACACTAACCCGAAGCGTAAGCGAGGAACACAACGCATCTCCTCGTTTACACTTCGGGTTAGTGTTACGCAGCGACAAATGTGTCAGCCTCGGCCGCGCGAGGTATAACGCGACCGAAAAACGGGCAAGCTACGCCCGCATCTTAGGCAGGTGAATTGAGGAGGCTCAAGCCGGATGTCACTTTTTCTTGAGCGGCTTGTCTGCACCGCCTGTGGTTTTCTCGGCCGCCCACCACAGATGCCATGTTCGTTCGTCGTAGCCGAAGTCCCGCTTGGTGATCTTCTGCAAGCTCGCCAACACGTCCTGGTTCCAGTGGTCCACTTTGACGAGGACCATTTTCTTCGGAGCATTGGGTGGCCTGCTGTCGAGGACGATGGCTCCCTGCGGCAACTGCCCCGTGCGCATCGCCGCTTCGACTTCGGGTGGCAGGTTGCTGGAGTTGCTACCGTAGCTGTAAGTGGTGCCCGGTCGCTCATTGGTCGGAACGCTGTAGCGGTGCGTCGTCACCAGCGCATCGATCAAGGGTGCGATGGCTCGCTCGTCACCAACACGCCCGAGTGCGGCGGCGGCTCGACTGACGATCGTGTTGTAATCACTCTTGAGTTCCTTGATGAACGCGGCCTGGGCCTGCTCAAACTTGTCGGAACCGATCGCGTTGAGCGACGTGTAACGCACCTCGGGATCGACATCGAACAGCGCCAGCTTCACCAGTCCGGAAGCCGCCTTTCCCCCGGGCAACTTGGTGAGAAGACTTGCTCCCATGAGTCGCAAGTCGCGGCGGGAGTCCTCGCACAAGAACCGGATCACGGCGGGAGCCGCCTGTGCCTCATTGACCTGTTGCAGCGCGACCAGTCCCTGCTGACGGCGTTCTTCGTGACGGCCGATGATCCAGCCGTGCCACAGCTTGATCTTCTGAAACCACTCGCGCTCCTGCCCCAATTCAGCGGTCGTCTTCTGAAGAACATCGAGTTCCTGCGTCGTGACGTAACGCCCCTTGTATTTGACGTAGCCCTGAGCGGCCATCATTTCGTCACGATCAACCCAGCCGCCATCGTTCCAGACGCGACCGAGCGCCACCTGTGCCTTCTCATAATTGGCATCGTGTTCGAGGACCTTCAGCAGATGCACTTCCCGCTGCCGCGACAGCCCATTGAGTCGGCACCATTCGGCCAGTCCCCACTGAGCCTCGAACGTGTCGGCCACACGCCGGGCTTTGGACTCGTATTCCTCGATTGTCAGCGGACGCATCGAGACGAACCGTGTGTCACTCTTCAGGACGACAACCATCGCCCCCGTCAGCGATTCCAATCGGATCGACTCCGCGGACGCGGCACCCGTCGCTGGTGAGCGGATGATCCGGCCACGCAGTTCACCGCCGTTGGCCAACTTGACCAGATCGGCTTCCGCAGACGACGACATCAGCACCGCCAGCAGTCCGGCGAGGACAACGGCCCCGCACGAAGGCCCTCGGACTGGCATTTGGTCGCATCGCAGGAGGAAAGCAGACTTGGTCATGATCTCGCCACAGCACCAAGGGCAGGCAGACACCGGAACGGACAACTCAATCTCGTGCGGTCAGTGATGAGACCTCTGAGCGGGGCGGCGTCAGCCCCCCGGTTCTTGGGCGTCGGCCCTCTTGGGAAGAACCGGGGGGCTGACGCCCAGTGGCACTCACTTTGGGGGGGAGCTGAAGTCGTCAGACTTCAGAAGATTGTCAAAGCCCGGCTGAATTCTCACGAATTCAGCTACGTCGTACAGAACGTCAATTCAAAATTCGCTCAAAGTGAGTGCCATTGGGCTTACGCCGCCCCGCTCGGAAACCTCTCACTTTGTGCCGCGTGAGGTAGAAACCAAGACGGACAGGATTCTACGAACGGCGAAGCGACGTTCGCAAGACGCTGCCGTCGCTCGCCGGTGTTTCTGCCTCGCGCGGTCATCGTCGAGTCGGCCTGATTGATACGGCAATGCAGTCGAACTGGCATCCCCGTCAAAAAAAGTTTGTCACCAGTCCGTCTGGCGAACGGTTTTGCCGGATGGGTAGCATTGGCCGCACTCGCGGATGCTAACCGCCACTCCGGGAGGCAGACGTTCGTTCACCTTTCCTGCATGAAAGGCCGACGCAACACGATGACATTCTGCCGCGTCTTGAGTTTTGGTTTTACGGCTCTCCGCCACTCCTGTTGAAAATGGTGTCCAGTGAGCGGCATGGCGCTAGCCGCCGGTCGTTTTCGCCGACACCGGCGGCTAGCGCCATGCCGATCACTCAAGCATCCAACACAAATGGCGGAGAGCCGGTTTTCCCAGAGGCATCGCGCGGTTCTCAACACCATTTCCAAAGTCCCTCGTTCCGAAGATTGGTTCTCAAGAACGCTGCTGGTCTCCACGGACCACACCGCTTTCCGCGAACCCCGAAAGTGCAAACATGACAACTTGGAATCGCGTCGTGGTGGGGAGCGTCTGTTGGGCGCTGTTGTCGAGCGTCGCGTTGGCTCAACGCCAGACGGCGGACAAAGTTTTGCCGACTCAGCAGCAGTTGAGTCGCTTGGGACTTGAGCGGGCTTGGTGGGGGCAGGCCACGCTCAATCCCAGCCGCGACAAAGTGCGGCACGTCACCGTGGATGAAGACATCGTCTACGTTCAGGCGTCATCCGGTTCGACCACGGCGTTCGACTCAGAATCGGGCGAACGACTCTGGGCCATTCAGTTGGGACGGTTCGATCAACCGAGTTTCCCGGCGGTCTCGAATGAGGATCTCGCACTGTTTGTGGTCGGCTCGACGATGTACGGCATTGAGAAGGTGACAGGCAGAACGGCGTGGACACTCATCCTGCCGGGGCAACCCTCGACCGGCCCTTCGGTCGATGACAACCAAGTCTATGTGGGAACGCTCGACGGCAGCGTTTACGCCTTCAGCCTCCGAAAAATTCGCCGGCTTTACCAAGAGCAACGACTGCCGCAATGGTCGCACGAGGCGTTGGCCTGGCGTTACCAAGCGGGAAAAGAAGTGACCTCGCCACCGATCGTGACGGGGCGCGTGGTCAACTTCGCAAGCCGCGATGGTTCGCTGTACTCGGTCAGCGCGGCAGACCGGAAGCTCGTCTATCAAATGGAAACCGACAAGCCGATCGTGGCTCCCCTCGCCCGCTCGGGCAAGCTGCAGTTCTTGGCGTCCGAAGACTTCAGGTTCTATGCAATCAATGTGGACAATGGCCGCGTGATTTGGGAATTCACATCCGGGCTGCCGATCCGCCGTGCCCCCTTCGTTGTCGCGAACGACTTGTTCGTGATGCCCGATCGCGGCGGCATGTATTGCCTTGATGCTTCCACGGGAGCACAGCGCTGGTGGCAACCGAATCTGGTTCGCTTCCTCGCCGTGGCGGGTGACGCGATGTACGCCTCGGACGAGGACGGCAACCTGATCAAGACCTCGAAAGCAACTGGCGTCATCGCGGGGTCGTATCCTCTGCGAGCGTTCTCCGTCCGCGTCTCCAACGACCGCACGGATCGCATTTACATGGCCACGGACAGCGGGCTGATCATCGCACTCCGTCAGCAGGGCGAGTCGCTGCCAACCTTCCACAAGTTTCCCGACCGACTGCCGATCCTGCCGTTGGTCGAGCCTGAAGAAGGGACGACAGAAGAGACCAAACCTGCGGACGAAGCCAAGCCCGCTGTGGACCCGGCAGCCGATGGCAACACGACCAATTGATGCGAGCGGAGTTCTTTTCTATCGCGGCGACTGTGTGGGCCAATCGGACTTCCAACTCACGGGCCGGGTTTTGTATAGTCCGCCCCCGCTTGAACCGGCCCGGCCATTCGCGTTCGCTTTGCAGTGTGCAGAGCGTGGCAAATTGGTGCTGTTTGCCAAAGCCGCCTTACGTGTGAGTCGCTTGATCTATGAAGACTCCCCTCGCCGAACGACCACGCCGGATGCGCCTCTGTTTTCATCCCCACTCCTACGTCTTCCTGTCTGAAGCACTGAAGACCGCGCAAGAGATCGCGGGCAGTCAACACGGTAGCGAACGTCTTGATGAGACCCACCACATCTCCGGCCAACAACTGTTGGAAGGCGTGCGAGTTCTTGGGCTGCGGCAGTACGGTTTGATGACTCCCGTCGTCTTCCGTCACTGGGGTCTGCAAACCACCGACGACTTCGGTCGCATGGTCTTCGAGATGATCGAACGCGGCGAAATGAGAAAGTCCGAGCACGACCAGCTCAGTGACTTTCACGCGCTCTACACGTTCGACGAAGCCTTCTCTGATGGCTACCGCATCGACGTGACCAAGGCGTTCCGCCGACCGTGAAGTGCAGAATCCCGCCTTGGACATTTGTCGATGGCCCAGTCGCTTCGTTTAACCGCGTGGGCAACGCCCCGCGCGTCGGGCGACATTGAAAGCCGTTTTGCCACATCCGCGCGGGGCGTTGCCCACGCGGTTAAACGACCGAGCCTGACAAATCAATACGGTCCACGCCTTGAGCCAGTCACCATGAGTGGCGCACTCAACAGCGGATGCAGTCGTCAATGGGTGGTCCCCCAACGAAAGACTGCTGGGCAAGTGATTCCGCGAAGGTAGCCCTGTCGCTCCGCGACAGGAAGCGCGATCAGCAAG
>JAYSQC010000014.1:0-14859 GCA_043721755.1 Schlesneria sp.
GGGAACTTATTCGGTGTTCGTTTTCATAGGTTTTGTCGCGCTCACCTCCTGAAAACGTTGAGCGCACAATGTCCCGCAATTGAGAGACACTACACTAGCCGCCGGTCGTTTTCGCCTACACCGGCGGCTAGCGCCATGCCGCTCACTCAAGCATCCAACACAAATGGCGGAGAGCCAAAAAAGCAAAAGCAAAGTAGCGGTCGGAGGGACGGACATTGTCGTCTTCCACTCCGCGAAAGAACGTCCTTTCGCGGAGCGAAAGGCGACTCTCGGCAACTTCATCCAACAACCTGTGGAAGACGTGTCCGACAGAAGTCAAAGTCGTAGGCACATTCCCTGTGACGTTCACCGAATTCCTCGGCGAATCACGGTCTCACGGACGGCACACGGAGTGTGCCTGCGACTTTTGTCGGACACGTCATGGAACACATTCCTGAAACTGACCTGTCTTTCCGCCGCGCTACTCTGGCTGGTTCCGTTGGCGATGCTTCGCGCCGATGAACCTCGCGCCCAGCGACCCAACGTGCTGTTCATCGCAGTCGATGATCTTCGTCCGGAACTGGGCTGCTACGGCAATAAGGCGACCGGCAAGAGAAAGTAGACCGGTCACTCCGTGACCGGAGCCTTCGAGTCACGGAGTGACTCGTCTACTTTGGGGTAAGCTATTTCCTGCCGCTCGCCTAAGGTCGTCAAGACGCCGAACATGGATCGGCTCGCCGCGCGGGGCGTCGTGTTCCATCGGGCCTACGTTCAGCAGGCAGTGTGCAGTCCGTCGCGGACATCGTTGCTCACCGGTCGGCGGCCCGATGCGACGAAGGTCTGGGATTGGGAGACGCACTTTCGAGTCGCTCTACCCGACACGGTCACACTGCCGCAGCACTACAAGGCCAACGGCTATCACTGCTCGGCGCTGAGCAAGGTCTATCACAAAGGCTTTGAGGACGGCCGCTCGTGGAATGAGCCGCACTGGTATCCGCTGGGAAAAGCGGTGGACACCGACCAAGTCGATTGTGCCAAGCAGATCGTGACCAAGCACGGAGTCAGCGTTGAGGAATACTCGAAGGCTGCCGCAGCCGATGGCGACAAGTCCGCGAAACGACCGAATGGCAAGAACGCCAAGACCGGCCCCGAGTTTGAAGTCAGCCCGAAGTCCGACGACGAATTGCCCGACGGTGCGACCGCCGCCGAGGCTGTGAAACGACGGCACGTTTTGAAGTCGCAGAGCAAGCCGTTCTTCCTGGCCGTCGGGTTCTTGAAGCCGCATCTGCCGTTCGTCGCGCCGAAGCAGTATTGGGATCTTTACGACCCCAACCCAATCCCTGTGCCCGCCATCGACCAGCTCCCGACCGGCGCGCCCGAGTTCGCCGGTCACGCCAACGGCGAGCTGCACAACTCCCCCGGCGTGCCGAAGGGAGATCCGCTTCCCGCCGACTTCGCCAAGACGCTGCGTCACGGCTACTACGCCTGCATCAGCTACACCGACGCGCAAGTCGGTCGCCTGCTCGATGCACTGGATCAGGAAGGACTGGCCGACAACACGGTCATCGTGCTGTGGAGCGATCACGGTTGGCCGCTCGGCGATCATGGCTTGTGGCACAAGCACACGAACTTTGAATTGGCGACTCGCGCGCCGCTGCTGCTCATCAGTGTGCCCCAGCAAAAGTCCGCCGGTCAGAAGTGCGACGCGAGGTCGAGATCGACGAGGCCACTCGCAGCATCAGCTTCATGCCCGGTGGCGATCCCGTGCGAGGCTGGCCGTGTTGGTGGTTCTTCCGAGTGAATGGCATCACTCCCGGTGAGACGATCACGTTGCGACTGCGTGGCTCGACGGTGACCGTCGCGAAGCCGGGAGCACCGCCGCAAAAACCGCTCGCGTCGTCTTGGGCGATGCCGACTCAAGCGGCCTTTTCCATCGACGGCGAAACCTGGCTGCACACCGAGAAGGGGACACGTCAGGACGAGTGGATGATCTACACGCTCAAGCCGGAGGCGGCCTCGGTGTTCGTCGCCTGGAGGCCGCCCTACACGCCGAGCACCGCCACGAAGTTCGTGCGTGCGATGAGCGAGAAGTCTCCGCACGCCAAGGCCACCGAACTGTGCCGCCCGCGTGGTGCCGATGCTGCATGTGCGGGAAGAGGAGCGGACGCCGGAGCAACGCTTCGGCGTCTGGGTTCAGGCAAGGCAACATGCCTGGGAGAGCGGTTTAAGCTGGGTGGCTCAGGGCTTTGCCGAGTGGCTGCTCAGCGACGCCTCGGACGCAGCCTGGCTCCGGCAACATGCGGAGATTTTCATCGTCCCAATCATGGACGTGGACAACACCGCGACGGGCAACGGCGGCAAGGACGCTCAGCCGCAGGATCACACTCGCGACTGGTCCGCACAGCCTCACTGGAACGAAATCATCGCCGCTCAGCGCAAGGTCGGCGACCTGATCGCCGCCGGCCGCATGGATGTCTTTCTCGATCTGCACAATCCCGCCCCCGATGATCCGACCCTCCTCTACATCTTGTCGCCCGAACTGTTGAAGGAGCCGATAATCGGCCTGCGCGACCGCTTCATCGAATTGGCCGATGCGCGTATCAGCCAGATCAAGCCGCTGATCCCGATGAGCAACAAACCCAAGGTGACCGGAGCCAATTACCATCCGCTCTGGCGTCAGATCAGCGTCAACTGGGTGAGCCTGAACGGCAACCCTCACACGGTCAGCTTGTGCCTCGTGGTCGGACAACTTGAGATTGCGGGGTTGTTCAACAATTAGCCCGACGCGCAAGCGAGGGCAAACCGTTGTCGAAAGTGAAGCCCTCGCTTGCGCGTCGGGCGAGTGAGGAACCCCTCAAGACAACGTTGTTCGACCAGTAGTACCAGACTCCGCACTCACCGTACCCGGCGACGCAGACGAACGAGTTGGCTACCGCGACCTGCTGAGCGAACAACTGGAACTCGACGAACGGTTCGCCCGGCAGGTGGACCAGTTGCAGCGAACCGAGCTTCAAACGCGAGACCGACACGCGATGCCCCGCGTTCAAGCGAGTGGCCTAAGCGGAGAACATTGCTGCTTTCATGCGCTCGGTGACAGGACGCCCGGCCTGCAATTGCCCGTGTAAGGATCGGCGTTGAAGGCTCCGTCTTCGCGCACGGTGAATCGCAAATCGGTCTGATCCCAAGCGATCTCGGCCGGCTGGAGCGACCGCACTTCGACGGTCGCGTTGAGCTTCTCAGTTTCGGTTGCTTCGCCGCCGGTAGCGACCCGCGTGGAGCGTCGCATCGCGTCGAACATCCGGTCGGTCAGTTGCTCGCGAGCAGCGCGAGTCGCGTCGTTGTACTTCCCCATCCGAATGTTGCCGCCACAGCCGGTGAAGTAAATCTGAAAGACGCCAGTCTCCTGCTCCAATCGCTGCCACGCCAGGCCGGGGACATCCCACGAGATGCGGGCGTCGCCGTAAAAGCTCATCGGGTGCGTCGCGTAGTAATGCAGTTGAACCAGCGGCCGAAAGTCCTGGTTCGCTCCGCGATCCAACGTTGGTTCGCGGAGCGAACCACGACTCTGGATCGGCCGCTCGTCATCGAAAAACGTGACGGTTCGCAGACACGGGTCGATCAAGCCTTCGGGAGCCTCCTGCAACTTCGGGTCGCGCGTCCCGCTTCCGCGCACGAGCAAGCTGCCATCCGGTTGAGGAACTTGGCGATTCAAAGCGAGCCGAGCCGCCTTCGCGCGCGAGCCAACGACTCGCACCACCGGCTTGAGCTTCGGCAACGCCTCGCGAATGGCTGCCGCTGCGCGTTCGGCCATCTGCGGCGTGAATGCCAACTGCTGACGCAACGGCTCGCTGTCGTCGCCGTGCAGCACCGCATCGCATCGGCATCCAACACCGGTGCCGAATGCTGATGCAGCGACTGCAATGCCACTCGGCCGGGTGTCGTCCCCGCCGCTTCGGCCATTCGTTTCCGGAACTCCTCGTCGCTCGAATTGCACAGCCCCTGATAATCGAGCGCCGCGATGACGAACGTCTGCCCGTTCGCTCGCAACACGATGCCGCGCAGTTCGAGCGGATGCTCGACGCTCGCCACCTTCGGCATGAATCCCACGCATGGCCCGTCACCAATCGGCGGAGTCACGTCGGCTCGGAAGGTCGCCAATTGGAGCACCGGTTCCGCCGGGAATGCGGCAGCAGCAGTCATCAGCCACATCACGGCCAGCAGCAGGATTCGTTGAGCCATCTTGACCTGAGTGGGCTTGCCAATTCGTCGTCTGATTCTTCATGTGCGGCGTGTCTGCGTGCGCGCAGCCGCGCCACCGTGATTCAAAGAGGCTACGATCTTGCCTTCCGTTTGACAAAACATCGCCGCTCCGACTTTGTGAGCGGTTCGGCGAACCGATGACCCCCAATGAGACCCAGAGGTGTTCGGAATGAGAAACTTCATTTTGGCGGTTTGCGCCTGTTTGGCAGCGACCTCGTTCTTGTCCGCCGCCGAGCCGATCGGCATCGGTTCGCGGCGTGAGTTGTTCGTGGATGGGCACTTGATCGAGTCGCTCAAGGACGCGCGGCGGCAGTTGCAGCATCCGACTCCGCGTGAGATCTCGATCACGCATGACGCTCCGTGGGAAGGGGCGGGGAGCGGGTATCACTCGGTCATTCAGGACGGTGATCGCTATCGGCTGTATTACCGAGGCTCGATGCTCGGCATTGAGAACAAGCAGCTCAAACTGGGGCGCGAGGTTTACTGCTACGCGGAGAGCCGTGACGGCCTCACGTTCACGAAGCCGGAGCTGGGGCTGCATGAGGTCAACGGCTCGAAGCAGAACAACGTCATCTGGACCGGAGTCGGCACGCACAACTTCGCTCCGTTTCTGGATGCCCGCACCGATTGTCCGCAGGAGTCGCGATACAAGGCGTTGGGCGGGCTGGCCGATCAAGGAGGGCTGTTCGCATTTCATTCCGCGGACGGAATCCGCTGGTCGCTGATGCGCGACGAACCGGTCGTCACGAAGGGAGCGTTCGATTCGCAGAACCTCGCCTTTTGGGATGCGACCGCCGGCGTCTATCGAGCGTACTTTCGGACCTTCACGGCCGGCATCACGACCGGCAAAGTCTGGAAGCCCGAAGGCTTTCGCGCGATCCGCACGGCAACCTCGCGCGACTTTCTGACGTGGGAACACGAAGCCGATCTGACGTACCGAGACTCCCCCGCCGAGCACCTCTACACGAATCAGATCGCGCCGTACTTTCGTGCTCCGCATCTGCTGATCGGCTTCCCGACGCGGTACGTCGAGCGGGGCTGGTCCGCTTCGATGCGGGCCTTGCCGGAGCTGGAGTTGCGTGAAGACCGCGCGGCCGCGCACTTGCGATACGGCACGGCGCTCACCGAGGGACTGTTGATGGCGAGTCGCGACGGCGTGCATTTCGATCGCTGGAACGAAGCCTTCCTGCGACCCGGTCCCGAACGCCCCGCGACTTGGCTCTACGGGCATCAATTCATCGCCTGGCACGCGGTCGAAACGGCCTCCGCGTTGCCCGGTGCCCCGCGCGAGATGTCGCTGTACGCGACCGAAGGGGAATGGCACGGCAAGGGAAACTCGCTGCGCCGCTACACGCTGCGACTTGACGGCTTCGTCTCGATCAACGCTCCGCTGAGCGGCGGAGAACTCCTCACGAAGCCGCTGACCTTCACCGGCAACTCGTTGTCGTTGAACTTCGCCACGTCCGCCGCCGGAGACATCCGCGTCGAGATTCAAGATGCCGCTGGCGCACCTCTTCCCGGCTTTACGCTCGACGACAGTGAGCTGCTCTTCGGCGACTCGCTCGACCGCACCGTCACTTGGAAGAACGGTGGCGATGTCAGCCGCCTCGCCGGTCGGCCGATCCGATTGCGATTCGTGCTGCGCGACGCTGATCTGTTCTCGCTGAAGTTCACCGACAAGCCGTAGGCCGGGACTCCGTCCCGACCCCGTTCGCATCGCCAGCACCCCAATGGTCGGGACAGAGAGTCCCAACCTACTCCCAACGAAACCACGGAGATGACAAATGCCGAAACAATTCCTGGCCCCTAAGAATCATCACGGAGGCGCGTCCAGCGGAATCACGCAGGCGGTGCGGGCCGGGAATCTGATTTTGGTCGGCGGCCAGATGTCGCTCGATGAGCAGGGGCGAGTCGTCGGGAACGACATCGCCACGCAGGCGCGGAATGCGTTCGAGGCGCTGCAGCGAGTGCTCGCCGAGGCGGGGGCCGAGATGAAAGATGTCGTCAAGCACAACATCTATTTCCAGTGCGAGGGCGGCGACGCCGAGGTGGCGAAGTTTCTGGAGGAGATCGACCGAGTGCGGCTCGATTACTTTTCCGATCCCGGCCCGACGACGACGGAAACGCGAGTCGGACTGGATCGCGAAGGGGCGTTGATTCAGATTGATGCCTGGGCTGTCGTCGGTGAACCGCGAGAGCGCTTGATGCCCACAGGTCACTGGAGCTGGAGCAAGCCGCTGCCGTTCACTCACGGTTGGAAAGTCGGCGACATGATTTTCGTCGGCGGACAACGGTCGCTCGATGCACATGGCAACGTGCTGGGCGTCGGCGACATCGAGATTCAAACCGATCACGCCTTCCGCAATCTCGACACACTGCTGCGAGCCGGCGGCGGCGACCGCAACAGCCTGATGCGGCAGAACACGTACTTCCGCTTCTTCGGCCAAGGGCGCGAAGTGACCGACTATTGGGAGAAGATGACGAATGTCCGCCGGCGTTACATGTCCGTCCCGTCCGCTGCCGGAGCGGGGCTGCGGATCACCGGGTTCCCGAACTCGGCCGAGCTGATTCAGGTCGAAGGGATCGGGGTGCTCGGCGAGGACAAGCAGCGGCTGCAACCGGAGAACCATTGGGACTGGAGCATCCCCAACACGCAGTTCACTCAGGGCTGGCGGATCGGCAAGCTGGCGTTCATCGGCGGCCAGATCTCCGCCGACAACAAAGCGAAAGCGGTCGGCAAAGACATGGAGACGCAGACTCGCAACGTGTTCCAGTTCATCCGCAAGGTGCTGGCCGAAGGGGGCCTCGACGAGAGCGATGTCGCCAAGCTCTACATCTATTACCACGGCGACGGCGACTGGAATCAAATCGCCGCCACGAAAGCCACGATCGACCGCGTGCAGCGCGAGTTCTACCCCGCCCCCGGCCCGGCCGCGACTTCGATCCGCGTCTCCGGCTTCGCGTTCGAGGAACTGCTGATCGAGATCGAAGCCTTCGCCATCTGCCGCGACTGAGGCGACTGTTTCGCGGTTCGTCGTGGTGGCTCAGTCGATGTCCAGCTTGGGCAGGTTGTTGACGAGTTTCATGGTTTCGAGGCTGACGGTGATGACTCGTTGCAGGAGTTCGAGGGGGTAGCGGGGGTTGTGCCTGGTTTCGGTGGCCCAGAGGTTGGCGTCGTTGACGATGCCGCTGTCCTTGTCGGTGGTCACGGACTGGCGTTCCATGACCCACTCGATGGCGGGCTTGCCGTTGACGACGTAGTCGTAGGCTTCCAGCGGGATGCCGGTCACGGTGATGAACTCGTTTTAGGTCACGCTCGAAGAGCGATCCCAGCCCTCGATGAATCCATGCAAGAACTGCCGCACGACCACCACTCACGTCTTGTATTCCTGGAAGGCGCTGATCAGTGCCGCGAATGACGTGGGGGTGTATTTCTTGAAACCTTCCTCATCGACGAAAACGAAATCGTATCGGACGGCATTCTGTGCCTGGTTGATGTCGTCACACCATTGTTTCAAGCGAGCCATTTTCAGCGGCACGTCGAGGTCTTCCTGGCCTTTCGTCTCGACGATGACAACGTGTTGGGCACTGACCTTCACGAAGAAGTCGGGGTAATAGTTGGAGATGTTCCCGTCGGCGTTGACGTAGTCCAGCTTGAAGCCCACCGCGAAATAGTTCTTGGCATAGGACACGATCTCGCCGGGGCAGCCCTCCAGGAACGCCGCGAATTCCAGCTCGAAGCCGCTGTCGCCGATGATGCGGTTGAAGACACTCAACTTCGGAATCAAGAAGCCTTGATCCTTGGCGACGAACGGGCGCGTGTTGCGCAGCTTGATGCGGTCGCGGATTTCGGCGTTGCCTTTGTCCTGCACGGTCAGCGCGTTGATCGCCTTCTTGAAGCCTTCAATGATCGTCTTCGTCGCTTGCAGTTCGGAGAGGTTCCGCAGTGTGTTCGGGTCTTCCAGTTCGATGGGCTTGTCGAACAGATCGTCTTGCACGAATGCCTTCACCTTGGGGTACAGCACGTCGTAGCCGCTGACCAGCCGCAAATCCTTCATGATGGTCTGCGCGAAATAGCCGATCACGCTGCGATAGTCCGCGATGCCGGCACCGTCCAGCACGGTCGTGTGTGTGACTTTACCGGTGGTGATGTCCTTGAAGACGATCTCGCGCTGCTGCTCGGCGGTGAATTGTTGATACGGCACTTTGGCATGATCGAACATCGCGGGCGTCAGCAGGTTCAGGTTCTTGTATTCGCGATAGATGCGAGCCGTCATGACGGGGATTTCAATGTCGAGCGCGTCGATGTCTTTCTTGGTGTTCTGCGTATCGACCTCGACCACGAGCGGTGTCTTCGGGCCAGTCCCCTCGCCCATCGGTTGGCGTTCCAACACGACCCCTTCGGCCTGGATGGACTCCACGAAATCCATGAAGGCGTCGGTGCCGACGACGCTCACGTATTCGGTGACGCTGCCCGGATACATCTTGCGCAAGCCACGTCCCAGCGTTTGCTCTGGCAGGATGTTGCTTTGGGCGGCGTACGGCCGCAGTCCGACGATGGTCGTCACGTTGCGAACGTCCCAGCCTTCTTTGAGCATCATCACGGAGACGATCGCCTTCCACGGGCTGTCCGTCTCGTCGATCTCGTTGGCCTGCTTCCGGAGCTTCTCCAGGTCATCTTTGTTCTTGCCACTGGATGCCTCGGAGATCTCGCCGTTGTTTTTGGTGTGGATCACCAGCACCGCGTCTTTCAGGTCGGGGTACGTTCCTTCCAAATACGCGGCGACGTCGTCGCAGTTCTTCGTGTCATCGGTCATCACGAACAGGATCGCCTTCTTGTTCATCTTGATGTGCTCGTCATACGCCTTCCGCCACTCGATCACACCGAGGTTCAAGTAGTCCGCATACTTCTCCGTGAACTTGGCGCTCTGTCGCTCTTGCAGCTTGGCTCGGCTGGCCTGGTCGGGCAGGACGGGGTGCTTGACGACGTTTTGCGAGATGGCTTCGACCAACGGATAGTCGGAAACGGTTTGCACGAAGATCGCGCCGTTGTTGTGTTTGGGCGTTGCCGTCACATCGACCTGCAACGACAGCACGGAGTCCTTCTGCTTGAGCCGATTGTGGATGTCCTCGATGGACTTGAACCACGCCAGCTTGGCGTCGTGAATGTGATGCGCTTCGTCGTTCAAGACGACGAGTTCTTCGATGTCGCGGACGATCATGCCGAGATCGACTTTGCTGTCGGTGGTTCCGCCGGTCGGTCGCGGCCCCAGGAAATAGTCTCTCGTGTCTTCGTCGTCCGACGACGGGATCGATTCATTGCCGGCGTACACACGATGGATGTTCGTGAGGAAAATGTTGCCCGTCTTGCGGACGACGCGCACTTCGTCCTGGACGTGCAGCGTCAGTTGAAAATCACTGCGCCAATCGCGGCCGTCGAAACCGTTGTCGGGCAGGACGGGATCGTGGAAGAAGATCCACAGTCCTTGAAAGTCTCGGTAAATCCGGTCCAGCACGATGATGTTCGGAGCGATGACGAGGAAGTTCCGGGCGAGCGTCGAATCCGGCTCGTACAACTTGTGAAAGAAGCTCCAGGCCAGGACAAGGCTCAGCACTTTCGTCTTCCCGGAGCCGGTGGCCATCTTCACGACGAAGCGTCGCCAGGATTCGTCGAACATGCCGGTCGAGACGGTTCCGGAACTGTCGAACCGCAACAGATCGAATTTGTCCTTCACGCCAACCACGTCGTAGAGGAAGACGATGGTTTCCAGCGCCTCGCGTTGGGCGAAGTAATACTGAAACTCTGCGGATGTCCCGTCGGCCTTGGGCACGAGGTGCTGCTCGGCGAACCACCAGCGGAGCAAGCTCTGGCTCGTCTCGGTCGCCCCGTCGTAGCCGCTGTCACGCCAGGCCTGCACTTCCTTGCGGAGCGTCGGGACGAGCGGAGGCAGCAGCTTCTCGAAGCTCGTCGTCCGCAGCGCTTCATCCGCCGGGAACCAACGGATGGCCGGATCAAGAATCGCGTGCGGGTCATCGGGAAAGTTGGGATGCAGGGCCATGACTTTGTGCCTTCTTGCTTCTTCGCAGCAGCTTCAACCTGTTGTCCGCTCAAATTTCAGTTTTTCAATCCCATCGAATTCGATGGGATTAGAAGCCACGTCACCCCTCAAAATGATGATCTCCACCGCGTATCGCGGAATCATTTCCCAGCGGCCGGGCGCGGCTGCACTCGGCTTGCGGCGATTGTCTGGCTTCGTTCGCGGAGTTCGTCCAGCAAACGCAGTTTCTCCGCGATCGGTAACGCGGTGAGTCGGCGGCGCAGCGCCAGTTTGCTCTTCAGGATCTCAAGCAGTTGCAAAGTCATGGTTCACCTCGCAGGAATTGCTCTTCAAATCTTTGCCATTTTTCGGACAGATGATGTCTGACGAGAATGGGCTCCAGCCGATCCGGGTCGAGGACTGCCGCTTCAATGAATTGTAGCAACCGTGCTTTGTCCTTCGGTCGGCCAAGCTCCAGCGCGATGCAGGCCAAGTGTTCCGCCGAAAAGACGCGGGTTGGCACGCCCTCGACGTCAAAGGACACGGCTTCCGCCAAGGCTTCTTCGGCGAGCGGGGTTGGCGGTGGCAGAAACTGGACGGGCCAGTCGGCGATGATCAGGTACTCGCCTTCCATTCGGCAGCCCCGGTCGGTGAGATAATCAATCAACGGCTGGGGACTGACGAGCAGCTTTCCCGGTTCTGGACGAAACGCCACAAAGATATCGACATCGAGCGTCGCAATCGGTTCCAAGTAGAATGTCGCACCGACAGCACCGCCGATGGCGTAGCGATCAATGATGCCATCCGCTTGCATCTGGTTGATCGTGGCGAGCACCTCTTTGATTTTCATTTCACCGCCCCCGTCTACCCTCCGACCGCGACGCTCACGATCGTCATTGTGTCGTTGAAAATCGCGTGCGGGTCATCGGGAAAGTTGGGATGTAGGGCCATTACTTCACCGCTTCCACGACCAGCCGATGTCGCGCCTTCGGAATTCGCTTTCCGAGTTTCTGCAAGCTTTCTAAATGCAGGTCCAAGGCTTCGCAGGCGTGATGGAAGGCTTCCTCCAACGTCTGACCGCTGGTGATGATGTCGGGGATGTCGGGGAACTCCACGACATAGGCTGGGTCTTGGGCTTCGTAGGTCACTGTGAAGACGTAGCCGCGATACTCATGCGTTGTTTTCATCGCCAAGCACTTTCAGTAAATGCCGAATGTCGGCGGGATGGCAGGTCTTGCGACCGCCGTGGGGTTTGACAATCGTCAGCACTCGCCCATCAGCTCGATGGTAGGAGCAATGACTGCCTCGCTGATTGAACAGTACGAATCCCAGTTGCCTCAGCAGCGAGTCCACTTCTTGAAAGCGGACATTGCCGGGGCTGGCTCTCATCTTCTCACGCAGCTTCTCGCGTTGCGACACTATTTCTTCCCGCCCACCGCGACATCCACGATCGTCATCGTGTCGTTGCCGAAGATGTCCACGACTTTCACGGCGATCTTGACTCGCTTTTTGTCCTTGGCGACTTCACGCGAAGCGCTGGTCAGTTCCAGCGAGCGGTCTTTCTTGGTGCGGAAGCTTTGCCATTCGTTTTCGAAGATGAAGTCGCCAGTCCATTGCTCGACGAACTCGCCGGTCGCTTCGTCTTTGACGCGGATGACCTCGCGTTTGTTCTCGAAGTCGAAATCGACCGACCAGTAGTCGATCCAGTCGGTCCAGTGCTTGGTGAGTTGTTCGCGAGTCACGATCCCTTGGGCGTCCTTCGAGATTTTGACGATCTGCCCTTTCTCGACGACGATTTTCGATCCCTTTTCCTTGATGCTCGCCGCAGCCGCGTCGGCGCTGTCTTGCGAGTAGAAGACCGAGAAATCGGTGAGCTGCACGGCCACCGTCCATGTGGCACGGGCATCTTGCCCGTGCTTCACAGGCTGGAAGCCTGCGCCACGTTTCACGAGCGGCTTGACCTCGATGGCCGCCACGTCGTGGAACACCACCTAGTTCTTCTCGACCGCCCGCTTGTCGAACACCTCGGCCGGGATGTACTTGGGCTGGATGTCGATCCCCTTCGATTTCGCCTCGTCGAGCACGTTGGGGAACAGGCCCATCTCAAACTCGAAGCCCAACAGATCGACTTTGGTGATGTGCTTCTGGCGGCATTCCAGGATGATCTCTTCGACGAACAGCCGCGTGACCGGCAGGTTGACCGGGCCGACGACGACCAGGCGGCCCGCCTTCTTGCCGTGGAAGATTTTCAATCCCGTCGTCGCCTCGGCCTTGTAGGCGCGCAGGATCAGCGCGAGGAAATCGGCTTCCTTCGCTTCAAGCTGCTGCTGTTGTTCCTCTTCGCGGAGGTTCGGGTTGACGCCAATAAAATGCTGCCGTTCGTACTTGCCGAGCTTCATGGCGAATTGTCTGCAAACAAAACGGTGAACCCTTCCTGGGCGAAGTGATGGTCGTGAGTCAGAACCTCGTGCAGGTTGTGATCCCGCATGGTTTCCATCGAGATGCAATCAGTCAGACTGAACTGCTTGTCGAGGCGCGACTCGTAAAGTTGGATTCCTCGAAGAAACGAATCGCGAGTTTGCGGAACCACGGTCACGTTCGGATTCGAGAGAACAGCACGAACGAGACGAACGGCTGTCTTTCGCATGTCAGAGCCGTACTCAGAAAAGAATGCGAGAACCTCAACCAAGACTTCGTCGGTAGTAATGAAATGAGTCGGTCCAAGCTTTGGCCCCATTGCCTTGGCCGCTGCGTGCCGCTGATCGCGCGGATTCGCCAAAGCAATCCAGTACCAGGCATCGGCGAAGACGGTCTTCATTGACTGACCTCGCGCATTCCGTGGATGTAGAAGTCGTGGCGATCCGCTCCATCAATCGGCAGCTTCGCGAATTGCTCGGACGGAACATCGGACAGGATTTCCGCGAACACATCCCAAATGGGTTTGGCTGCGGAATCAAACGGCTGAATACCGGTGGGAAACAGATTTACCGAAGTCACTTCGGTGACTTTTCGCACTAGCCCGTCTGGGCCAAACTGACCGCGACCGACCACTCTCAGTTTGGCCGTTTTATGATCTCTGAGGGCGGTGGTAATCTTGTCTTCGTCCTCGGGTCGAAACGCCGCTTCGATTTTGCGGTCGTCGTTCAATTGAATCGTCATCAGCGGATTGCTGACACGGGCCATTGTGACTTCACCGGTTAGATCAACAGCGTCTTCGTAGGGTGATTCGACCCAGCGAGTCAGTCGCTCGCGCACCAAAGCATCGTAGCGAATGCCAGATTCACGTTTGGGAGGGCGGTGCTCGATCCATTCATCATCGCGAAGTGTTTTGCCGTAGTCCTGAAACAACACGAGCAGGTGTTTTGGAAACTGTTCCGGCAACGATTGGTCATTCCCCGCCGCGTCAATCGTCTCGGCAACCAAGGTGACCGCATCATCCAATTCGTCCTCGGTATCCCAAAGTAGTTCGCGATCGGTGGCGGTCAACACTCGTTCGAGCGGAATCGTCGCACAGTTGGCACGTACTTCGTAGAACTTCATCGAGAGCGAATCCTCGAAGTTCCTCGGTAGGATTTTGCTGTCGGGATGATTGCGCCGCCACAATTCTTTGGCCACCTCCACGAGCAGCTTCTTGTAACGATGCAGGTCTGGCGTCACGTCCAGATCGACACCGCCATCATCGAAACGACGACCGTGAAACGTATGGTTGACTAAGTTGCGATGATTTGTCGGCATTTTCGCACCCCTTGCTACTTCATGTTTTCGGTGCAACAGGCACTGTGCCTTGAGCAAAGCAGCCGGTCCCTATTCTAGCAGGTGTCGCGGTAGGCGATTTCTTCGAGGATGTTCGGCTTCTTGGTGAAGGTGTCGTCGCCCCGTGTTTGTTTGATGAGGGGCGATGTCCATGCTGAAGTCGGCCCCGACGTCGAAGGGGGGGCGATGTAGATCAGCTTGAGGCCCCCCTGAGCCTCGATCTCCTCGCGCAGCGGGCCGTTCTTGAGGCTGGAGAGGATCAGCTTGTTGTCGCCCCAGATGAGCTTGCCCTCAATGAGCGTGTTGGGGGCATCACCCCAGGGTGGTCGCAATGTCATCGAACAGGCCCGAACTTCGACGTTGGCCGTTCGCGATTCGCGAGCTTACCGACGGCCCCGAGTTTCGCAGCTCACCTTCGGATCGCGACCACGAACCTGCACGTCATACGACTTGATCACCGGCGCCGCTGCGACCTTGGCAAGCACTGTTTTCAAGCACTCATTGGTCTCATCGTCCTCGGCGACCGGTGTCTCTGGCGCAGGTTCATCCGGCAACACCGCGCGGTTCTGGCAGCCACGCACGATCCATTCAGCGTGAGCCGGCGAGGCTTCCGTTTCGGTGGTCGGCTGCTCGTTCTGGCTGTCAGGGAATTGTCCCGCGACGAGCAACTCGAAGATGTCGGCTTCACTGTTCGAGACGAGAATCACCTGCGTGTCAGGCACCTGTGCCGCGATGCGATGTGCCAAGTACAGACCATCGACCCAGCGCTGCGACTCCTTGTCTTCGATGGGCGTTTTCTGGCGCTGCTTCGCTCGATCGACCTTCGCCT
>JAYSQC010000015.1:0-9240 GCA_043721755.1 Schlesneria sp.
CCTCGTCGCGGCAGGCGAGTCGATGCCGGGTGTGGCGGCGTCGCCACAGACGGACAACCCCGTGATTGTTGACTCATCGTTGCCTCCCGCTGCCGCACCCTCCGTTCGTCGGCTGGCGCGAGAAGCGGGAGTCGCTCTGTCGCAACTTGCCGGAACCGGTCCCGGAGGCCGCGTCATGCCGGCCGATGTCCATCGCGCGAGTCCCTCGCCATCTCCGGTTGCCACTGGCACGGGGCTTCGCTCGCCAGTGCTCTTTGAAGACACTGGCGGCCCAAGGCAGCCGCCAGTGGCACCCGGTGAGCAGACAGCATTCGCCAGCCCCCGCGCGCGGCGAGTCGCTTCCGAGTTGGGGATCGACTGGACCCGGTTGTCCGGCACCGGCGCTCGCGGGCGAATTCGAGAGAGCGACGTTCGAGACGCCGCGCGAGGTACAGATGCGCGATGTGCCACTGCTTCGGAGTCTGCGGAGAAGCAGTGCGAGCAGCAAGCCAACTCCTCGTCCGCACTGCTTGTTCCAAGGCGGCCAAGCAGTGGCACGGCCAGCCTTGGTCAACGACTTCCTCTCACGAGCCGTCGTCGAGTCATCGCTCAGCGCATGGTCGCCAGTCGCCAGCAGACCGTTCCCGTCACGCTGACCACGAAAGCGGATGCCACGAATCTCGTCAATCTGCGTGAGCAGTTCAAATCGGTGGGCGGCTCGACGCCGATCCCCAGTTATCAGGACATCATCACCAAGCTCGTGGCCGAGGTTCTCCAGCGGCATCCGCTGCTCGCCGGTCGTTGGGACGAGGACGCAATCGTCCTGCCTGCCGCCGATGAACTGCATCTCGGCCTAGCCGTCGATACGGAAGAGGGCTTGCTCGTCCCGGTCATTCGCAACGTGGGAGAGCTGTCGCTCACCGAACTGGCCGGTGAATCGCGACGACTGGCCGAGCAGGCTCGCGCCGGGAAACTCGTCGCCGCCGACATGCAAGGCGGAGTCTTCACGATCACCAACCTGGGCGCGTTCGGGATCGACGCCTTCACGCCGATCATCAACCTCCCCGAAGCAGCGATTCTTGGTCTGGGGGCGATCCGCCGCGAACCGGTCGTGCTCGACGACGGCCAGATCGTCGCGCGGCAGCAACTGACGTTGAGCCTTACCTTCGATCACCGCATCGTCGATGGAGCCCCCGCCGCCCGGTTCCTGCAAGAGGTAGTCAACGCCATCGCCAATCCGTCGGCGTGCCTGCTGAGCTAAAGTCGCCTTCATCGCTCCGCGTGAAGAAAGCTGATCGCGAGTTCGCAGCCGATCCAACAAATGCCGCCGCTTTTGCAATCGGCTTTCTTCACGCGGAGCGATGAAGGCGACTTTGATGCGATCCAGTCAGGGACCACAATCAATTGTGATAACAGAAAAATGTCTGACAGAAACATGGAATTGAGGCGATGTCCTGTGACCGGCCATCGTTCTGCCACCAATTGTTCTGCCAGTCCCATCCAAGAGATCATCCGCACAACTCGGCAATCGGTTGCCCGGCTTCGATGACGAAGCGCGGGCGGCCTCGGTTGTCGAGATAGGTCACGTCACGCGGGACATCCATGTGGCGGAAGATGGTCGCGGCGAGGTCGCCGGGGGTGACTGGGCGTTCCAGAATCTGGCCGCCGTTTCGTTCGGTCGCGCCGATGATCTGGCCGTGCCGCATCCCGCCACCCGCGACAGTCATCGAGCTGACAATGGGCCAGTGATCGCGACCGTCGGTGCTGCCCTGCGTTCCGATCTGCGGCGTGCGACCGAACTCGCCCATCGCCAGCACCAGCACGTCGTCGAGCAGCCCCCGCTCGCCGAGGTCACTCACCAGCGTCGTGAGCAGGTGATCGAAGACCGGCAACAGCGGTCGCAGTCCGTTCCAGATACCGCCGTAGGGCGGGATGTTGTCGCCGTGAGTGTCCCACGTTCCAGACGCCCCGTGATGGCTGAGGTCGATCGTGACGAAGCTGACTCCCGCCTCGACCAGCCGCCGCGCGAGCAGCGCCTGCTTCGCCCACTCGTGATTGCCGTACCGGGCCTTCACCGAGTCCGGCTCCTGCGAAATGTCGAAGGCTCGCCGCGCGTACGGCCCCGTCACGAGGTCGATCGCCTGCCGCGTGAAGCGGTCGGTCGAGTCCATCGACCCGTTCAGATCGAGATCGCGCCGCAGACGGTCGAGGTCCGTCGTCAGGAGCCGCCGCGATTCGAGCCGGTCGGTCGTGAGGCCGCTCGGCAACTCGAACAGCTTGCCCACGTCGTTGCCGAGGAACGGATCGTAACTGTGTCCGAGATAGCCTCCCCACGCGACGTGCGATTTCGACTTCATGTTGAGGACGACATACGGAGGCAGTTCGCGGCTCCGGCCCGCCCGCTGTTTGGCCACGATCGACGCGAGGGCCGGAAACTTCTCGGCCTCACGGTTGATGCGGGGTTCGGCGGCGAGGTTCGCCGTCTGCATGACCATGTTCGGTTCGTGGTTCGAGAACCGGCAATCGACCGACCGGATAACGGTCATCCGGTCCATCATCGCCGCCTGCTTCGGCAGGTATTCGCAGAACTGCACGCCGGGGAGTGCGGTCGAAATCACATCGAACGGACCGCGCACTTCAATCGGCGCGTTGGGCTTCACGTCCCACGTGTCGATGTGGCTGGGACCGCCCGTCATCCAGATCAGGATCACGCTCTTCTGCCGAGGGACCGCCCGCCCTGCCCCGCCAGCCGACTCTTTCGCGGCGAGCAATCCCGGCAGAGACAACCCCGCCATCCCGGCCAACCCCGCCTTGAGCATGCTCCTCCGCCCAACGACGGTCACCCCTTCACGCTCATGCCCGTGAAAGTTTTCAAACGCATGCCGCCCGAGATGCGAATGGCTGTTTGACGGGAGCATGCTGGAAACCTCATCTTCAAATCCGGGTCAAGTTCACTCGCATCAGGCTAATCTTGTCTGTCGGCTCGGTAAAGCCGGGATCGTCAGTGGAATGCCGAAACAATCGGGCTTCCGTGTCAGCTTCGCAGTTTTGCGAGTCGCAAAAAGTTGTCCGACCGCGATGGATGTAGGATGGGCACTTCTGCCCGTCCGTCCCTCAATCATTTTTCTGCCTCTCTCTTTCTGTCTACTTCCTGCACGGCAAAGCGGGGAGACAGAAAGAGAGAGGCAGAAAGATGAACACAATGAAGTCCCGGCACGGGCATTGGCCTCAACCAAAGTCGCCTTCATCGCTCCGCGTGAAGAAAGCCGGACGCGAGTTCGGCAGCGATTGTTGAAGCAGACGCCCACGCACATTCGGCTAACTTCACGCGGAGCGATGAAGGCTACTTTGGACAAACCAAGCCACTGCGTCGAGTGAGACGTTTCCACGTTTAGCCCCAACGCCAACGGCGTGGGAGCGGATGCGGGCGAACCTTTGATCGCGCGCACGCCGTTGGCGTTGAGGCTAAACATCCCGCATCAGCGTTATGCCGTCGTACTCCGCGACAAGGCTCGCGGGGGCACGGGAGCGCCACGAGTCTTCGATCAGTTCGCGCAGCGCCTTGGCGCCGTACGGTCGCAAGCCGCACGAGCATCGCCGGGTAGTTGAGATAATGATCCGTGATGAAGTAGGTCTCCGGATCGAGCGTCATCAGCGCTTCCCGCTCGGCCAGGTCGATCATGATGACGATCGACTGACCGCTCTGATGAAGCCTGACGAACAGCTTCTTGCGGACATGAAACGCCGACGTGCCATACGACGTTCCTTCCACGCATGATTCGCCCCCTTGGTCGCCGTGCGCCATTGAAAAACCAACCGATTTGACGCCAAACCCCGTATTCCTTCAAAAGGGCCAAATCAAAGTTTGCACAAGTCCAGTTTAATGCTACGGTTCGATGTCGGGCCAATTCTTTGGAACTTGGAACAAGGAGACTCGAATGAAATTATTGAGGGCGTTTGTTTGTGCGGCGTCGGCAATGTGGCTGGCAACGGAACCCGTGATGGCTGCCCCCCCGAAAGTGACGAAGCAGATCGTTGCGATCAGATCGGTGGCAGGTGACTCGGTGGGCAAGGCCGAGCTTGTCACCACCACGGTCGGAAAGAAGACCACGCGTTCGCTGGTCGTGAAAGTTGCCAATTTTTCACTCCCTGCCGGGACCAAGCTGGCGGTTCGGATCGGCCGGTCTGCGGTGGCAACGAGCAATGTTGTTGAAGAAGTCGATGACTATGACACCGATGGCGACGGGACTCCCAACGATGGGGATACGGATGATGACGGTGATGGCATCAATGATGATCTCGACGCGGATGATGATGACGACGGGATCCCAGACAGCGCGGAAGATGATCTCGACGAGGACGGCATCAACGACTTCCAAGACGATGATGATGACGACGATGGTGTCGCAGATAGCGATGAAGATAACGACGATGATGGCACCCCCGACGGCGACGACAGCGATAGCGACGGCGACGGAACTGACGACCAAGAAGACGGAGATGAGGACGCGGACGACGACGACCTGCCGAACTCCGAGGACGCCGACGACGATGACGACGGCATTCCAGACGACCTCGATACCGATGACGACGGGGATGGAATTGCCGACACCGTCGATCCCGACTACGCGACGTTTTCGGGCAAATTGCTCGTCACGAAAACGACCGGCGTTCCCGCCGCAGCCAAGGGAGCGATTCTTTCCGTCCGCCTTCCCAACGGCACTATGATTGCCTCGGGAAAGTTCTAACACCGAGGCGGCAGGGGTAGCGGCGCAACCTCAGTGGCGGAGTCCGTCGCGTCCGAAGTGCCGCCACTCCTGTTGGTCAATCAATGTCAGTGAGTGCGAGGACTCTTTGAAGTCGCGTCTCGCTCCCATGCTTCGCAGGACACCACTGCGAGGCTTTTTTTTTGTTGGAGGTGGGACGGGTGGCACGCCCTGAAGCCTTGTGACGGGCGTGGTCTTCGGTTAGAGCCACATGCCTACTCAAGACCACGCCCATCGAAGACTCTGGGCGCGCCACTCGCCGGGCGACTACTCGGCGGCCTCTTCGAGCGAAACGCACACCAGTTCGGAGTCGCTTCGGGCGAAGAGGCGGTTTCCGGCGAAGGCGGGATGTGCCCACGTGGGGCCGGTGATTTTGGTGCGGGACTGTTCGCGATGGCCCTCGGGGTTGAGGCGGGCGAGGATCAGTTCGCCTTCCTCGTTGAGGATGATCGCGCGGTCGGTGTCGCCGAGCCAGACGAGCGTGGATTGCGGCCGCGCGGGGTGGTTTGGTTGGCGTCGTCCCACAGTTTCTTGCCCGTCTGCAACTCGAAGCACGTCAGGCCGTATTGCTTGTCGAGCAGATAGACGTGGCCGTCGCGATACAGCGGCTGCGACATCAGGCCCCGCAGAAACTTGTTCTCCTCCCACGCGAGCTTGGCGTTCGTCGGGGTGTCGCCGAGACGAATCACCTTCGAGCCGTGCCAGTAGCCGGCGACGAAGATCATCCCGTCGTGCGCGATCGGCTTGGCGATGGAGACGCCGTAAGTGATCTCATACGGGAACGACCACAGGAGTTTTCCGGTGCGGGCTTCGAGGCCGCGGATGTGGCTGGGAGTCCAACAGACGAGTTCGTCCTGGTCGTGGGCGCGGACGATGATCGGGGTCGAGTAGCCCGCTTCATCGGGCAGGTTCCGCCAGACTTCTTTGCCGGTGAGCCGCTCAATCGCCACTACTCCCGAGTCTTTTTCGCCCCCCGGTTGCAGGATCAGCCAGTCGATGTCGCGCGGTGTCGAACGATCCGTAGGATGGACGCCCCGTCCGTCCCGTGGTGCATTTTTTCGGACGGACGGGGCGTCCATCCTACGAGTCTCCGCCGGACGGTAAACGACTGGCGAACCGGCGAAGCCCCACGTTGGAAGACGCCCCGCGAAGTCGTCGAGATAGTTTTTCTTCCAGACGACGTCGCCCGTCTTCGCATCGAGACAACGGAGATCTCCCAACGCACCAACGGTGTGGACGTGACCGCTGTGAATCGTGGGAGCCGCGCGCGGGCCGTTGCCATAGTCGAGCTTCTCGTAGCTCACGGGATACGTGTGCTGCCAGAGCGGCTTGCCCGACGAGGCATCGAAACAGAGGACTCGTTCCACTTCGGGATTGGTCTGCCGATCCATCGTGATGACGCGACCGTCGGCCACGCTGACTCCGGCATATCCGCCGCCAACCGGCTGCCTCCAGAGTTGCTTCAACCCCGAGGCCGGCCAAGTCTCGGGCAGCTTCGGTCCTCGCCACGTTCCGTCGCCGCGCGGCCCGCGAAACTGAGGCCATTCCGTTTCAACGGTGTTTGGTGTTGGTTGAGGCGGTTCGTCGGCGAGCGAGTGAGACAACGACAAGCAGCACAAAACCGCAGCGAGTGAGACTGTCAGGCGGTGCATACGTTTGATCCTGAGAACAGTGACTTGGAATTCCATCGTGCCTTCGTCTTCATCGTTCTGCCCCCATCGTTCTGCCAAAGAGATTGGCAGAACGATGGGGGCAGAACGATGGAAGAGAGGAGTTGTCATGGGTTGGCCAGTGACTGCATCGTCTCGACCGTGCGGGCCAGTTCTTCGACGAGGGACTGAGTAACTCCAAGGCGCTGGTACTCGGCAAGGATTGTCGCGTAGTACCAGAGCGTGCCGTCACGTCCACCGTTGAACTTGGCCCAGACTTGTTCGCCCTGCGTGCGGAGGTCGGCGACGATGCAGCGGGCGTTGTGCAGTTTGTCGCAGCAGGAGACGAGTCTGGCCGACTGCGAGGCATTCGCCAGATGAGCGATGTAGGTTTCCTTCCTCGCTCGCCACGGCGGCTTGGGGGTCACGTCGGTATCGGTGCAACCGAGCACGATCTGCGCGACGCGGTCTCCGAATCGTTGTCGCAGGTTGTTGAGTCGAGGCTGACCGCCAGCGTCTTCCACCGCGTCATGCAGCAGCGCGGCGATGGCTTCGTCTTCGTCCCCGCCGTGTTCGAGAACCAGCCCGGCGACCGCTAGCAGGTGTGAGACATAAGGGATCTCGGTCCCCTTCCGAACCTGATCGGAATGCGCGATGGAGGCGTAGGTCATCGCCTGTGCGAAGCGAGGAGAGAGTGTCATAGAAGCGGGCCTTGGGAGGAAACGGGGTGAACATGCCAGCAGATCGCACACGAACGCCGTGTTGGGATTGGCGAGCCGCACTGTCCGACTTTCCGTAGGGTGGGCTGTGCCCACCACAATTGGTTGCAGAATGGTGGGCACAGCCCACCCTACATTTGGAAGAGTGGTACGCAGACAGCTCGTCAAGAACCTCTCACTCACGACCATGCGGGGTATCGCCGAGTCTGTCCGTTGTGGGGACATCCGACGACGGTCAAAGCAGAATCAATCAATCGCCTCATTCTGCCGAAACGGAACCATACATACGCTGCGGGGCGACTGGCGGCATATAAAAAAACAACGAGTTTTCGAGGGGAACTTGCAAACTGAAATCTTTTTCACGTCAGGCACGCCGAGTGCCGAGGTTGGATCGGCTCGCTGTGCGGCGTCATTCAGACAGAGTTCGCGACAGATGGGCATGGAGGTTCAGTTTTCTTTCCCAAGTTCTCGGGAGTGTTCGCGTTATCCGTCCCATGCGCTTCAACGGGGCCTGTTGTTTCCGGCACTGTAATCATTCCATCCCTGGCGCATGGCAGCTCCCGCAGGATCACCCTCCTGCGGGAGTTTTTTTGTAGATGGCATTTCATAACTAGCCCGACGCGCAAGCGAGGGCTTCACCTTCATCGAATGCCCAGCCCTCGCTTGCGCGTCGGGCTAGTTTTTCGAGGCAAAAACAGATTTTGAAATGCCATCAAGATGGCCGAGCTGCATGAAGCGTGACTCGATGTGCGTTGGAGACGGCGAACGGCGTTTCGCTGCGTGGCGCGGAGACCGGCCATACCAACCCGCAGCGTGAGCAAGGAATGATGCACGGCAATTTGCCGCATCCTTGCTCACGCTGCGGGTTGGTGTCACCCGCCACTCGTCACTCGTCACTCGTCACTCGTCACTCGTCACTCGCCCATCAACCCCTTCCCTCCAACCGATCCAGCGGACTCACCACCCCAAGTCCATTTGCGCCCGTCGCCACGTGCAGATAAATTTCCGTCGTACTGATGTCCTCGTGCCCCAGCAGATCCTGGATCGTCCGCAGATCGGTTCCGTTTTCCAACAGATGCGTCGCGAAACTGTGCCTTAGCGCATGACTCGTTACCCGCTTCTCGATTCCCGCCGCCTCCGCCGCCCGCTTTATCGCCTCATTATACACCGGCCCAAGCAGGTGATGACGCCGCTGAATGCCTGCCCTGGAGCCCTCCCCGGTGGAGCGCATCGAAGCCGGGTCCACCGAAGTCTGCTTTGCCGGAAACAACCAAAACCACTCGAAAGTCTCCGCTGCCTTGCGAAACTTCCGCGCCAAGGCCCCCGGCAGGTGGACTCCGGCCAAGCCCGCTTCCCGGTCTTTGCGCCAAACCTCCCGCGCCCGCTCGATCTGCTTCGCGATCTCTCCCAGCAGGCTCTTCGGTAGCACGGTCACTCGATCCTTATCGCCCTTGCCTTGGCGCACCGTCACCGTCCCGCGCCCCACATCCACGTCCTGCACCCGCAACCGCACCAACTCGGACAACCTCAAGCCCGCGCCATATTGCAGCCGCGCCGCCAATTCATAGCGCCCGTGCGACACCTCCGCCTCCTTCTCCCCGGCCGGCTTCGCTCTTTCCTCCTGCTTCTTGATCGCGTCAAACAACCCATGGGTCTCCTGCTTCGACAACACCACCGGTACCCGTGTCCCCGTATCGCGCAGCTTCACTCCGAATACCGGCTCCTTCACCCCGAGCACATGCTTGAAAAAATGCGCCAGTGCGTTGAGCGCCTGCCTCTGTGTGGAATAAGCGCAGTCCTCATCCTCCACCACCGACGTCAAAAACCGGGTGGCCGTCTGGACCCGCATCGCCTCCCGCTCATCCCCGGCAAACCTCGCATATCGCGCGGCCCAAGCGCCATAACACTGCTTAGTCCGCTCCGCCAAACCCCGCCGCGCGCCCGACGAATGCACCGCCGCCCTCAGCCGTTCCGGCAAACTCCGATGATCCGCTCCCTCTTCGGAACACGCCTCCAACCACTTCAAATACCACTGGATCGCGTCCCCCCATTGCTCCAGTTGCCACTTCTCCCGCTCGCGGCCCTCCCTGATCACCTCTGACTTCCAGAAAGCACGGGCCGCATCGC
>JAYSQC010000016.1:0-16253 GCA_043721755.1 Schlesneria sp.
GCACACTCCGTGTGCCGTCCGCGATAGCGCGATTCGCAGAGGAATTCGGTGAACGGCACATGGAATGTGCCTACTACTTTGACTTCTGTCGGACACGTCATGAATGGTTTGAACACATCATTACCAAAAAGGAATTCAGCCATGTCGAATTCAACAATGTTGCCAAGCGGCAACAAGCAAGAATGGGCTCCGACAGCCGATAAGGCCAAAGAGGCGGCTGCTTCCGTGGGCGAGTTGGCCAGTGACGCGGCCTGCGCCGTCGGCGCGATGGCGAGTCAGGCGGCCTGTGATGTCGGCAAGAAAGCGGACGACCTGACCGCCAGCGCGGGAGTCGGCATCCAAGAGTGGGGCGACAGGCTCAGCAAGAACGCTCCGCATGCGGGCGTGCTGGGCAGCGCGTCGCAAGCGTTTGCCAGAACCGTCCAGGACGGCGGCGAATATCTGGAGGGTGCCAAGCTCAGCGGGTTGACCGAGGACATTGCCCAGTTGATTCGACGGAATCCCATCCCCGCCGTTCTCATCGCGATTGGCTTGGGCTGGTGCGCGGCATGCAAACTGAGGAGTTGAACCATGTCCACCGCTGTCGAATATCCGCCGAAGCAAACCGTGAATGGCAGCATGATCGAGATCTCCGGTCGGTCGATGTCCACCGACGCCGAAGTTCGGCCGGAGCAAACGGCCGCATCGCTGGTGAGTGGCATCCTCGGCGATCTCCAACACCTCATTGAACAGCAGTTCAAGTTGGCGCGGCGAGAGATCGAAGTGGGCCTGCGGCTGCGTGCCGTGGCGGCGGCAGTCTTCGGTCTCGGCCTGGTGATCTTGTTTCTCGCCGCCATTGCGGTCTGCCTGACCTTTTCTCACCTGCTGCACTGGGTGGCGTCTCCGCCTGGGACCGATCTTGCGTCGCTTCCGCTGTGGGCGTGCCACGCTGTGGTGGCTGCTGTGCTCGCCGTCAGTGGTGCCATTATCGCCTGTGTCGGTCGCGCGAAGTTCATGTCCATTGTTCCGCCGCCGCATTCGGCTGCTGAAATCTTGCAGGAGAATGTCCCATGACCGAAATCGTCGAAACCACCGAAGAGATGCGTCAACAGATCGAAGAAACGAAGTCCCAACTCTGGGAGAAGCTGGACACACTGGAAACCCAAGTGTCCGAAGTCGTGCAATCGACCACCACCGCGGTGAGCGAAACTGTGGCATCCGTTCAAGAGACCGTCTCGAATGTCACAGAGACGGTCCAAGATGGCGTGCAGTCCGTCAGCAACGCCTTTGATCTTCCGCTCCAAGTCGAAAGACATCCGTGGTTCGCCGTCGGCGGATCGTTCGTACTGGGCTATCTGGCGTACGAACTTCTGAATGGTCCGACGAAAGAATGTGAGAACGAGCCGGTGACGGAAGCCCAACCGCCGCTGCCCGCAGTCCAGGCCCAGAATCGAAACGGCCATCACGCGGTCGAGTCATGCCAGGAATGCCTATTCAAGTCTGGTCCTTTGGGAGAAATGAGAGGCCTGCTGACCGGCGCACTCATGAGTACCGCGAGTGCCATCGTCACTCGTAGTTTCCCGGCTGCGCTGGACTACCTTGCCAAAACATTTCACACCGATCCGAACCAAGACCCAGTAGTCGAAGGGGACCGCCGACGTTCTCCGAAGTAGGACCGCATCGCACAAGACTAAGGCAACCGGGGCATTTGAACGAAGGAGAACACCATGTTAGGTGACTCAAAACAAGCATCGTCCGCCACGACATCGCTGATCTATCTGACTTTGGGGGCATTGATAGATGTCTGGGCCATCGTCTATTTCTTTTACCTCCGAAACAATGGCGGAACTGAAACCGCCTACTTGTACGTTTATGGCTTCATCTTTACCGGCGTCGTGCTGTTCCTGATTGGCCTAGCCGTGGGTCGAATCGGGTTCTCGGCACGCTCGGCCGAAGTCGCACCGACGCCGACGCAGCAAATCGTGACGGCGCCCCCCTTGGCAGCGGCCCCACTCGCGACGATGGCTGCCGACCCCATTCTGTCACCCGCGCAAGCGCCAATGATGCGGCCGGCACCCGTTGTCACCACAGGCGCTGGCACACCGGCAGACTCATATGCATTACCTGCGGAGACGACTTAGGCAGACACGCACCGGCAAGGAGTCATGACCATGAACGGGGCTCAGACTCAAGGCAACGAAACGCAACTGACCGGTAAGGTCAATCAGAAGTTGGACACGATGGCCGACGACGATCTGACCGTGATCGCCGGAACACGCGATCAACCAAAGGGCGTCCTTCAGCAACGGCACGGCTCTGTCAAGGAGCAGGCGGAGAGGGTACTCGACGAGTTCATGAAAAGGCTGAATCCCTAGGACATCTCTGAAAGGAGACTTTCATGCTGGCATTTATCTGGTGGATGTTGATCGGTTTGGTGGCGGGAGGATTGGCGCGGATGTTGATTCCGGGCCAGCAGTCCATGGGGCTGATGCTGACGATGGTTCTCGGCCTAATCGGGTCGGTGGTGGGCGGATTCATCTCGTCGGTGTTCTTCAACTACGGTCCCAGAGATACAGACTTTCACGTCGGCGGACTGATCATGTCCACGATCGGCGCGATGATTGTTCTGGCAACCTACGCCTGGTCCGCCCGGCGAAGTGGCTCGATCTAGTGGTAGAGGATTGGTGGAGGGCGGGCGCGAGGTGTGCCCGTTGGAAAGCTCAAACACATCGGTCAGGAAAGGCAGTTTCATGACAACGAAAACAGCAGACAAGAAGATCGCGATACCGTTCGGCGCAGCGCCGAAGTGCGAAACGTTTGGTGACTTCCACGATGGCACGGTGGTCAGCGTGTCCGGCGACAGGCTGGTGATGGCGAACCTGGAGAGTAAGGAATACTCGTTCAGAGTGGCCACAGACGCCTTCGTGTGCTGCGACGGAGTCACCTATCCAGTTGAACAACTCCCGATCGGGAGTCGAGTCCGGATCACCACGAAGGCCGACGACATCAACGTGGCCACCAAGATCGAGTCGCTCGTCAATGAGGTTGATTTCGCGGACCTCGACTGAGGACGCTTTGGATCATCAGGGGAGAACCGACCGCTAGCGCGGTCCGGCTGGTCTGCGTCATCCCAAAGTGAGATCCATTGGGCTGACGCCGCCCGACTCACCGGAATCGCGAGTCAAGGAATACTTCGATGATGAAAACCGCCACTGCAAAAGTTCACGCCGGAATGGGGGCCATCCCGCACAAGTCGGGCGTCGCCTTTCGGGTGTGGGCACCTCACGCCGAGGCCGTGTCCGTCACGGGATCGTTCAACGATTGGTCGAACGATGCACACCCGATGGCGCGCGAGGAAGAGGGATACTGGTACGCGGATCTCGCGTCGGCCGCCGTCGGTGACGAGTATCGGTATCGGATCGCAAACGGCGATCAGCAACTGCTGCGAATCGACCCCTATGCGCGGCAGGTGACCAACTCGGTGGGCAACGCGGTGGTCCACGAGCCGCACTTTGACTGGGACGGCGACGACTTCCACCTGCCGCCCGTCAACGAACTGGTGATCTATGAGCTGCATCTCGGAACATTTCACGACGACGAGAACGGCAAGTCGGACAAGTTTGCCGAGGCCACTCAGAAGCTCGGCCACTTGCAGCGTCTGGGTGTGAACGTCATCGAAATCATGCCGCTGGCCGAGTTCGCGGGCGACTTGTCGTGGGGCTACAACCCCGCCTGCATCTTCGCGGTGGAGGAATCCTACGGCGGGCCGGCCGGCTTCAAGCGGTTCGTCCAAGCGGCCCATCGCGCCGGCATGGGAGTGATTCTGGATGTGGTTTACAACCACTTCGGTCCCAGCGATCTCGACCTCTGGCAGTTTGATGGCTGGAGTGAGAACGGCAACGGCGGCATCTACTTCTATGGCGACTGGCGGGCCGAGACCCCCTGGGGCGCGACTCGCCCCGACTACGGTCGCAAGGAAGTGCGACAGTTCATCCGCGACAACGCCCTGATGTGGCTGGAGGACTATCACGTCGATGGCCTCCGGTTGGACATGACCGTGTACATGCGGTCCGTGCGCGGAGACGGCGATCCCGGCGGTGACCTGCCGGATGCCTGGAGTCTGGCTCAATGGATCAATCGCGAGGTGAAGCAGCGTTATCCGGGACGAATCACGATCGCCGAGGATTTGCACAGCGAAGCCCGCATCACGAAGCCGGAAGACCAGGGAGGAGCAGCGTTCACGGCTCAATGGGACGCTCAGTTTGTCCACCCGATCCGCGAAGCAGTCATCACGCCGAACGACGAGCATCGGTCGCTGGACAGCGTGCGCGGGGCGATCGGGGCCAACTACAACGGCGATCCCTTCCAGCGCGTGATCTACAGCGAATCACACGACGAGGTGGCCAACGGCAAGTCGCGCATCCCCTCCGAAATCGACTCGCAAGACTCCGACAACTGGTTCGCGAAGAAGCGGTCCACATTGGCGGCCGCGTTGGTACTCACGTCGCCCGGCATCCCGATGCTGTTTCAGGGGCAGGAGTTTTTGGAGGACGGGTGGTTCCAAGATTCAGTGCCGCTCGACTGGGACAAGTCGGAGGAATTCATCGGGCTGCTGCGGATGTATCGGGACTTGGTTCATTTTCGACTCAACCGGACGGGCTGTACGCGCGGTCTGTCGGGCTCGGGGTTGAACGTGTTCCATCAGAATCAGGCCGACAACGTCCTCGCGTTTCACCGCTGGCACCAGGGCGGACCCGGCGATGATGTCGTGGTTGCCGTGAATCTCTCGCGGGAGGCTCACACGAATTACACGCTGGGCTTTCCGTCGCCGGGAACGTGGCGTTTGCGGCTGAACAGCGACTGGAACGGCTACAGCAGCGCGTTTGCAAATCAGGTTTGTTCCGATGTCGTGATCGACACGGAACAAGGCGACCAGTCGAACGACGCGAAGGTCATCGAGCGCGATGGCTTCCCCGTCGTCGGCACGATCAGCATCGGATCGTACAGCGTGCTGGTGTTCTCGCAGGACCGGCCGCAATGAGAGGAAACAGTGACACGAAGGGGCTGTGCAGGATCAAGTTCCGGAAGTAACCCGCAGCGTCAGCGAGGGAGGACGCTCCAAGAACATGGCGATTTCAGATCGCCCTCGCTGACGCTACGGGTTACTTGAAAATCGACCACAACTCTCGGAAGTAGAAAATGCACAGCCCCTAAGGCGTCGCCAAATCGGCCGCCCCAAGCAAGAGCAAGTGAGTCCTGTGCAAAGGATGGACTCCATCAGCGACCGTCGGGGCATCAGCCAATGACGCGACGCAACAGTTGATCAGTTGAAAGCAGTGATGACTGACAACGTCATCAGGCCCGGAGAGTCCTAGACCGGATTATTCATGACTTGAACCACGAAATACTCGAAAGACACGAAAGGCGGGAGGTTGCATCGAATGTCATCAGAAACACGGTGTGGTTCCGCACTCGGACGGGCGTGTGCCTCAACCGGTCACTCTGCATTCCTTTCGTGCGTTTCGAGTATTTCGTGGTGAATAATCCGGGCGAGACCGGCACTCCGGTGGACCGTAGAGATAAGGCGAGACTTCGCAGGTTCATTCCGTTCGTTGCCAGTTCACTCCCTCGGGAGACCGTGGTTCGAATCGCGCACGCTTGGGCGACACCACAACCGACACTGCCGCAACGTTCGACAGAAGCCGAATCACTCGCCTGATGGTTTCGAGAGCGTGCCGAACGCATGGAGTCTGGATCGGTGTCACGATCCGGCAGCACGCAGCACGGACCAGATGCCCCGCCGGCCCGACAGGGTTGGTGGACGACGAACGCATGTTGCGTCCGTTGGAAGGTCCGAGCACTTTGTCATGAAAGGCAACAGGATGAATTACCGCATGTTCTCAGTGGCGGCACTGGCCGTGGCGATGTTTGCGAGTTCGCCCGCGTGGGCGGCCAAGGATGTCAAAGCAGCCCGGGATGTTAGGCACGATGGCAAGTTCGTCAGTGTCACCGGCGATCAGTTGGTGATGGCGAACAAGAACGGCAAGGAACACTCGCACACGCTGGCGGCGGACGCCAAGGTGACCTGCGATGGCATCGCCTGCAAAGCCGCAGACCTGAAGGTAGGAATGAAGATCCGCGTCACCACGAAGAAGGATGACAAGAAGGTGGCGACACATGTCGAAGCCCTCGACAAGAACACCCTGTTCGCCGACACGCACGATGGGAAGTTCATCAGCATCACCGACAACAAGCTGGTGATGACGAACTCCAAGGGGAAGGAACATTCTCACACGCTGGCTGCGGACGCGACGCTGACTTGCGACGGCATGGCCTGCAAGGCGGGTCAGCTCAAGGCGGGGATGAAGATTCGTGTGACCACGGAAAAGGGTGAAGCGGGCTTGGCGACTCATGTCGAAGCCCTCGACAAGGATGCCGAGTTCTCGCAGGGAAAGTAAGTATTCGACGCGCATCGAACGACGGTTCTTTCTGCCGGTCGGGCTGTCGGCCATTGACCGGCAGCCCGAGCGCGTCGCAGGAAAGCGTCCGCTCAGCTTTGAAGTAACACCGCTGCGAACTGTCGTTCTCGGCGGCTCAACGGACCTTTCCACGAAAGAGGACTGCCATGGGACTCATTCTGCTGATCATTATTGTCCTCCTGCTGATGGGTGGACTCCCCCGCTGGAATCACTCGCGCGACTGGGGCTACGGCCCGAGCAGCGGCTTGGGGGTGGTGCTGATGATTGTGTTGATTCTGATCCTGCTGGGACACATCCCACGCGGATTCTGACAACGGGTGGCACGCAGGGAGCACGTTTTCAACGTGCCGGTTTTGAAGAACACTTGTTGAGGAGCAAATCATGAACTGGGATCAAATCTCGGGCAACTGGAAACAGTTCACCGGCAACGTGAAAGAGAAGTGGGGCAAACTGACCGACGATGACCTGACAACCATCGCCGGGAAGCGCGACCAATTGTCGGGCATCCTTCAGGAGCGGTACGGCTACGCCAAGGAGCAGGCGGAAAAGGAACTCGACGATTTCTTGAAGACAATGAAACCGTAAGCCGTTCCGGCCGTGTCACACGACGATCCAAGCGATCTGTTTCGGTTTCGCGCAGTGCGGAGACGAATGGGTCCGGTTTTTCAGAAAAGGAACGAACGATGAAAACTTTACATGTTGGTTTGGTGGCGTTGGCCTTGGTGGCCTTGAACGGTTGCACGCAGGGGACTCCAGGGGGACCGGGAGTGTCCAACACACCCGCGAAGTCCAGCGCGCCGATCACCACCACGGCCCAGAAGCCGGTCATTGGTGATGCCGAGGAGACGTTCAGTCTGAGCGTGCCTGTTCTGTCCACTCACATGAAACAGGGTGAGACTAAGGCCGCCACGATCAGCCTCACACGGGGCAAGAACTTTGACGAGGATGTCACGCTCAAGTTTGCCGACGTGCCCAAAGGCGTGACCATTGATCCCGCGAATCCCGTCATCAAGCACGGGGACGCGGAAGTGAACATCACGTACCAGGTGGCGGACGACGCCGCGCTGGGCGACTTCACCATCAAGGTGACAGGACACCCGACGAAGGGTGCCGATGCCAAGACCGAGTTCAAACTCAGCGTGGATGAGAAGTGACCGCCGTGGGTGACGGTCAGCAGTACTGTCGTCCCGCCGCTCCACCGCTCCACCGCTCCGTCGGCGGGACGTGCGGCGACGAGCGTCCCACCTGTGTTTACGCCATCTCTGTGATCGTCCCGTCGGCGGAGCGACGGGACTACGGAACTTGTCGCGAACGTCAACAATTCTTCTGAATACGAGGCAACTCAAATGACCAAAAAAGGACCGCAGGAACATCTCAAACATCCGAAGCCCGGCAAGGACACAATGCCCAAGACGACATCGGGAAAGATCATTTATCCGGGAGACATCTCGGATCAAGACCCCAAACGGCGCATCGGCAATTACGGGGGAACGGGCGAACCGCACATGAAGAAAGACATGTAGTGGCGTTTCTAGGTTGAATGCCTTTTGCAGACGCGTCATCAAGAGACGGCGGGGCTGGAATGCCCGCCATCAGAACTCAGTCGGATGAATCACATTTCGATAAGGACAACGATCATGAACGTGTTTCGAGTTTCCAAATTGGGCGTCGTCACCGCCTTGGCGGTGTTGGGCGCCAGCGTCGGCTGGGACCGATCCGCTTTCGCACAGGAGGCCCCCGCCGAGGAAGGGGTGCAAGTGCTCACCCGCGGGCCGGTGCATGAGGCGTTCGCGCAAACGGTGACGTTCAATCCCGAGCCGGGCATCGTGGTGCCGAAAGCGCCGCCCGGAGCGATCGAGGAATTGCCGCCCGATCAACGGCCCGCCGGCGACAACGTCGCGTGGATTCCCGGCTACTCGGCTTGGGATGACGACCGGAGCGATTTCCTGTGGGTCAGCGGCATCTGGCGCGCCCTGCCGCCGGGTCGCCAATGGGTGCCCGGTTATTGGAACCAGGCCGGACAGAACTATCAGTGGACATCCGGGTACTGGGCCGATGCCAAGCTGAGCGAGAATGAATACCTGCCCGAGCCGCCGGACACCGTCGAAGCTGGCCCCAACATTGCCGCTCCTTCGGAGAATCATCTCTGGACGCCGGGATGCTGGGTCTGGAATGAAAACCGCTACGCGTGGCGACCCGGATACTGGGTGGTCGCGCAGCAGAATTGGGTCTGGGTGCCCGCCCAGTACCTGTGGTGTCCGCGAGGCTATGTCTTCGTCGATGGCTACTACGATTACTCGGTCGCCCGTCGCGGTGTGCTCTTCGCGCCCGTGTACTTCAATCAGAACGTTTACGCGAGGCAAGGTTACACGTACTCACCGACGATGGCGATCAGCCTGGCCGTGTTCGGCAACCAGCTCTTCCTGCGGCCGAATTACAACCACTACTACTTCGGCGACTACTACGCCTCCAACTATTCCCGTGGAGGGTTCTATCCGTGGTTCTCGTTCAATTCCGGCGGGCGCGGCTACGATCCGTTCTACGCGCATCAGCGCTGGCACCACCGGAACGATCGCGAGTGGCAGCAGCGCGTCGAAGCGGACTTCCAGTACCGCCACGACAACGAAGACGCCCGGCCGCCGCGCACGCTGGCAGCCCAGCAGACGCTCCTCAAGAGCGGCAACATCACGAACGTGAACAACAACGTAAACAACATTGTGGTGGCCACGTCGCTGGACCAATTGGCCCAGAACAAAGACGCCCCCGTGCGATTGCAGGCGGTGAATTCGGAAGAGAAACAGACGCTGGCCAAGCATGGAAACGACATGCGGCAATTCCGCAGTGAGCGGCAAAAGTTGGAGGCCACCCCGGCGGCGGCGGCGACCGTGGGAAAGTCCTCCCCAGACTTCAAACCGGCCAAAGTGAAATTGCCCAAGTCTCCGATTCTGGCGAAGTCCGCCGATCAACTCGACCAGGACCACGCACCGCCGAAGAGACACGACGCTCCCGCGCCGGATCTCAAGGTCGAGCCGAAGGCGAGACAAGCCACAGTGAAAGGTGAGCCGCCCAAGGGGAAGCCAACAACCATCAAGGCCGGCAAGCCGGAGCTGCCTCAGGGCAAACCACGCGAGACGGCGGACGAGCCGAAGGGCGCGCCAAAGTCAGCCCCGAAGGCCGAGCCGAAACCGGAACGACCGAGGGGCGAGCCGAAGCCAGCTCCAAAGGTTGAACCGAAGCGTGAACCGAAGCGTGAACCGAAGGTTGAGCCAAGGGTCGAACCGAAGCCAGCGCCGAGAGTTGAGCCGAAACCGGAACGTCCTCGGGTTGAGCCGAAGCCAGCGCCGAAGGTCGAACCGAAACGTGAGCCGCCGCAGGACAAGCCCAGGGCCAAGGACCAGCCCAAAGGCGACGACAAGGAAAAGAAGCCCAAGTAGTAAATGTCAGCGGCCAGCGGACGCTCTCCACGAAGATTCCCTCTCTTCGTTCTTCATCCCCACGCTCGCGTCAGACACGCGAGCGAGCGAGCAAGCATCATGATGACCAAGTCAACATACATCGAGAGACGAGGCGCGTCGTTGAGGGCGCTGGATGTGGAGATCGGCCGACTGACGGACTACGCGGACGGCACCACCGCCGATGTCGCACTCAATTACTACGAAGCGATCCAAGGGATGGAGACCATGCGAGACAAAGCCGCAAAACAGCTCCGTAAACTGGGCGCGGTCAGTGGCGACGAGTGGAAGTCGGCGGAGGCGTTGAGGGACGTGGAGCATGAGTGGCGAGCGCTGAGAAAGGCCGTACTCGTCGCCATTTCGGCGACCTACGACGACGGAGCTGATTCATGAGGAAACGGGATCGGGCACAGACCATAAATCGAGGGGTGTCGTGAGGACCGTGTGAAAATTACCAGCGAGGAGGTCAGATCTCATGTCAACAGTTGCACAACAGGATGACGTTCAGGAGTTGCCACAACTTCAGGGTCACACCATCGGCTTCGTCGATACGCACGCCGAGTGCGAGGCGATGACTCAAGCCCTCAACACGGCCGGCTTTGCCGACGATGCCATCACCGTCTTTCACGGCGAGGAAGAGGTTTCCCTGCTGGAACGCCTGATGGGTGGCTCGTCATGGGGAGAGAGCGCCGAGGAAGTTCTAAAGCAAGGCACGTTGGAGCTGCGCCGCGACCATTATGTGGTGTGCATTGGAGTCAAGAATGCCGAAGAAGCGGACACCGTGGCGGCCGTCTCGACTCAATGCGGCGTTCGCAGCATTTACCACTTCGGGAACTTGGTCGATACGCGCCTGACAAAGTAGGAACGCCAGACCAAAGGGACGCCGTACTCGTCGCCATTTCCGCGACCTGCGGCGAAGGAGTTGAGTCATGAACAAACTATGTTGGAGAACTATTTAAGAAGGATGTCGATCATGAAAAGGCTTTGCACTGTACTCGTCGTTCTGGCGACTGTGGTCGTCGGAATCGGATTTTATCGAGGCTGGTTTGTGCTTTCGTCCAGAGGAGGCTCCGCGAGTCAGAAGGTCGATGTGAATCTGACGGTTGATCAGGGGAAGATGAAAGAAGACGGACAGAAACTGAAGGACAAGACCAAAGAGATCACAGGACAAACCCAAGACTGACGTGACCGACAAAAGTCGGCGTAGGGTGGGACTAGCTCCGTTCGAGCGCCGGCTCACCCTGTAAAACGCCGACACATTCTGGTGGGCCGGCGCTCGAACGGAGCTTGTCCCACCCTACTTTGATGGCGGATCCGACTTCTGTCGGTCACGTCAAAGACTGAAACTCACTGACAGAAGGGACCAAGATTATGAATGGCTCACAGCGTTTGCGAATGTCTGCCGATCCCGCACAACGGCGAAACGGTTTCTATATCCATCTCGCGGTGTTCGTCCCGGTGTGTGCGGGACTCATCGTCATGAACACGATTCGACAACCTGACAAGTTGTGGTCTTATTGGGTATTTCTCGGCTGGGGAGCTGGAGTCGGGCTGCATGCTTTTAAGGTGTTTTCCTGTTCAGCGTGCACGATCACGAAGAATCCCAAAAGGAACATGTTGCCGAACGAGGCAGCTCCAGAAGCACGTACGGGGCCAAACTCTTCCGCAGGATCGGAGTAGTGGTCGTGACACATTTCTCGCAATTCACAACTGTCATAAAACGGGAGAGCGTTCATGCGTAACAGTGCGTTGGTCGTGATCGGTGTGATCCTGATCGCAGCGGGAGCGATGGGGTTGCTTTATCGAGGCATTCCGTACACGAGCCGCGATGTCGTGATTGATGTCGGGCCGCTTAAGGCCACCGCCGAGAGCCGCAAGACGTGGCCCGTACCACCTTTGTTGGGGGGAGTGGCCGTTGCGGGCGGTGTGATGTTGATCCTCGTCGGGGCGAGGAAAGCCTAGTTGCCGAGGCCGTGGCCACACTCTTGATGAGCGTCATTCAGAGCGGCTTGTTCGTCCCAATGTCTCTCAAGCCAAGAGGTGTTTTATGAACACACAGCGTGCGGAACCGGGAGAGGTGATTGATATTCGCCCCATGGGAAGTCGGCTGACGCAGGCCACCACGTCCACTCTCGCCAAGTCGGAGACATTGGAAATCATCCGACTGATTCTGCCTGCGGGAAAGCGAGTCCGTTCCCATCAGGTCTCTGGCCCGATCACAGTCCATTGCTTGGAAGGACGTATCGAGTTTCAGGCATATGGCCAGTGGCAGACACTGGAGTCGGGGCAGTTGCTGTTCCTGACGGGGGGAGAGTTGCACGCCGCCAAAGCCATCGAGGACTCATCGGTGTTGATCACGATTCACCTCACGACTCCCGCAGCCGTGGAAGAGTCCGCAGCAGACTTGATGCTCGCACGTTTCGGGCACGATCCCGAGGCCGCAGAGAACATGTAACTCGGTCGTCAAATTGAGCAAAAGGAAAATGACATGACAGACATCACAAGGCAACGAGCGACGATGGTCGCTGGCACGTACGGTGTACTTTCGCTGTTTTTGAGTGTGGCCTATTCGCAAGAGCCCGCCAAGCAGGCGGGACCACCGAAAAATATGGCGGTCAAGCCGGTCGTCGTCGCGTCGGAAGGCTTTTCAGCGGTGATGACACGGATGGCGGAGGCGAAGCCCGCGATTCAACAACGGCACTTGGGCTTGCTCAAGGAACGATACGAGTTGGGCGATCACCCCGCTGACGGCGTGACGATGGCTCGCAAGAAACCCGTGCAGGGCGGAGTGCGCAGCCGTCTGCCAGCGGGACTGACGTGGGAAAAGCTGGCCGCAATGGACTCGGACACCGTTCGCGAGCGTGGTCTGTTTCCCGCCGGTTTCCTGCCGTTGCCGCACCCCAATCATCCGGAAGGAGGAATGGTCTTTCCCAAATTTCATATCGACGAGATCAAGAAACAGGAGACTCGCGATCTGACTCGCTTCGACCTCGATTACGACTTGCCAGACCATCTGCTCCCCGAGTTCCCACCGCCAATGTTCCTGACGACGCGGCCCGATCTGGGCGATGTCTCGCAGGGTAAGCTCGTGACGATGGACAACTTTTATGAACTCTTCAGCGGCATCCTGAATCCGAAACAACTGGAAGGGCTACGGCTACTGGTGGCACCCGTCATGCAACAGCAGTTCAACCAGACAGACGACCGTCGCTCGGCACGGCCCAGCCGTGGTGTGACTTGTTTTGACTGTCACGCCAATGGGCATACCAACGCCGCCACGCATCTGGCTGGAGATGTTCGACCGCAGGAATTCCGTCACCGGATTGACACGCCCACGCTGCGCGGAGTCAACATCCAACGGCTCTTCGGATCGCAGCGAGGCTTGAAGAGCGTGGAGGATTTCACCGAGTTCGAGCAGCGGGCCGCCTACTTCGACGGCGACCCGATCCTCGCCACCAAGAAGGGCGTCAGCATTCTGGAACGCGGTAGCCAAGTCCATTTCATGGCGGAGTTCCAGGCACTGTTGGATTTCCCGCCGGCTCCCAAATTGAACGTGCTTGGCAAACTCGATCCGGCCCAGGCGAGCGAATCGGAACTGCGCGGGCAGACGCTGTTCTTCGGAAAGGCTCAGTGTGCGGTCTGCCATCCTGGTCCGTACTACACCGACAATCTGATGCACAATCTGAAGGTCGAACGCTTCTTCAAACCGCAGTTGATCCACGGTCGCATGGCCACCGCCGATGGTCCGATTAAGACCTTCCCTTTACGAGGCATCAAAGATTCGCCGCCGTATCTCCACGACGGGCGACTCCTCACGCTCGATGACACCGTTGAGTTCTTCAACTTGATTCTGGAACTCAAACTGACCGCTGTTGAGAAGGCAGACCTCGTCGCATTCCTGCGAGTACTCTGATCGACGGCTCATATAAACTCCGCGCGGCCAAGAATGAGGCCATAGCCTCGTTTAACCGCGTGGGCAACGCCCCCGCGCGATGTGGAACGCTGTTTTGCCATCGACACGCGGGGCGTTGCCCACGCGGTTAAACGACTCAGCTCCGGCCGCGCGGAGTATAACTCAACTGCCGAACACAGTTCGTCGGTTCTCATGAAAGGCAAATTCAATGACGATCAATGCAGGTGTGTGGATTGACCATCGCAAGGCAATCGTGGTGCTGTTCAAGGGGGACGAAGAAGAGATTGTGCAGATTGATTCCAACGCCGAGAGGCCGTTCGCGTCGAACGCGGAAACGGACTCGAAACAGTTGGAGCGTCCGCAAGGATATATCCCAGCGGACAAGCTCGATCACAAATATATGCTTCAGCTCAACACGTACTACGACGAGGTACTCCAGTCGCTCCAGGGCGTGGGGTCGCTGCTGATTCTTGGTCCCGGTGAGGCGAAGGGCGAGTTTCAGAAGCGACTCAAGAGCCAAAAGTTTCCGGCGGAAACGGTGGAGCTTCAGACGGCAGACAAGCTGACGGATCGCCAAGTGGTGGCCCGGGTTCGCCAACGTTTTATCGAATCGCCCGGCATCTCGTGATTAGGAGCCGAACTGTGAATACAAAATTGGAACAAACCACTTCCGTCTGGATGCAGACCGGAGAGATTCCTGTTCGCGCCGCACTGGTCGCGAATGTGGAAGCGGATGTCTGTGTGATCGGTGCGGGGATTGCGGGGCTGACGACCGTGTATTTGCTGCTCCAAGAAGGTCGGTCGGTTGTCGTGCTGGATGATGGTCCGATTGGCGGAGGGCAGACGGAGCGGACGACGGCTCATCTCACGAATGCGATCGATGATCGCTACATGGCGATTGAGGACTGGCACGGCCAGGAGGGAGCTCGTCTGGCGGCGGCCAGTCACACGGCGGCGATTGATCGCATTGAACGAATCGTCCTGCTGGAGAAGATCGACTGTGACTTCGAGCGATTGGACGGATATCTCTTCGCCTCGACCGGCCAGCCGCCCGAGCAACTGGAGCAGGAGCGGCAGGCCGCGCGACGGGCGGGGTTGTCTCATGTTGCGTTCGTCGAGCGCTGTCCGTTGATCTCGTTTGAGACGGGCGCGTGTTTGCGTTTTCCTCAGCAGGCGCAGTTCCACCCTCGGAAGTATCTCGCGGGTTTGACGGCAGCGATTCAGAGAATGGGGGGCTGCATCTTCACGCAGGCACATGTGGAGAAGCTCGAATGCGGGCCGCCTGCTCATGTCAGGACACGTCAGGGAAAATCGGTCATTGCAGGCTCGGTTGTCGTGGCGACGAACACTCCGTTCAACGATTTCGTCACGATACACACCAAGCAAGCGGCCTATTTGACGTACGTCATGGCCTTCGGCGTGCCGCGTGGCACCGTCACGAAGGCACTCTATTGGGACACCGAGAATCCTTATCACTATGCCCGGCTTCAGACCCTTCCTGTAGGGACTTCCACAGGAGAACAGCTCGGCAATCCACAGACGGAGGAGCTGTTGATCGTGGGAGGTGAGGACCACAAAACCGGCCAGGCCGATGATGCGGAGGCACGTTACGCCCGACTCGCAGACTGGACGCGCGCACGCTTCCCCGTGAATGGGGCTGCTCGCAGTCAGTGGTCGGGACAAGTCTTAGAGACGATCGACGGGCTGGCTTTCATCGGCCGCAACCCGCTCGACGGACCGAACGTCTACATCGCGACGGGCGACTCGGGCCAAGGGATGACACACGGGACGATCGCGGGGATTTTGCTCACAGACTTAATTGTCGGCCGCCAAAATCCGTGGGTCTCGCTCTACGACCCTGCTCGAAAGTCCCTGCGCGCTGCCCAGCGTTTCTTAACGGAGAACGCCAACGTCGCCTGGCAATACGCGGCTTGGGTGACGGGGGGTGACGTGGCCTCCGTCAATGAGATCGCACCGGGCCAAGGGGCTGTCGTGCGACGCGGCCTCACAAAAGTTGCGGCCTATCGCGACGAGGGCGGCGTCATTCACGAATGCTCGGCCATCTGCCCGCACCTCGGCTGCATCGTCGAGTGGAACCACAACGAAAGCACCTGGGACTGCCCCTGTCACGGCTCCCGCTTCGACAAGCAGGGGCACCTCGTCTGCGGCCCGGCCAACAGTGACCTCGCCGCAATCCGCGCGGTTTGATCCGGATGTTGTTGGGGTCGGGCGTTCAAATTTCAAAATTGGCCGAGCGCGGGATGAGATGACCGGTGATCGAATGACGGCCAATTTTGAAATTTGAACGCCCAACCCCAAAAGTTATTGTGACTGAGTCAAGTCTTGGGGGTGTTTTCAACGTCGCCATCATCGCTCCGAGGTTGTGATGTTTTCGCCACCGACCTTGCGTCGGTGGTTCAACGGCTTTTG
>JAYSQC010000017.1:0-14101 GCA_043721755.1 Schlesneria sp.
GCGAGGGCGATGACAAGAGGCGTTTCCCTTTGTTTCCCTCGCTTACGCTGCGGGTTACTGGGGTAAAGTAAGTGCCATTGGGCTGACGCCGCCCCGCTCAGAAAGGTCTCACGTTGGCCCGCGCGAGGCATGACAGCTAACCGCTTGAAGCTCTTCCCCGGCACAGCCACGTGTAGATCAAGGCCAGCACCATCGCGATCGCGATCAGGGCGAAGCCATAGGTGATGGCGAGGTTCACGCCAAACAAGGCCTCGCGGGCCATGACCTCGGGCCAGAACGCGCTGATGACCACGAAGCCGCCGTAGATCAACAAGTAGATGACGAACAGCACCATGCCGTACCGGGCGTTCCGTGCGGCGAGGACCATGTCCTCCTCTTCCTTCGGATACGACGCAACGTGATCGAGACCAGCCATGAGCGTTCCTTGAAAAGTGGCGCGGAGAAAAACCGGGTGATGACGCCAGCCAAGCGGATTCTCAAAGTCCTTTGGCAATCTCTTCTTCCACAACCTTGATGTAGGGGGCTGTGGTACTTTCACGCCAAGAGGGTTCCAGTTCGTGAACGTGACGCATCGCCTTCAACGCTTCCTCGAATTGTCCGAGTTGGAAATGGGCGACCCCGCGATACCAGTACACATAAGAATCCTTGGGAAACTGTTTTTCACGTTCTTCACACAGTTTGAGAACCTTCTGCTCGTTCCCTTCCAGCAGGAGCGTCGCGCCGCGTTCCTTGAACGGGGCCGAATCGGCATCTTGAACCTCTGCTTCCACCGCCTTGATGTACGGGGCCGTGTTCTCACGCCAAGAGGGGTCCAGTTCGTGAAGGTGACGCATCGTCTTCAACGCTTCGTCGGGATGCCCGAGTTGGTACTGGGCCTTTCCCCTGTACCAATGCACATTCGGATCTTTGGGAAACTTCTTTTCTCGCTCTGCGGACAGCTTGAGAACCTCCTGTTCGTTCCCTTCCTCCAGCAGCACCTTTCCTCGGTTGATGAATGAGGTCGAGGACGACTCGACCTCTTGAAACGCGATAATCGCTTCCGACACCAGCCAGGCAAACAAACCTGCGATCACGACGAAACTGACGGCGATCAGTGCCGTCAGCCATTTGATCCACTTCAACTGCCGCAGGATTTGGTCGCTGGAGTCCATCCTGAGAATCCCCGTCTGCCACACCGGTCAGTCGCTTCCACACGGGCGGCACAGATACCAAGCCCCTCCGTGAGCCGCAACCAAGTCGCGCGAGTGGACGCGCCTGACAACGGCAGACAGAATGCCGCCGCTCAAAGTTGAGTCTTCGAGTTCCCGCTCCATGTGATTTGTTTCTTGTCACTTGTTTCTTGGGACTTCGCCCCCGTGCCTCAGCCCGGTTCGCTCCTCTTCACTCAGTTGCAGTCGATGCTCGATGAAGCGCGGGGGGCGGCGCGCGGTGTGAAGCAGAGTCTCGACCTGCTCGACGGTCAGATGGATGAACTCGTCGCGCGGAAGGGGGCGGCGCTGCTCGAACTCGCGCGGCATTACTTGCCCGAGATGAGTCATCCGGCGATCGAAGCGACGTTCGTCGAGATGCGGTCGAGCCTGCTCGAAGTCCTCGGTCGCAAAGAGCGGACTCAGGCGGAACTGACCGCGCGGCGAGAACGCTTCATCGACGCGGCGACCAAGCTCGAACAGCAGCTTGTCGAGGTGACCGCCCAACTCAACGAACAGGTTCGCCAGCGCGAGGTTCTCGAAGCGACCGTTGCCACGCAACTCGAACACGATGCGCAGTTCCCGCGACTCACGCGCGAGGCGGCTTTGGCCGAAGAAGCCTTGCAGAAGAACGAAGCCCGCGTGAAAGAGCTGCAACAGAGTGCCCGCGAAAAACTGCCCCCTTATCAACGCAGCTCGCTCTTCCAGTACTTGCTGCGCCGGAAGTATGGCGAGGTTCCAGAGGCGGCTCGCGGTTGGACGCGACGTTGGGATAAATGGGTTGCCGATCTGATCGACTTCCCGCGTGCGAAGCAGGGTTATGAGTTCCTCACCACGATGCCGGGACTGATGGCGACGGAAGTCGCGCGGCGGCAGACCGAGTTCAAACTGCTCATGCAGCAGATCGAGGCGATTGAAGATCGGTATGCGGACGCGACAGGACTGACCGCCGTGTGCGAAGTCGGTCAAAAGTTGGGAGTACGCCGCGACGAATGCCTGGCCACGCGCGAGACCAATCAGCGACAGCAGCTTCAAATTGAGGACGAGTTGAGACAACTCGACCAAGCACAGGGCCGCTTCTACACCGAAGCGATTCAAAAGTTTGAGCAGTTCCTCGGACAGACCGAAACGGGCGTGTTGCAGACCCGAGCGCAGCGCACTCCCGATCCGTGCGACGATGAGATCGTCGGCCGCATCGCCGAGTTGAACCGCCAGAGGAATCAACTCAAGCCGCGTCTCGCGCAAGGGGCGCTCGACTGCAAGTGGGCGGATGATCTCGCGCAGGGAGCCGAGCTGGTCGTGAGCCGCTTCCGTCAGAACAACTTCGATTCAGATCGCTCGTCGTTTTCAGAGGCCCTCAACGTGACGGCGGAGTTGGCGCGATACCGCGACGGCTTGCTCAAGCCGGAAGAACTCTGGCAGACGATCCGGCGGCAACAGCAGTTCGAGCCGACTCAAGCGGAAGTCCTCGCGACCGGAGCGGCTCACACGCTGGCCCGCGTATTGAGTGACCCGACGATGTCGCGCGTACTGGTCCACGCGATGGGCCACGTCGCCGGAGCGGCACTCAACGCACTGGCTCAAAGCAGCGTCGAACGCCGCGCACCGGAACGCCATCAGCGCGAAGTCGATCAGGGACGACCATCCACCGGCGGTGGCTTCACTTCGGGCGAAGGGTTTTGAGTGACTAGCCCGGATGATTCACCACGAAAGCCCCAGCGCGGCTTCACTTCGTTCCGCCGCAACCCAAGTGTGGCTCTTGGGCGTAAGCCCTCTTTTCAGAATCGGAGCGGGGTGGCGTCAGCCCCCTGGTTCTTCGTGACATGTCGGACGGGCTGACGCCCAAGAACCAGGGGGCTGACGCCACCCCGCTCCGAAATTCAGCGGAACGAGCTGACGCTCGAGAACCCCCAACTCATCTCCAAACTCGCCGTCTAAAATCTGCGCGCCACGCGAAGAAACAAAACGTGAGTAGCACGGGGGAGGAGGGAGCGACGGTCAGGCCGTCTGTTGTTCATTGCCATCCGATCAACGTCGAACGGGGAGTATCGACTCCCGTTCGGCGAAGACGGTCACTGGGATCGACTTGAACGCGGGCGTGCGCGAGCGGGGATCGGACGCGCGGGGGACGAGCACGTTGCATTCGGGATAGTACATCGCCGCATTGCCCGCACGGATTTTTGGGAACGCCGTCGCGATGATGCCACGCATCTCGCCGGTCGTGCTGCGGATCGTGACCGACTGTCCGTCCTTCAATCCGCGTCGAACCAAGTCGTCGGGGTGAAGCAGGATCACGTTGCGCGAGTCGATGCCGCGATAGAGGTCGTACTCTTCATAGACGACCGTGTTGAACTGGCCTTCGCTGCGAATCGTCATCAGGCGGAGTTCGTTCGCGCCACCCACCAATTCGGGAAGCGAGTGCGTTTGCAACTGCGCGCGGCCCGTCGCGGTCGGGAACTGCGGGGTGTAGAAGGTGCGGCCGGCGAGTTGAAATTCCTTCTTCGTCTCACCGATGTCCTTGATCTCATCGAAGCCCGGCACGACTTTGGCGATGGCTTCGCGGATGCGATTCGTGTCCTGCATCGACTGCCAATCGATCGGCCCGCCGTTTCCAAGGACGCTGCTGGCGATGCGAGCGATGATCTCGATCTCGCTCTTCGGCCCCACATGTCGCGCCGGGCCACCGTCACTCAGCCGAATGAAGTTGAACATCGACTCCTGCGTCGTCGCCTGCGGCTCTTCATCGCGCGCCAGCACGGGTAACAGAATCGTTTCGTCAGCCAGCCCGTGCGCGTGGCCGGTGTTCAGCGTCGTGTTGAGGTACACGAGCAGCTCCAACTGCTCCAGCGCGTGCTTGGCGAACGTGGCGTCGGGGTTCGACCCATACAGGTTGCCGCCGAGGCAAAAGCCGAACTTCAATTCCTTCCGCTCCGCCGCCTCCATGCACGCCATCGTGTCGAGTCCCGTCGTCGTCGGCAGCGTGAGGCCGTACTCCGATTGAAGCCGCTCGAAAATGGTGTCCTTCAATTTCGGAGTGACTCCCATCGAGCCGACCCCTTGCACATTCGAGTGCCCGCGAATCGGCAGCAGTCCCGCGTTGGGACGGCCGACCATGCCTCGCAGCAGCGCGAGGTTGGCGATCGCTTCGACGTTCTCGACGCCATGCGTGTGATGCGTGATCCCCATCGTCCAGGTGAAGACGACATTCTCGGCGGCGGCGTAGCGAGTCGCGATGGCTTGAATGGCCTCCGCCCCGACACCCGCCTTGCGGTAGATTTCGTTCCAATCGTGAGCCGCCAAGCTCGCCTGCAACTCGGGCCAGTGATCGCAGTACTTGGTGAGGAACTTCTCATCGTGAGCGTTCATCTCGACGATCCGCTTCGCCACGCCGATCAGCAGCGCCAGATCACCTCCAATATGAGGCTGCACATAGAGCGACGCGATCTTCGTCCCGAAGAAGAGGCTGATCGGATCGCTCGGCACACTGAAGTTGACGAGTCCCGTCTCGACAATCGGGTTGATGACGACGACGTGGCCACCCTTCCGACGAATGTGCTTGAGCGTGGACATCAGTCGCGGATGGTTGCTCGCCGGGTTGCCACCGATGATGAACACGAGGTCTGCGTGATCGACATCCTCCAGTACCAGCGTCGCGGTTCCGGTCCCCAGCACACTGTTCAACCCGACGCCGCTCGCCTGATGGCAATAGAAGCTGCAGTTGTTGACGTTGTTTGTGCCGAAGACGCGAGCAAACACTTGCAGCAGGAACCCGGCCTCATTCGAGCTGCGGCCGCTGAAGTACCAAAAGGTCTCGTCGGGGATGATCCCCTTCAGCTTGGCGACGATCTTGGCGAACGCCTCGTCCCACGAGATCGATTGATAGTAGTTCTCGCCCTGGCGATGAATCATCGGCTGCGTGAGTCGCCCGCTCGTTTCGAGTTCCCTCGGAGAGAACGACTGCAACTGCGCGACCGAGTACGTTTGGAAGAACTCGGGCGTGATCGCTCCCTGCATGTCGGCGACCATCGCCTGCAACGACTTCTTGCAGACCTCGGGAAAGACGCCCCGCTCGTTGACCATCCCACCCTGCTGCCCGCCCATCCCGAGCGCACACGTCTTGCAGGCATTCTTCGACCGCATCGCCTTCCACAGCTTGAACAGCCCGCCGACCTCGCGCGCCTTGCGCCAGGTGTAGAGCATCGCGGGCCAGCCGCCACCGGTTTTGACTCGTCGCATGATCGGGTCCGATGTCTCAGGAAGACCGGGAAACAAATACCAAGAACCAAGAACTAAGAACCAAAAAACAAACGAAGCTCAAATCTCAAATCTGATGTGTCCGACAGAAGTAGCCTTCATCGCTCCGCGTGAAGAAAGCCGAATCGCCAGCGACCTAAATAACCGGGGAAATACGTCATTCGTCATTCGGCTAACTTCACGCGGAGCGATGAAGGCTACTTTTGGCGGGCGCGTCAAATCTCAAATCAGAAATGCTCCAAACGCTACGATTCCGCCATTTGAGTTTTTCTCTTTTGGAATTTGTGATTCGCTTGGTTCTTGGTTCTTGGTTCTTGAGATTTCTGCTTTCACGTCACTTGAACTCATACTGATCCAGTGACTCCGGCTTCATCGTGATGCTGTAGCCGGGGGCCGTCGGCGGCAGGTAGTGTCCGTCGCGCATCGTGACCGGGTCGAGGAAGTGTTCGTGCAAGTGACCGGCGTACTCGCAGAGCCGGTCTTCCAGCGAGCCGCTCACGCAAACGTAGTCGATCATGGCCAGATGCTGCACGTACTCGCACAGTCCGACTCCCCCCGCGTGTGGACAGACTGGGACGCCGAACTTCGCGGCGAGGAGCAGCACGGCGAGGACTTCGTTCACGCCGCCGATTCGACAGCTATCGATCTGACAGACACCGATCGCCTGCGCCTGCAAAAACTGTTTGAACATGATTCGATTCGCGCAGTGTTCGCCCGTTGCGACCTGAATCGGTGCGACGGCCCGCGCGATCGCCGCGTGACCGAGTACGTCGTCAGGGAACGTCGGTTCTTCGATGAACCACGGTTTGAACTCGGCCAGCGCTCGCATCCACTCGATGGCCTGCGGCACGTCCCACACCTGATTGGCATCCATCATCAAGCGACGGTCCCAGCCGATCTCTTCGCGCAGGATGCGGCAGCGGCGGATGTCGTCCTCCAGATCGCGGCCGACTTTGATTTTGAAGACGTTCCAACCTTGAGCCAGACAATCGCGGCAAAGCTGTCGCAGCTTGTCATCGTCGTAGCCGAGCCATCCGGCCGAGGTCGTGTACGCGGGATAGCCGTCTCGTTCGAGCAGCGCGATCCGCTCGGCCTTCGTCGGTTCGAGCCGCTGCAACATCTGGACTGCATCGTCCGGTGTGAGGACATCGGTCAGATATCGGAAGTCCACGCAAGCGACGAACTGCTCGGGCGTCAGATCGGCGACGAGCTTCCACAACGGCTTCCGCTCGACCTTGGCCCACAAGTCCCAGACCGCATTCACGACGGCGGCCGTGGCGAGATGAATGGCACCCTTCTCGGGGCCGATCCAGCGGAGTTGGCTGTCCCCCGTGATGTGCCTCCAAAACCCCGCCATGTCCGCCGTGAACGACTCCAACGTCCGACCGACCACGAGCGGCGCGAGGGCTTTAATCGCGAGGCAACAGACTTCGTTGCCGCGTCCAATCGTGAACGTCATCCCATGCCCCGCCAGTCCGTCAGCGCGGTCCGTCTGCAGCACGACATACGCCGCCGAGTAATCGGGATCAGGGTTCATCGCATCCGACCCGTCGAGCGTCTGCGACGTGGGAAAGCGAATATCGCGGACGGTCAGGCCGGTGATGGTCGTGGTGATAGTCATAGAAAAACAACCTCGTTTAACCGCAAGCCAAAGGCGAGCGCGGGCTTTCAATACTGAAGTGGTCGAGTGGTCTCACAAACGAAAGGCCCGGCGTGCGGAACGGCCGGGCCTGAAGATCGAGTGCCTGAAAGTGAGTCCGCTTCCACAAAAACTAGCCCGACGCGCAAGCGAGGGCTGAATGATCGACGTGGACGACCGACGATTGCGAAGCCCTCGCTTGCGCGTCGGGCTGGTTAGTCAGACCTCAGTGCCGCGCGTTGATCGTGGCGAGAGCCGCTGCGGTTTGACGCTTGGCGGTGCGGGTCTCGTTGATGACCTGTTGGAATCGTTCGGGGTAGGGGACGCCTCGCATGAGGAGCAGCGTGTCGCCGTTGGCGTTCGTCAGCCGAACATCGCCCGTTTTAAAGAAGGCTTGGCGCGAGTCGGGGTCGATCGACACGTCGGCGATCTGCGCCAGCGGCACTTCTTGAATGAGTTTGAAGCCGAGCGAGGCGACTCGCTTCACGGCCCGGTTCGTGACGACATACCGTTCGCCAGTCACTTTCATCAGCAGATAGATCAGCATTCCGAGCGGGGCCGTTGGCAGAGCGAAGGCGTGCGAGAGTTTGATCCCCCAGATGCGAACCGGCACGGACTCATACAGGTTGTTCAAGACCTGACCGATCCCGGTGGCGGCGATCGACGGATACAGCTCTTCGACGATCGATTCATAACCGGGGCTGACTCCCGAAATGGCCTGTTGTTTGTGCGTGGGCGGCTTCTTGGTCAGCATGGTTCAGCTTTGTGTCTGTGGCAAAAATGAAGGGTCGAAACCGGCGGGCACGATAGCCAATGAAGCAGGGGAACTCCAGCGTTCCGGGAATGCGGCGGAAGGAGTGTGATGCGAAGGGAAAGCAGTGCAAAGTGAGAAGTGTTCAGTGCCAAGTGCAAAGTGGAAGAGGAACAGGGGCGAGAGCGCGAGGTCCGCAACAACGTGTCCCGAAATGCCGCTGGAACCGTCACGATGTCACCCTCATTCCTTCACTTTGCACTGATTACTTCTCACTTTGCACTTTGCACTAACTCTTCGTTGCCACCGGCTTCCGTCTCACTGTTTCGCAGCCAATGTCACTTCTTCTCTGGCACCGAGATTCTCAGCACGCACCGAAAGCCCACGTCGGGGAAGCTCTTGCCGATGTCGCGTCCTTGCCGATGCCAAGCCGACCAGTCGGCGGCTCCGCCTTTGACCACGCGCAGGTTGCCGTTCGAGGACTTCTTCGGGCCAGCCCAATTGCGGGGTGTCTGGTTGCTGGACGCGAGGGCCTCGCGGTGAGAGTTGTCGGAGTACAGGTCGGAACACCATTCCTTCGCGTTGCCCGCCAAGTCGTAAATGCCGTAGGGACTCTTGTCGTTGGCGTAGGCTCCCGTGATCGTCAGCGTCTCGGGTGTACGAGGCATTGACCACACGGCTCGACCGTCGCCCCACGGCGTTCTCAAGCTGTCGGGGCCGCGCGTCGCCTTTTCAAACTCCGCTTCCGTCGGCAATTCCATGCCGAGCCACCGCGCGTAGGCACCCGCCATGCCCCACGGCACGCCCAGTACCGGCGTTCCCGGTGACGCGGTCAGGTTCGAGACGGGCGGAATCGGCCGCTTGTTCTCTTTTTGTTCGAGCCGGTATTTCTCGAAGTCTCCGACCGTCACTTCAAACACGTCCATGTAGAAGGCATCTAGGTTGACCGCAAATTCCGGCTGGCATTCCGTCGGTCCATCGTTGCTTCCCATTCTTACGACGCCCGCCGGGACAAGGGCCATTGTGGTGCCGGACTTTTCGCATTGAATGCAGAGCGGTAATCCTTCCTCCGAGTAGCCTGCTACAGCGACGGCGACGAAGCCTTTGGGCAGAGTGAACCCGGCTCGCGCCTTGCCTGACGTGGTGAGGCGAGGGACCGTTCCGACGACCATGCGCGTCGCGTCGTATCCGCGATCACCGCTCACCACCGCGAATAGATTCTCCGGGCGAACGCGGATCGGGGCCGAGACCTCCATCGGCGTTGGCGTGTCATCGACCACGAACACAGTGCGAGGGTCGGTTCCCGGCGGTAGCCCTTTCGCGTTGTCTCCGACCAGCGGCTTACGACCTCCGGGTCGCCCCGCTGGATTGTTCTTGGGAGCGGGATTGACCGCAGGAGCCGCCGCACCTGACGCTGCCACCGGCTGACGAACGGCGGCTGGCTTCGGCTTGGCTGGCGTTGAGCCTCCACAGCCGGAGAGCATCACGCTCACCGTGACGAGCGCCGCGCATCGGACTTGCCGACACACATTATTTCCAATCACAACCGTGTTCATGCGTCACCTCTCGCGTGCATGGAACTGCTTCAACCAAGGAATGGGTTCTCAATCACTTCAAGACTCGACCAGTCTTCCTCCCTCCCCTCGGCGGGGAGGGAACAAGAACGACAGCCGGGAGATCATTTTGAACCCGTTCTCATCACTTCGCCGGGTCGAGCTTGACCTTCAACGTCGCTTCTTGCTTATCGCGAACCACGATCACATCGACTTCATCACCCGGCTTAAATTTCCTGAGCGCTGCGTCGAAATCGTCGAGATTGGATACCGCACTGCCTCCCAACTTGATGATCCGATCGCCGCCCTTGAGTCCCCCTTTGTCGGCCGGACTGCCGGGAGCTGCTCCGCTGATCGAATAGCCAGGCTCCTCATTGCCGAACTCGGGGATCGAACCAAAATACGGCCGGTTGCCGCCACGATTCATCGAAGCGTTGCCTTTCACTTCGACATAGCCGGGCCTTTCCGAGTTGGCGACAGTCGTCGTGACCAGTTTTTCGATGAGATCGGTCACGCGCGCCACGCCGTCAATGTTCAACTTCTCCCAATCGTCGGTCGGACGGTGATAGTCGGGATGTTCGCCGGTGAAGAAGTGCAGCACGGGAATCTTCTTCGCGTAGAACGACGAATGATCGCTCGGGCCGAAGCCTTCGGGTTTGAAGATCAGATGAAAGTTCCCTTCGCCGTTGTGTTCTTTGAGAAGCGGTTCCCAACGTGAACTGGTGCCGGTCCCGTAGACGATCAGTTTTTGATCGTCCTTCAACCGGCCGACCATATCCATGTTGAACATCGCGATCGTCTGCTCGAGCGGAAAGACCGGCTCCTTGCAGTAGCGAGCCGAACCGAGCAACCCGAGTTCCTCACCGGTGAACGCCATGAAGACGATCCGCCGCGCGGGTTTTTTTGTCTTCGCGGCCTCACCGTAGCGACGCGCCAATTCCAGCAATGAAATCGTCCCCGAGGCGTTGTCGTCGGCTCCGTTGTGAATGTCGTTCGATCCCGGCGCGAGCGAGCCTGCGCCGCCGCGTCCGACGTGGTCGTAGTGCGCTCCGATGACCACGGTCTCGTCGGCGAGCGGCCCTTCGCCGTCAATCACGCCGATCACGTTGAAGACCTCCGTTTTCACTTTCTCCATCGAGAGCGTGCCGCGCGCCTTCCAGCCGGGGACGACCGCCGAACGTGGTTTCAAATCGGCGTCGATCTGCTGCTCAACGTCCTCCTGTTTGGTACCGATCGCGGCGAACAATTTTCCCGCCAGCTTCTGAGTAATGTGAAACGCGGGTGGCATCGGTTTGTTGTCGCCGTGTCCCGCGTAACCGAATTTCATTAGCGCGTCATCGTTGGGCGAGGCTCCCGCCGCTTTGACCGACTTCCATTGATTGACGGCCGCCGTCAGGTCGTTGCGAGCCGCCGTCGTCTTCTCGATGTCGGTCGCGTCGAGGGCGACGAAGGTCTCTGCACTGGTCGCGACTTTCTCGCTCGCCTTCGCCTGATCTTCGCGTCGCTTTTCGACCGCCTTGCGCCCCGAATAGACATCGTTGACGAACAGCACCACCGCCGCTTTCTTCGCCACCGCGTGAGCCATCTTCGACCGCAAGTCTGCATGAGCGGCGAACGAGTGCGCCGCCTTCAGGTCAGCCTGACGCGGTGTCCGCCGCAGCATCACGACCACTTTGCCAGTCACGTCGATCCCCGCGAAGTCATCGTAAGACTCGTCCTTCGCCTCGATGCCGTATCCGCAGAAGACGACCTCGGCCTCGAACGGTCCCGAGCCACCGAACGAACACGCCTCGCAATCCTCGCCCAGCTTGAGTTCGATCGTCTCGTTGTTCGGCCCGAGCAGTTGCAGCGACGCCGGTTCGGTGAGCTTCGCGCCGGTCGTCAGTTCAAACTTCTGCAGCGCCCCGCCCGCAACACGATCGACCGCAAGGCCCGCTTTCGCGAACTGCTCTTCGATGAACTTCGCGGCCAGGTTGATCCCCTTGGTTCCTGGCCCGCGACCTTCCAGTTCATCGGACGCCAAGTATTGGACATCGCTCAGCAGCCGCGCCTTGGCGTCCGGCAAGGCCTCGCCTCTGAGCGGCATTACGCTCGCCGCCACCAGTCCCAACACGCCAATCAGCAACGCCACAACTCGTAACATCAGCCACCTCACGCGACACTCGGCCCAGATTGAACTCAAGAGGGTCGGATTGTAAGCGGAGCCTCACGCGATCGGACAGTCTGGCAGATCGCACCCATCGGGTTGGGTGCAGTCGCTCATTCTGGTTCCCTCCCCTCGGCGGGGAGGGTTAGGGAGGGGGGAGAGAGTGGCAAGTCAACTCGACAATCCTCCCCCCTCCCCGGCCCTCCCCGCCGAGGGGAGGGAGCCTGATACCCACGCGATCGGGTTCTAAATGAGCACCAATGAACGACGGCATCCCATCGAGTCCAATGCGCGCGGGGCGCGGGGGCGGGTCGTTCACGGATCGTCGATCACGACGCGCGTTGACCATGCCGCGCGATTCTCTCAGACTCCGAACCGGATCGATCAGACCCGAACGTCACTCCTCAACTTACTGGACCTGCTGCGTGCGACCGCGTGTAAAACAGCTCGAACATCGACCACAACGCGGCACGTTGTTGCGGCGGGGCGTGGTCCGAGCCGGGCTGGTGAGTTGTGTCTGGATAGCCGGGCTGAGCGTGTCTGCCATGCGAGCGGTGGCGAGTGACCAGGCTCCTGACTCCGAACACTCGGTACATCGCACGTCCTTCGTTTCTCCCGGCCGCTTCGTGTGGGATCGCGTCGTCGCGCCGATGACTGCGCGTGGTGAGGCATTGGTCGTTTCAAGACCGCTCGATCTGCCGCGTCGGGCGCGAGTCACTCGGACGCATCGGCCGCTGCGCCAACTGTCGTTTGTGGATGGCGACCGCATCTCGGGCGAGTTGCTTCAAGGGGAGAGCGACTCGCTGCACATCCGGCTGGCGGGCGGGCACGTCGCGTCGGTGAGCCGGTCGAGTATTGAATCCATCGCCGTTCCGCCGGGGGAAGTCGAGATGATCGCGCAGCCCTCGCTCACGGTGTCGCCGCGGGATGCTTCCGCGACGGTCGCGATCCCGCACGAGCCGTCACGCGGGGCTCGCGTTCAGTTCTGGTTTCGAATGGAGCGAGTTATTTCGAGCGACAACAGTGGTCGGATGAGCTTCCACTTCGGTGCGCTCGACGCGGCCAACAACGCGACCGAACGGCTGTCGTTGCAGCTCGACGGGACTCGGTTGGCTGTTGTCGAACGCCCACATGGCTCAGCACGTTGGACGACTCAGTCCGCCGAGCTGACTCCCGGTTGGCACTGTCTCACGACGGTCAGTTCCTCGGCGCAGTTCCTGTGCTTGGTGGATGACTCGCTGCTCGCATCGAGTTCCCACTTCGAGGCACCGCTCCGTTCGATCCACTTCACCCCTCGTCCCGGCTTCGAGATCAACGACCTTCTCGTCAGCTCTCTCCGAGGCAGCACTCGGGATAACGAGCGGCTGGAACTCTTCGGCCGTGCGTTTGATGAGGACGATGTCGTCAGCACTCACGCGGGCGACGAGTACTTCGGGCGGATCGAGTCACTCGACGAGAGTGGTGTTCGTCTGAGTGGCATCGCGGGGCAGGGGGCTTGGCCGTGGACTCGTCTCGCGGGCGTGGCCTTTCGTTCCGCAGAGCGACCGGTGAGTAGCCCGCTCTCGCCGACATCCGGGATCGTCGCGCGGCTCGATTGGCAGCCGTTCGTGGACCGGCCTCAGCTTCCCGCCGATCGGCTGACGGTGACGGTCCTCGCGGTGGATCGCGAGACGCTGCTCGTGACTCATCCGTGGTTGGGCGAGTTCCTCGTCCCGTGGCGGTCGCTGCAACGAGTCACGCCGCTGTTCGTCGGTCGAACTCAGGTCATCGACGCCCGCCGCGTTCACTTGGGTGACTCAATTCGGGCCGACTTCCGGCGGCCTCGTCCCGACGGCACGTCGTGGCGCGGTGAGTTCGAGGTGAAGCGCGACGCTCACGATTGCGATGTGTACCGCAACATCTGGCTGTCACTCGACGCCGCCGACTTGGAACCGAGTCACCCCGATACGCCGCCCGGCAGTCCGTTCTTGAAAGAACTGCGCGCGGGACGGCTTGTCACGGAAGTCGTCTTGAACGGCCAACCCGTCGGCGATCTGAACCGACTCGTCCGTTTCAAAGCCTCGCCCGAGAAACCCGATCACCTGCACTACCCGCTTCCCAGAGCAGCCCTGCGTTCCGGAACCAACACGCTCGAACTGCGCCTACGCCCCTTGACCGAGAACGGTTCGAGCTTCGATGACTGGGAGGTCTCGAACGTGCGGCTGGAAATGCGCGGGCCGTGAGGGCCTGTCGGCAAAAGTTGAGGAATGGTGGCGTGACTGACAAAAGTCGGATGAACCGACAATGTGATGAACCGACAATGTAGGGTGGGACAAGCTCGCTTCGAGCGCCGGCCCACCAGCATGTGCAGGCGTTTTACCTGGTGGGCCGGCGCTCGAAGCGAGCTTGTCCCACCCTACGCTGACTTTTGTCGGCCACGTCAATGGTGGCTTCGCGATGTGATTCTATTCACGCGATTTTGATGCTCCGTTGCTTAACAGCCTGTTGAAGAACGTAACTTGGACGCCCTCGTCCGAGTGATTTCGAGTTGAAAACGGACGGACGAGGGCGTCCATCCTACGTTTTTCAACA
>JAYSQC010000018.1:0-8930 GCA_043721755.1 Schlesneria sp.
GGCCCGGAGACCTCGTGCCGTCCGTGCGCGAGCTGGCAGTGACACTGGCGGTGAACCCCAACACCGTCGCGAAGGCGTATCGCGATCTGCAAAACGACGGCGTGCTGGAGACGTTGCGCGGCGAGGGGCTGCGCGTCGCCAAGGCGGCCGCCGAACGCTGTCGCAAAGCCCGACAAAAGCTGCTCGCCGAACGGATGCAGGGAGTCGTGATCGAGGCTCAGCAAAGCGGACTCACCGAGGAAGAGTTCTTCAAACTGGTGGACGAAGTTTGGGAGGGATCGTTGAAAACGAAGGCGGTTCAGAAACGGAGCATTCCGGAAGGGTGAGGCAATCCACACGTAGGGTGCGTGAAGTCTTCGGAACGCACCGAGATTGAGGCAACAATCTTGAACCGGTGCGTTCCGAAGACTTCACGCACCCTACGACCTTGCTCTCCATTCCAGAGGACCAATCATGACTGCCGTGTTTGAATATCAGATCGTGTCCAAGCGGTTCAAAGACCACATGGCCCTCGACAACGTGTCGCTGCGGGGCGAGCGCGGGCAGGTGATCGCGCTGCTCGGTGAGAACGGGGCAGGGAAGACGACCGCGATCAAGATTCTGTTGGGGCTGCTGGCTCCCGACGGCGGGGCGTCGCGCGTGATGGGTCTCGACAGCCAGACGCACGGGGCCGAGATTCGGCGTCGCGTGGGGTACATGCCCGACCGGCCCGCCCTGTACGAATGGATGACGGTGCGCGAGATCGGCTGGTTCGCGGCGGGGTTCTATCCGCTCGGATTTCAACAGCGGTACGAAGACCTCGTGCAGCGATTTGGGTTGGACGACAAGCCGATCAAGTCGCTGTCGAAGGGGATGCAGGGGAAGGTGTCGTTGTCGCTCGCGATGGCTCACGAACCGGAATTGCTCGTGCTGGATGAGCCAACCTCGGGCCTCGACCCGCTGGTGCGACGCGAGTTCCTCGAAAGCATGATCGAGATCGCGTCGGAAGGCCGCACGGTCCTGCTCTCCAGCCATCAGATTGCCGAGGTCGAGCGCGTCGCCGACATCGTCGCCATCCTGCGCGGCGGCAAGCTGATTTTGTGCGAGCCGCTCGATGTCCTCAAAGACCGCGTGAGCGAAGTGATCGTGACACTGGCCGACATCGAGACTGCTCCGCCGGAACTCGCCTCGCCCGCGCTGCTGCTCCGCGCCCAACGGCACGACCGCGTCTGGCGACTGATGGTGCGAGACCTCAACGACGCCGGACGACTCGCACTGAACTCCGATCCCAATCATCTGCACGTCGAGGAGAAGCGGCTGTCGCTCGAAGAGATTTTCGTGACGTGCATGATGACCAAGGCGGAGGGGTTCGCTCCGCATGAACCGGTCCCGACGGGGCTGTAACTTGGACGCCCTCGTCCGAGCGATTGCCCGTTGAATACAGACGGACGAGGGCGTCCATCCTACGGCTCTCGTTCTCATGCTCCACCGTATTGCAGTCCGCCTCCCCGAAAATCGAGGTGTCCGATGACCACCACTTCCACAATCGCAACCGCATCTCAATCGTCATGCCAGAACCGGGGGGCTGACGCCGCCCCGCTCGGAAGGACTTGAAGAGGGCTGACGCCCACGAAAAGGCGGGCATTGTCGCCCGAGTGACTATAGAGCGCCACCTGAAAGCCCCCCATCCGTCAGCAAATCGAGGTGTCCGATGACCACTGCTCCCGCAACCGCCTCTCCATCGTCGTTCGATGTTCGCCCGTTCGGCCGGATGTTTTGGAAGGAGTACCGCCAACAGAGAACGCTGTGGGTGGGGGTGCTGGTCTCAGGCATCTGCTTGCAGTTGATCGCGCGCATCGTGATCAGCGTGACTCCGTTTCCGCAGATGCCGCCCTCAGTGGCGATCCTCTTCCTCTACATCATCCCGTTGTACTTGGTCCCCTTCTTCCTGATCGCATCCACCGCGATGTTGTTTGCTTTGGAGCGGGAAGAGCGGACGAGCGATTGGTTGTTGAATCTCTCCGCGCCGCCGTGGCCGACGCTGCTGGCGAAGTCTGGCAGTGCGATTGCCGGAGCGGTTTCGCAACTGCTGGTGATGTGGCTGTGGGCGGCGGTGCTGTCGGTCGGTTCGGGGTTTGAATTCAAGAATTCTATGAACACCGGCCCGTCGCTGGTCTGGGCCACAGTGGGAATGCTCGGAACACTTTCGCTCGTCGGGGCGGGGTTACTGTTGTGGGGCGCGCTCGGTTCGTTGACAAGCCGACGTGTGGTGACAGCAGTTCCGGCGGCGATAGTCTGGTGGTTGGCTATCTATGCCGTGCCGATAACAACGTACCTGTATTTGTATTGGCTTCGATACGGAACACCCGCACTGAATGGATATCCAGCGCGTGAGGCGGATCGACTGCATTGGTACTACGTCACCGCTTGCTTGCTGCTGACTGCTGGATTGAACATTCATCTCGGGTTGAGGTGGTGTCGCGGTCAGTACCTTGATGCCTCGTGGCTGGAGGAGTTGAACGAGCGGTTGACGGCGATACTGCCTTGGAATCGAGGACGATCCTCGCGCGTGCCGGTTGCGATCGAGAGCGAACACTCGGGCTGGCGGACTTGGCAGCGGTTGGTTTGGCAGGAACGGCATCGCGAGTCGTTGCACACCGGGCTGCTGGTGATCGTCTGTGCCACAAGTCTCTTGTTGGCGCTGTACAGCCTCGCGGATGGTGATGGAGGAATCATGTTTGCCGTCATTCCCTTGATCGTCGCCCTGCCGCTGGTGATGGGAGTTCTCGGCTTCCGGTTTGATGCGGGAGGCCAACAGCTACGGTTCCTCGCCAATCGCGGCACGTCTCCCACGATGATCTGGTTGGCCAAACATGTCGTCTGGCTGCCGCGCGCCTGCTGGATTCCCGCCGTCTGCTGGGCCGTGGCGTGTCTCGTCGAATGGGCTTTCATTCCGTGGAGCGGTTCACGATTTGAGCATCGACACAGCAATGATGGGCTGAGGCATCCACTGGTTGGGATCACGCTCTTTCAACGCGAACATTTCTTCGACGTGCTGTGGTTCGTGCTGATGAGCTACGCGGTGGGGCAAGCCGCCGCGATGTTGTTTCGGCGGATGATCCTCGCCGTGGGTGCGGGGCTGATGGCGACCATTCTGCTGATCTATTGGCAGGTCCTCGTGGTCCATGCTTCGCTGCCGCACTGGTGGGCGGTGGGAGGCATCGCCGTCTGGTTGATGTGCCTCACCGGATGGTATTCGCGCCACTGGCTGATCGAACGTCGAAGCTGGCCGGTCGTAAAGCGACTGGCTGTGGGACTGGCATTGCCGCCGATGCTGTTGTTGTTCGGAGCAGCCCTGTACCGGTGGCTGGAGATTCCGGGACTCGGCCCGTCATCGCCGACACTGATGGCGCTGCTGTACCCGCGCGAGACCGAACGGCGCGAGTCGATCATGGGTTCGGACATCTCACACGAACTGAGTTCGATTCGAGCCGCAGTCAAAGCGGTGACGGAACCGACATCGCCCGAGAGCCGCGCGGTGCAGTACGCCCTGGTCAGCGTGAGCCGCCATTACTCACCGTTGTCTCAGATCAAGGCGACTCCCCAATTCTTGGCGGGGCTACCCGCCAACGCGAGTTTGGAAGAACAGGAGCGGGCGGCGCGCGAGCGGTTCTGGTCGCTCAATGAGAAACCGTTGGCCGTGATCATGGAGGTTCTCACGGACGAGTTGCCGGAGTCGTACCGGTCTCAGCGGACGGGACACCCCGTTGAGGATGCGACGCCCAATTCGGAACTAGTGCATGATGCGGGGCGGCTCAGCCTGGATCAGGGCGATCCCCGGCAGGCGTTGCGCTACTTTCTGGCGGGCCTCCGCCTCGCGCGCTGCTCTGCCAGCCAAAACCAGTTTGCGAACTGGGTCTGGGGACGCGAAGTTCAGGTTGAGATTCTCCAATCGCTCGTCCTCTGGTCGAACCATGAGGACGTGACGAGAGAAATGCTGATCGAAGCCATCGGGCAAACTCAAGTGGAACTTGCCCGATACCCGACTCTGCGCGAGGCGAGTGCGGCGGAGTTCGTCTTGGGTTTCCAGAGCGAGAAATGGCTGCGCCTGCAAATGGAGAGTGAAGAGTCGGCGTCGTTGTCCTTCGCGAAGAGCGTGGCGGCGGCACTCGTTCCGCACGAGTTCGCCCGCCAGCGGCGGATCAACGAGCAGGTCCTGTTCTGGCGATGGCACCTCTTCCATTCGCTCGAAGCACAGACGCGGAGTCCAGGCTCCAACCCCCGGCAACAACTTGTCGCGTGGGAGGAGGGAATCCGACGCTCTGATCGGTCGGACAACGAATGGATGTACTCGATACGATCCACGTATCACCCATCCCGGTTTGGCCATGATGTGGACGGCATTTTCACCTCGTACGAAGCGGTCAATCGCCAGGCGCTGCTGGCTCTGGCCATCGGACTGTGGAAGAAAGACCACGACGGTGCCTTGCCGGATTCGCTGGAAGACCTCGCCGCCTACTGCATCATCAACGGCCAGCAGGAACCGGCGCGAGTCCTGCCCATCATGGCGCTGAACGATCCGTGGACGGGTGGAGTGTTCGTGTACTCACGACTGTGGGCCAAGTCGAACTGGATCAAAGACGGCTCCAAGCCTTTTGACCCGATCACCATCATTCGCTCTGCCGGATCGACGCTGCACCGCGACGCCGCCATGTCGGTTCAATCAGGCAAGTCGGCCATACCAGACATGGCGGACGCTCCGGACATGATCGTGTACACCCCCGATTACTCTAGGAGCAGTTCGATCCAGCTTCAGAAGCATACGGGGCGATTGAGTTTGATGATTCCGCCGACAGGTCGTCGGTAGGACACGTTCAAGCTGCGCAGCCCCGAATCCTGTTCGCGGCGGCTGAAAGAGTTCAACAAGAAGAGGATGGACAAGAAGATGGGAGAGAGAACCGACCGAGATCGGCCTCTGATCTTTTTGTCCGCCATCTTCTTGTTGTTTTTGCCTGCGGCTGAGCCTCGCGGGGATACGGAGCGGAGCCGCACACGCTGGCAGCATGTGCTACGGTTGGATGCGAGTCGTCGTTACAATCTCGCCCCGATGAGAGTTTCCATTCTCCTTGAGGCCGCGCTCCGATGTCGCTCGATCCACTGACCATGCTCAAGCCGCGCCGCAAGGTGACGGGCATCTCGGCAGTGTGGCTACCGTTTCAAGGTGACGGTGTTGCCGACCAACGGACGAGGGGCACCGCGTTGTGCCCGATGGTTTGCGAGTGGAGGTGCGTGTATCATCCCGACCTCAATTGAGGAGCCGGATTCATGCGTCTGCAAGGTCATGTTCAGAACGGTGTCGTGGTGCCCGACGGTGAGTGGGAACTGCCGGAGAACACTGCCGTCGAGCTGATTCCGCTGCTCGATGATGGCGATGCCCTGTCGGCAGGGCGTTGTTCCGAGTTGTTTGCGGAGACGCTGCGGATCGCCGCTTTGCCGCTGGCGAGTGTGGCCGACGGATTCTCCGGCTGCGATCACGACTCCGTGTTGTATGGAGTTCCGTGATGGTCTTCGTGGATGCCGGGGCTTGTTGAGATTCCCCATTCTGCATGAGGCTGTTTCGCGATGTCTCTCGATCCACTGACCATGCTGAAGCCGCGTCGCAAGGTGACGGGCATCTCGGCGGTGTTGCTGCCGTTTTTGGAGAGTGGCGACGTGGATTGGTTTTCGTTTGAAGGGCACGTCGCGCGAACGGCCGGGGCGGGGCTGACTCCGGCGGTGAACATGGACACCGGGTATGTGAACCTGATCGACCACGCGACTCAGGACGAAGTGTTGCGGCGGACGCGGGCGGTGCTGAGTGGTGGCGGGTTTGTGGCGGGGACGTTCGTGGCGGACCAAGCCGGGGCGGCGTTTGACTTTGATCGGTACGCCGAGCGGATGGAGGCGATTCAGTCGTTCGGTGGCACGCCCGCGATCTTTCAATCGTTCGGCCTGACGAGGCAGCCCGGTCCCGAGATCGTGCGCAGTTACGAGCGGCTCGGCGGCGCGTGCGACAAGTTCATCGGGTTCGAGTTGACGACGGACCTCGCGCCGTTTGGAGCGGTCTACGATCTCGAAACGTATGCCGGGATGATGGCCGTGCCACAGTGCATCGGTGCGAAGCATTCGTCGTTTCACCGCGAACCCGAATGGGAACGGTTGAAGCTGCGCGATGCCCAGCGGCCCGACTTCGCCGTCTTCACCGGTAACGACTTCGCCATCGACATGGTGATGTACGGCAGCGACTACTTGCTCGGGCTGAGCAGCTTCGCGCCGGATCTGTTCGCCATCCGGGACACGTACTGGGAGGCGGGCGATCCGCGTTTCTATGAGTTGAACGACCAGCTGCAGTACCTGGGTTACTTCGCGTTTCGATCGCCGTCACCCGCGTACAAGCATTCGTGTGCGCAGTTCCTCAAGCTGCGCGGCTGGATTGGTTGTGATGCGACTCATCCCCGCGCGGCGTCTCGACCGATGAGCGATGTCGAAGTTTTGAGGAAGTTGGGGCAGAGGATGAAAGTGGTCGATTGATACCTCGCGTGGCACAGAGTGAGACATTTCTGAGCGGGGCGGCGTCAGCTCCCCGGTTCTTTGTCCGAAGGGCTAACGCCCAATGGCACTCACTTTGGCCGCAAAGTAGCAGGCACATTCCATGTGCCGTCCGCAAAACGCCGGTTACGGCACATGGAATATGCCTACTACTTTCCAAAGTGAGTGCCATTGGGCTGACGCCGCCCCGCTCGGATGTCTCAGTACTGGCCGCGCGGAGTATCAATGACGGAGTTTCGGCCGCGTGAAGTAGAACTCATCCGAAAGACAAGCCCGTGTATCCGTGAGTTTTGAAAACGAACAAGGAATCCTGTGATGACGACTCCGTTGGAAATCGACTGTCCGGCCGTGAAGGCGAAGCTCGACAGTGGCTCAGCGTTTTTGTTTCTCGACGTGCGCGAGCCGGACGAGTACGCGACGGCTCACATTGAGGGGACGACTCTGTTGCCGATGAGCCAGCTTGCCGAGCGGGTTTCGGAATTGGAGGCTCACAAGAGCGGAGAGATCGTCGTTCACTGTCATCACGGCGGGCGGAGCATGCGCGTGGTGAACTGGCTTCGTCAGCAAGGCTTCGACCACGCGATCAACATGGCGGGGGGGATCGACCAGTGGTCGCAGGTCATCGATGTAAGTGTGCCGAGGTATTGAAGGCGAACTCGTTCGAGAGTGAGTTTGTAGGACGGGGACTCTTGCCCGTCCGCTCCTGCTCGTTCATTTTCAACGCCAAAGCCGGACGGGCAGGAGTGCCCATCCTACAACTCGCGATAAATCATCGGATGAAAACGAAGAACCCCGATCCTTGCGGATCGGGGTTCTGGTGTTTGCTGGTGTTCGCTTGCGACTCAATGCTTTTCGATCGGCGGTCCCATCGGGTCTTTACGCTCGGTGATGACCGGGCAGTTGAGAGCCATCTCGGCGTTGAGAGCGGTGTAGTCGGCCCATTCGGCGGGGAGGTTGTCTTGATGGAAGATTGCGGCGGGCGGGCATTCGGGAACGCACGCTTCGCAGTCGATGCACTCTTCGGGGTGAATAAAGAGCATCGCTTCCCCCTCGTAGAAGCATTCGACGGGACAAACCGTCACGCAGTCGGTGTACTTGCAGTTGAAGCAGGGTTCAGCGACGACGTGCGTCATGTCAGGTCTTTCGTGTCGGGGTTTTGAGAAGGATTCGACAAGTCTGTATTGATCATCTGAGTGTTGATCATCGGGATTGTGCCGGTCAATCGTTTGAGGGCGCTGTCGGCAGTCTTATCGGAAATCCCAACGGCGCGACTGAAATGGATTGCGTTGAGATCGTTCACGGAACCGGTAAAACCGCCGAAATCTTAGGCCCACCCCGAAAGAGCGTCAAGAAATGGTGCGAGAGATTCTCGACCGCAGGAATACACCTCAGTCTGTGTGGCGAGGCGGTCGAGTCCAGTGTGGCGGGCGTCGAGACATCTTGTCCGGCGAAGGGGCCGTGAATAGAGTGACAGCGGTATCGGCGTGAGAAACGTCCCGTCTCGTCGTGAGTGAACTTGCTGCGTATGAACAGGTGTGATCGTGGCTCTGACCGACATCGACCGCAATCTGTTGGCGAACTGCCTCGACCGGCAACCCGGTGCGTGGAAAGAGTTCGTGGATCGTTTCGCGGGAGTGTTCGTTCACGTCATCCAGCACACGGCTCACGCACGCAGCGTCCAACTGTCTGGGCACGACATCGACGACTTGTCGGCCGACATCTTTCTGACTCTGGTCGATAACGATTTCGACGTGTTGCGGCGGTTCCGTGGCGAGAGTTCTTTGGCGACCTATTTGACGGTCATTGCTCGCCGGATCGTAGTCCACGAAGTGACTCGGCGGCGCATGGCCGAAGCACTGGGGCATGTGAAGACTCACGGCGCGACTCTCGAACATGTCAACGCGAACGAGTTCGATGCGTCGGCGCGGATCGAGAATCGCGAGTTGGTGCAGCGGATGCTCGATGGACTCGTTGAGTCCGAGGCGATGGTCGTGAAGCTGTTTCACTTGGAGGGGCGTTCCTACCGCGAGATCAGCGCGGGGTTGGGCGTCCCCGAGAACTCGATCGGTCCAACGTTGAGTCGTGCTCGTGAGAAGCTGCGACAGAATTCGCTCGTCCGCGATGATGCGCGGGTCGATGTGGCGACGTGACGGGTCGCATCTGCTGTGGCCCGGTCTCTCTTCGACCGTGCCTTGGCGTTGCCATCCGTGCTACTCACGATTTGTTTCTGTGTGTGCCGCGCAGAATTGTGACGACAATTTGGAAGCGTGAGTCCTGTCGGATGAATTTCGGAGCGGGGTGGCGTCAGCCCCCTGGTTCTTCGGGCGTGAGCCCTTCTTCAGTGGCAGGGAACTCCAAGAACC
>JAYSQC010000019.1:0-1720 GCA_043721755.1 Schlesneria sp.
GGCAACGCCCCGCGCGTCGAGTGACGTAGGAGCCTGTTTCGCCCATCGACGCGCGGGGCGTTGCCCACGCGGTGAAACGAAGCAGGCATCACCTCCATCCCAAGCCGAAAGCCGCATTCATGACCGACGCTCATTCGCCCGAGGCCGCTCCGCGCGGGATGCCGCTGCACACGAAGATTCTGATCGGCCTCGTGGTCGGTGTCGTGTTGGGGCTGATCGCGCATGCAATCGGTGCGTGTGAGAAGGGATCGCCCGGCGATGCCAACTCCAACGAACTGCTCGATTGGCTCGACACCGTCATCTATTGGGCCGAGCCGGTCGGAAAGGTTTTTCTGCGGCTGATGTTCATGGTCGTCGTGCCAATGGTCTTCTCGGCGCTGTCGCTGGCGGTCGTTGAGATCGGCGATCTGAAGAAGCTCGGACGCATGGGCCTGAAGACGCTCGGCTTCACGGCGATCCTTTCGACCGCCGCCGTGCTGATCGGTGTCGGGCTGGTGAACGGCTTGAAACCTGGGCATTCGATCAGTGAGGCTCAACGTCAGAAACTGCTCGATCAGTACTCGGGCGGAGCTGCCGATAAGGTGGCCAAGGCGAAGCAGGCTAAGCCCGTGCGAGACACGCTCGTCGATCTCCTGCCCGAGAACCCGCTGCAAGAAATGGTCGGGGCCGTCGATGGCAGCTCCAAGGGGACCGGGATGCTGGCTGTGATGGTCTTCGCCCTGATCTGCGGCGTCGCCATCACCACGAAACCCACTGAAACCAAGACATTTGTTGGATGGCTCGAAGGTCTGTACGCGATCTCGATGGCGGTGATCGGCTTCGCCATGAAGCTGGCTCCCGTGGGAGCGGGCTGTCTCGTGTTCGCCCTCTCCGCGCAACTCGGCGTTGATATTTTGAAGACGCTGTTCTGGTTCGTCCTCACGGCGCTGCTCGGTCTCGGACTGCAACTGTTCGTCGTCTATTCGCTCGTCGTGATGGTGTTCGCTCGCATGTCACCGTGGAAGTTTTTCGACGGCGTTTCGGAGGCGATGCTCGTCGGGTTCGGCACGTCGTCGTCGAGTGCGACGCTTCCCACCGCGATCAAAGTTGCGAAGGAAGGACTCAAGCTGCCGCAGCGCGTCTCCAACTTCGTGCTGACCGTCGGCGCGACCGGCAACCAGAACGGGACGGCTCTGTACGAAGGAGTCGTCGTCCTGTTTCTCGCTCAGGTGATGGGCGTCGAACTGACATCGAGCCAGCAGTTCACCGTCGTCCTGATGGCGATCCTCGCGGGAGTCGGCACGGCGGGAGTTCCCGGCGGTTCACTGCCATTGATCGTCGTGGTGATGCAGTCGGTCGATGTCCCCGGCGCGGCGATCGGCATCATTCTGGGCGTCGATCGGATCCTCGACATGTGCCGCACAGTGGTCAACGTGACCGGAGACCTGGCCATCGCCGCCTGCGTCGCGAAGAGTGAACCGGCCGATGACTCGGGCCAGACGATCCTGTTCGAGACGGAGCGTCCCGCGTGAGGACGTGAACGGTGAAGTCCGGCTTAGCTTTGTTAGCCGGACTTCCTTCCTCTGTACTACTCACGTTTTGTTTCTGTGCGTGCCGCGCAGAATTGTGATGACAATTTTGGAGCGTGAGTCCTGTCGGATGAATTTCGGAGCGGGGTGGCGTCAGCCCCCTGGTTCTTCGGGCGTGAGCCCTTCTTCAGTGGCAGGGAACTCCAAGAACC
>JAYSQC010000020.1:0-8004 GCA_043721755.1 Schlesneria sp.
CGCCCCGCGCGTCGATGGCAAAACAGCGTTCCACATCGCTCGACGCGCGGGGCGTTGCCCACGCGGTTAAACGAGCCAATGGTCTCATTCTTGGCCGCGCGAGGTATAGAACGCCAGCCAGCAGATTGCATGAGCCAGAGCGTGTATCTCGCACACGGGGGAAGCTGACGGGAACCCGAAGCGTGAGGGCAACTCACGTCCTCGCTTACGCTTCGGGTTAGTGTGAAATGGGCCATCCTCACCCGTCTTGGCCTCACCCGTCTTCGGTACAAACGACCTACCCACCGAGCTTCAACACGCTTCGGATGGGAGGCTGGGCCATCGCCTTGTTCAACGTAGGGTGGGACAAGCTCGCTTCGAGCGCCGGCCCACCATCTGAAAACGTCGAGAAATCATGGTGGGCCGGCGCGGCGAAACGCCACTGGTCCCACCCTACACGTTTCGCAGACTCAACAAGGCGATGGCCCTGCTGAGTCGCCGCAGCAGATTGATGTTCGTCGTGACGCGGGCCAGAATCGCCGAGTCGCCCCCCGTTTCGCTCACGACTCTCAATGGAACTTTGAACGTGACTCGTGCTTTTTTATTCGCGTTACCCGCTTCGTTGCTTGTTGTCATCGCGTCGGTCGCACTTTGTGCTCCGCCCGAATTGCCGGATGGGACGGATGTCGCGACTAGGCGGATCGCGACCTTCAAGGTTCCCGAGGGGATGAAGGTCGAGTTGTTCGCGGCGGAGCCGAAGCTGGCGTCTCCCGTGGCGATCGGGCTGGATGAGCGGAACCGCGTGTTTGTGGCGGAAGAGTATCGCTTCAATCTCGGCACGGAAGAGAACCGGACGAGGCCGTTTATGCTCGAAGACGACCTTCAGATTCAGACGCTCGACGACCGGTTGAAGATGTACGAGAAGTTCGCCTCGAAGTTTGCAGGCGGCATGGACTGGTTTCGCAAGACGGCAGATCAAGTGCGTCTGGTCGAAGACACCGACGGCGATGGGAAGGCGGATCGTGCGACGGTCTTCGCGCCCGACTTCAACGGGACACTGGACGGTCTCGCGGCGGGAGTCATGGCGACGGATGGCGACATCTACTTCACCTGCATTCCCAATCTGTGGCGACTGCGGGACACGAACAACGACGGCGTGGCTGATGAGCGGACGATCATTCACACCGGCTTCGGCGTCAACGCAGGGTTCCTCGGTCACGACCTGCACGGCCTCTGCTGGGGACCGGACGGCAAGCTGTACTTCTCGGTCGGCGACCGCGGCTTTCATGTGCAGACGCATGAGGGCCGCACGCTGCACGGCCCGCGCAACGGAGCCGTCTTCCGGTGTTATCCCGACGGCAGTGAACTCGAAGTCGTGATACGCGGTTTGCGGAACCCTCAAGAGATCGCGTTCGATCAATTCGGCAACCTCTTCGCCGCCGACAACAACTGCGACAAGGGAGACCACTCGCGCTTGGTCTTCGTCCTCGAAGGAGCCGACGCCGGTTGGAACATGGCCCATCAGTCGATCCCCGATCCGTACCTGACGGGAACGTGGCACGCGGAGAAGATGTGGCACTTGTGGGAGAGTCGAGAGCGGAGAGACGAGAGTCGAGAGCCAGAAAAGAGAGAAGGGAACGAGGCTGCTTCTAGCTCTCGACTCTTGTCTCTCGACCCTCAGACTCCTCAATGGGTCTTGCCGCCCGTCGGCAAGCTTGGAGCCGGGCCGTCGGGGTTTGCTTACTATCCGGGGACGGGACTGCCCGCTCGGTACGACCACCACTTCTTTCTCTGCAACTACACTGGCAACGATGGGATTGAATCGTTCAGCATCCAACCGCGCGGAGCCGGCTTTGAGATCATTGACGAACACGATTTCATGAAGCCGATTTCGGCAACGGACTGCGAGTTCGGATACGACGGCAAGTTGTATGTCTCGGACTTCGTGAACCTACTCTGGAACGGCGGGAGTGTCGGCGGCCGGGTCTACACGTTGTTTGACACCACGCACGTCAACAGCCCCGTTGTGAAGCAGACTGCCGAACTGTTTCGCAACGGCTTCAAAGGACTCTCTTCCGAGAAGCTGGTTGAGTTGTTGGGCCACCCCGACCTGCGAGTCCGTCAGCGGGCACAGTTCGCCTTGGCGGCGCGCGGCGTCGAATCCGTGCGGTTCTTCCAAGCGGTACTCGTGACATCCAACAACCGCTTCGCGCGGCTGCACGCCCTGTGGGGTATCGGCCAGATTGCGGCGAAGTCTTCTGTAGGATGGGCACTCCTGCCCGTCCGCTCTTCGCCAACCAACGATGCCTTGAAGAACAACGCCACGAAGACGGACGGGCAAGAGTGCCCATCCTACAAACTCATTGCGTCACACCTCGAAGACGCTGACCTCGAAGTCCGCGCTCACGCCGGGCGGCTGCTTGGCGACTTGCGGTACATTCCCGCCGCCGACACGCTGGTGAAGCGGCTCACCGACGATAGCCTTCGAGTCCGCCTGTTCGCGGCGATGAGTCTGGGAAAGTTGAAGCACCGCGCGGCGCTACCCGCCATCATCGCGATGCTCCAGCAGAACAACGATGCCGATCCGTGGCTGCGTCATGCGGGCGTGATGGCTCTCGTGGGAATGGATGATCGCGACGCGCTGCTGGCTCACGCTAAAGACGCCAGCCCGGCGGTGAGGCTCGCGGTGCTGCTCGCTCTGCGCCATCAGTTGTCTGAACCGTTAAGAAGCTGGCCGACGGATTCTGCTTCCCTCGTCCCGGCGGGCACCGCCGCTTCGGTGGTCCGGGGAGAGGGGCCGGGGGTGAGGGGTTCTTCGGCACTTCAGTCGCAACCCGTCGCCCAACGACCGCCCTTCACGCCGCTCCGTGAGTTCAATCCCAGCCTCAACGACGTGCAGCCGATCACGCAGCTTCTGCAAGACGATCAATGGCCACTCGTGGCTGAGGCGGCGCGTGCGATCAACGACCTGCCGCTCGAAGCGGGAATGTCGTCGCTGGCCTCGCTCGCGCTGAAGCCGGACGCGACGCCCAACGGTATCGCTCCGGAAGCGCTCGTCCGGCGAGTCATCAACGCCAACTTCCGACTCGGCGGCGTGGACCATGCGCGTCGCGTCGTCTCATTCATTGTCGAGCCACGTTGGTCGCTCGCGATTCGGCGTGAGGCCCTGTCCGCGCTGATCGACTGGGACGCGCCGTCGCCGCGCGATCGCGTGAACGGTTTCTGGCGACCGGTCCCGCCGCGCGATGAGGCAACTCGCGCGAACTTCAAGTTGCTGCTGGCCGATCAAGTCGCGACGCTGCTCGCCGGGACATCGGCCGAGTTGCAGACGGACGTGGTGAAACTGATCGGCAAGTACCAGCTTCCAACGGATGACGCGGTCTTCGCCAGTTGGGTAACGGATGCGTCGAAGAGTGTCCTCGCCCGCAAGGCGGCGTTGCGGCTGCTGGCGACGCGCAAGGCGAAACAACTCGACGAGTCATTGGCCTCCGCGCTGAAGAGCGATTTCGCGCCGCTGCGAGCCGAAGCGCGAGATGTCCTCGCCCTCGTGCGGCCCGCCGAGGCGATCCCGCTTTTGGGCGAGACGCTCGGCAGCGAAGTGGCCTCGATTTCCGAACGGCAACGCGCGGTGATGACGATCGCCACGCTGAAGATGGGCGATGCGGATGCGATTCTCAAACAGTGGGCCGACAAACTTGTGGCCGATCAAGTTCCAGAGTCACTGCAACTCGACGTGCTCGAAGCGGCGACGGCCCGCGATCTGCCGGAACTCAAGGCGGCGGTCGATCAGTTCAAAGCCAAGCTCTCGTCGGGCGATCTCCTCACGCGACACAAGGTCTCACTGCGCGGAGGCGATGCGGAGTTGGGCCGCGAAGTCTTCGTCGGTCATCGCGTCGGCCAGTGCGTCCGCTGTCACAGCATCACCGATCCGACCACGAAGTCGGTCCTGCAAGCGGGAGGGACCGCCGGGCCGAACCTGTTTGAAGCCGCCAAACGCCACGACCGCACTGCACTGCTGCAATCGCTCGTCGATCCGAGTGCCAAGGTCGCGAAGGGCTACGAAACGGTGACTCTGGTCCTCCACGACGGCCGCACCTTCGGCGGCATCATCAAACAGGAAGACGCCAGCCAAGTGGTCCTCGAACAACCCGACGGCAAGCTCGTCACGTTCAAGCCCAGTGACATCGACGAACGAACATCGCCCAAGTCCGCCATGCCCGAGATGAACCGCGCCCTCTCACCACGCGAACTGCGAGACCTCGTCGAATTCCTGACGACGCTGAAGTGACTTCCCGTTCGGGTGAAATTGATGCGGCATCGTTTAACCGCGTGGGCAACGCCCCGCGAGTTGATTGGCGTGAAAAGTTGTTGTGCCGCACGACGCGCGGGGCGTTGCCCACGCGGTTAAACGAGTCTGCTTTGCCGTCGCGACAGTTTTTGTCTTGGCCACCAACTGTCGCTCTCGCGGCGATTTTTCGGATGACGACAACGCAAGTCGTGGCCGGGCCGTGACGTGAGCCGCTGGCACACGGTTGGCTTCGCGCGAGGCGGCCACTTTTCTTGCTCCTACGATCTCGCTCGATGTAGCCGAATCCCGTGCAACACACGGGAGCGGGGAACCCAATCGAGGTGGCTCGTTCGCGAGGCATCTCTGGGGCGAAGGTTCGATCCCGCATGAACCCCGGCCGTCTGCTCTTCCTCTGAAGAGCAGCGCCGGGGTTCAGTGATCTCGAACCAGAGCACGTTCAAGCTCTAGCCCGTCAGCTAACCTCGCAGGCCGGTCGCGACATGTTGTCGCGACCAGTGATTGAATGGGCATCCTCTTGAAGAAGGATTGAGCAACGCTCTCCTGACAACGGGCGTCTCCGCCGGAGCGGTTCGTTCTCATCGTGTGACTCACTGCGCTGACATTGCGCACGGACTCAAGCACCGGGAAATCGTTTCAAGCGGAGGTCCAAGACGTCTCACCACGGATGTCACAGAGAACACGGATGAAGAATAACCATCAGAGAAGATGGTGGGCTGGCGCTCGAAGCGAGCTTGTCACACCCTACTGCTTTGTTTCCTATCCGTGACATCTGTGCCATCCGTGGTGGATCAAACTCTTCGGACGAACGACCCACGATGAGGACGCCTCCACGAATCGAGCGACATGAGCGTTCGAGGAGGTTCGGGCTGTGAAATTTGTTCTGGTACCGGCGGTACAAAAATTGACGGAGATTCTGTTCGGCGGTCTGTCGCTGAACGAGGTCTCGCACTGGCTGATGAATGCCAGCGTGTGGATGTTGTTGGGGATTGGCACGCCACTCGTGTTGTTCCTGCTGTGGCTCAGCGTGAGGTACATCCCTCACAACCGAGTCGGCGTGATTGAGAAGTTGTGGTCGGGCAAGGGATCGCTGGGCGAGGGCCGCATCCTCGCGCTGAATGGCGAAGCGGGCTATCAGGCGAAGCTGCTGCGCGGTGGACTGCATTTCGGCTACTGGCGTTGGCAGTTCCGGATCCACAAGACGCGGCTGGTGACGATCCCGCAGAGTGAGATCGGTTACGTTTACGCCCGCGATGGTGAGCCGTTGTCTCCCAGCCAAACGCTCGGCCGCGTCGTCCATTGCAACAATCTTCAAGATGCCGTCGCGTTCCTCGAACCGGGGTTGCCGACAGCCGTGACGAACGGTCTGTTGCACGAACACGATTCGCACGAGGGCACCTCGCAACTCGTGCAGCGTCTCACCGAAGAACTGCCGCGCGGACAGCGCGGGCGTCAGCGAGCCATCCTGCGCGAGGGTGTGTACGCCATCAACCCGGCGCTGTTCGTGGTCATCACCAACGGCGATGTTTTCGCACTGCCGCAGGTTCAGGAACCTTATGAACGGAAGGCGGTCAGCCAGTGGCAGGAAGAGTTGCGTGGAGTAAACGGCTTCCAACCGATCGTGATTGGTCGGCACAGTGTGTCGAGCAACGCGGCGACTTCGGAAAGCGCGGCGAATGACGACAACGTCGGCATCGTGACGATTCACGATGGTCCGTCGCTGCCGACGGGCGAACTGATCGCGCCGCCGGTGGGAGGCGATGCGCCTCTTGGCCACGATCACAATAACTTCCAGGATCCCGAAGCGTTCCTTGCGGCGGGAGGCCGTCGCGGGCGTCAGTATCAAACGCTGACGGACGGGACGTACTTCATCAACCGCTGGTTCGCGTCGGTTGAGACGATTCCGAAGACAGTCGTGCCGATTGGGCATGTTGGCGTCGTCGTCAGCTACTACGGCCGCACGGGCCAAGACTTGTCGGGCACGGCGTTCCGTCACGGCGAGCGAGTCGCCGAGGGCGAGCGCGGCGTATGGGAACGGCCGCTCGGACCGGGCAAGTACGCGTTCAACACGTATGCGGGAAACATCGTCCTCGTCCCGACGACGAACTTTGTATTGCACTGGATTACGGGCCGCACGGAAACTCACCGCTACGACGAGAACCTGCGTTCGATCGACCTCGTCACGCGCGATGCCTACGAACCTTCGTTGCCGCTGTCGGTCGTCGTTCACATCGACTACCAGCGCGCGCCGAGCGTCATCCAAAGGTTCGGCGACGTGAAGAAGCTGATCACGCAAACGCTCGATCCATTGCTCAGTGCCTACTTCCGGGACATCGCCCACAAACAGACGATGCTCGAGCTGCTGCACGAACGCGACGTGATCCAGCGCGCGGCGCAGGCCGAACTGAAACGCCGCTTCCACGAGTTCGACATCGAATGCGTGGACGTGCTGATCGGAAAACCGGACGCCGCCGGCGACGACGGCAAGATCGAATCGTTGCTCGAACAACTCCGGATGCGGCAGTTGTCGATCGAGCAGCTTGAAACGTACGAGCGGCAGCGCGAGGCCAACGACAAGTTGAGAACGCTCAACGAGGCGAAGGCTCAGGCTGAGATGCAGACCTCGCTGACCAACGCCAAGCTCCAAGTGCAGATTGCCGAGAGCAAGGGTGACGCCGAGGTGGCGCTCGCCAAACGCCAGAATGATCGGGCCATCATGGTGACTCAAACCGAACTGACCAACACGCGGCTGAAGGTGCAGATGGCCGAGTGCGAGGGTGACGCCGAGGTCGCCCGCGCGACTCGTCACGCCGAACAAGTCCGTCTGCTGGCCGAAGCAGAAAGCCAGCGCAACCGACTCACCGGACGCGGAGAAGCCCAACGCATCCTGCAAGAGGGCCTGGCCGAAGCGTCCGTATTGCAACGCAAGATCGCGTCGTATGGCGATCCGAGACTCTTCGCGCTGGCGTTCGCCTCGCGCGAGCTGGCTCACGCCACACAACCGCTCGTCCCCGAAAGACTGTTCACGATGGGAGGCAACTCAGACAAGGACGGCCTTGGTCCTCAAAGCGGGATGCTGGGCACGTTGCTCAGCCTGCTCGTCGCCGAACGTGCAGGGTTCTCACCCACTGTGGGAGCTGATCAACCGGAACTGAAGGAGATGATCGACCAACTAACGCGAGAAAGTGTGGCCTCATTGCGTGAACCGACTCCTGCGGACAGCGACCTCACGACCAGCGTGTAAAGCAGGAAGCCGAAGTCACGAGTGACTGTTCTGGCTGTTGAAGGTATTTTCTGGTTGAAGCACGTCGAGCAGGCGAATCGCCTGCTCGACGTTTTGTTTGGCAGCTCGCCAAGGAGCGAGTGGAATGAGTTGCCTCAACTCACACCAACCCGAAGCGTGAGCGAGGACGAGGCCATCTTCCATCACGTCCTCACTCACACTTCGGGTTGGTGTGTCGGGTAAACCAGCTCAATGGGTGAACACGGGCAAGCCAGAGGCGTGCCCTACGAAAGGACCGAGTCGATGTTGAGAACGGTGGATGTTTCGGGCGTGCGGTTTCGAGTGGCTGATGAGGGGCTTGGTCCGGCGCTGTTGTTCGTGCATGGCTTCCCATTGGATCACACGATGTGGCGGGCGCAGATGGAGGAGTTCTCGAAAACGCATCGCGTGATCGCGCCGGACTTACGCGGGTTCGGAGGGACGGACGGGGCACTGT
>JAYSQC010000021.1:0-3260 GCA_043721755.1 Schlesneria sp.
GCAGTGGGGCCGCAGCCGAGGCGGGTTCGGAACCCCGATTCACGCCGCTGTGAAGGGACTGGGGCTGCCGGTCAGGCTGATCCGGACTCCGGGTCAGACCTCCGACGTGACGCCGGCGAAACACGGGATCGAGGGCCTGCCGTTCGCGACCGTAATCGCGGACAAAGGGGACGACTCCCCAGCGGTCGTGGCCGCCGTGGAAGACCACGGCGGCGAGGCCGTGGTCCCCCGCCGATCCAACGCGAAGTCGCCGCGCAAGATCGAGGGGTCACGAGACAAGGACCGAAACCGAGTCGAACGCTTCTGGGCGCAGGGGAAGCAGTACCGGCGAGTGGCCACCCAGTCCGAGAAAAAGGCCCCAAACTTCCTCGCCTTCGTCATGATCCTGCTCCCATAGTCAAAAAACAGGCCAGACTGACCAATGTCCACACGACCTAGATGACGGGATGGTGTGGGCAAAGTCTGTCGGGCAATTGTGTCCTTCGCGAGTTGCGGCCGCTTCACAAAAGACACCAAGAGTGTGGCGGCCAATTGCAAAACCCGCCGTCCAACCTCAGACTTCCGCCCCAACCGCCACCGAGTTTGGAAATGTCTTCGCGCCGAACGGCTCGCACCCGAGTCCAGTTCGGATGCGTGGTATGTTTGGCTGAAATGTCTGCCTCATCCGCCCCGATCTGTAGGGCTCTCATTGCACTTCCCCTGCGGCGCAGTTCCCCCCTGTCACCGGTCCTTCGAGGCACGCCATGAGTACCGCGACGATTGATCTGTCCGATCCGTCTCCGTCGGCGGAGTTCGCGACCGTCGATATGGATCGCGTCAGTGAGATCGCCACGCGGCATCAGCGTGTGGCCGATTTCTTGCGGCAAGAGAAATATGCGGCGTTACTCATCCAGCAGCCGTCGAACTTCGCGTGGCTGACGGCGGGAGCCTGCAACGAACGGGGCGGTTCCACCGGTCGCACCGGTTCGATCTTTGTGACGCCCGATGCGCGGGTGCTCGTGTGCAGTAACGCCGACACGGCACAGTTCTTCGAGACGGAGGTCTCCAACATGGGCTTCCAATTGAAAGAGCGACCGTGGTTTGAGCCGCGCAACGTCATGGTGGCCGATCTCTGTCGAGGCCGCCGCGTGGCGAGCGACTCCGGTTTTTCCGGCACGACCGATGTCAGTCCGCGCCTGCTTGAGATGCGTCTTCCCCTCAGTGACTTCGATACCGCGCGGCTGCGAGAAGCGGGCAAGCTGCTCACACACGCCATCGAAGCGACCGCGCGCGGCCTGACAGTGGGACGAACGGAGGCCGAGATCGCGGGCGAGTTGTCTCACCGCCTCATCAAGCACGGGTTGCACCCTGAACGGTTGCAGGTTTTGGCGGACGGGCGCGGTCGACGCTTCCGGCGTTGGACCTACGATCAGTCGCCCGTGCAGCGTTACTGTTCCATCTCCGCCGTGGCGAGTTTCCACGGGCTGATGGTCGGTGCGGCGCGGACGGTCTGCTGGGGAACGGCACCGCCCGAATTGCTCAAGGCGTTTGAATCGGCCGTGTTGATCTCCGCCGCAGGCATCTACTTCTCACAGCCCGATTGGGAACTGTTTGAAGTCTGGAACCGCGTTCATCGCCTCTATGAGAAAACGGGAGCCGGATCGGAGTGGCAACTCGCCGATCAGGCGGACATTGTCGAGTACGAGTTCGGAGCGATCCCCGTCGTGCCGAGCAGTGAGTACCGGCTCTCTGCGGGGACGCCCATTTATTGGCATCCGTCCGTCGGCCCCGTCCAGATGGGAGACACCGTGTTAGTGACGAAGCGCGGCACCGAGATGCTGACGACATCCGCCGACTGGCCGGTCGTACCGATTGCAGTGAAAGGAACGAATGTGGATGTCCCGGCGATCCTAGTCATCAACTCCTGATAGACGTTTCCGACAAAAGTAGCAGGCACACTCCGTGTGCCGTCCGCGAGACCGTGATTCGTAGAGGAATTCGGTGAACGGCACATGGAATGTGCCTACTACTTTGACTTCTGTCGGAAACGTCCTGATAGGAATTCTGGGAAAGAGTTGAGGTTTTTTCACCTCACGCTGCCAAAACGCAACCTAGGTTGAGAGTGAACTACTGCGCGACGTTCCTCCGTCGTGCTTGTCTCCCCTCAACTCAAGGAATGGCAGCCATGCGGATGACAGTCGGCGATCTCATGACGAAGAACCTGGTCCGAGTCTCACCCCAATGTTCGGCTGATGACGCCCTCGACATCCTCTCTCGCCACGAAGCGACCGAGTTGTACGTGACCGATTCGCTCGGCCGCTTACTCGGCGTGTTGCCGGACTACGAGATCATCAAAGTCCAACTCAGCGGCGAGTCCGACGGAGCAACAGTCGAACAATTCATGTCACGCGGTGTGCCAGTCTTCAAGCCGGAGACTGATGCGGCGGAAGTGGCCCGCCTGTTCCGAGACGCTCAATTCAATCGCTTCCCCGTCGTCAGCGGCGGACGCTTGGTCGGTGTCATCGGTCGCGACGACATCGTGCGATTGATGGCCGTCTTGCGAAAAATGAAGTCGCCCACGAAGGCCACCACTCCAGCAGTCAAGCCGCCCAAGTTGGTCTCGCCCCGCATCCGCACCAAGCGAGCGCAAACGGTGGCGAAGAAGTCACCCACACAGACTCGCGCCAGTCGCCAAACGGACGCAACACCATCGCGATCCGCCAAACGCTGATTGAAAACAAGTAACTCGACAGACGCCGGTCAGCTTCACATTGGCTCGTCCCCAGTCACCGGCGATTGCCGATTTGAAGGGCTGCACTAGGCTTTGTCGGGAAACGATCAGCCGCTGGGCGGCTAGCCCACGGTTTCCCGCAGAAACCGGACGCGAGCGCGTTCCGGCTGATCGTTTTCCGACAAAGCCGAGTACGAACAGACGACCCGACCTCATGCTTGCCGAGGTCTCGCACAGCCGATACAAGTTTGTCGCCCGCCAACTTTGGCGGCGCAAACGGGCGATTAACTCAGCGGCTAGAGTGCCATCTTCACACGGTGGAAGTCACTGGTTCGAATCCAGTATCGCCCAGTGATTGACATCGGAAACCCCTTGTTTTGCAGTGTTTTCCTGTAGAACAAGGGGCTTTTCGTTTTCACTTGCGGACGTGTGCGAGGCGTTTCCAAGGCTGGCCGACGTGTACTGCGCCGGAATCTGCGCCGCTTTTGCAGACGAGTCGTCTTGAGCGGCTCGGGCGAAGTGGGAGTCGAGAACTTGCAGGTAGTGCTTC
>JAYSQC010000022.1:0-1298 GCA_043721755.1 Schlesneria sp.
AAGAGGCTTACGGGATTCCACACGAAGACCGAGTACGACCCGTTGCGCGACGACAGCGCCATCGACGAAACGTCATTACCATCGACGTTCTTCGGTGCCGACACGCTATAGGCGAGCGATATGGGAAGCACGGCGTCGCCGGGATCGTTCACCGCATCGAGCATCGTCTTGAGAATGTTATACGCGGGCTTGGGCATCGCGTTTCGGTCGAGTAGGCCGCACTGATCGAAGTCGGGCGCCGATATGCCGTCGTCGGCGAGATCGTACACGTACGTGCGCGGAACGCCGAGATCACCGAAGGCATGGAGCAGATAGCGCGGCCAGTATGCGGCCTGCACGTCGCGTGGAACGTTGTTGTAGCGCGTGTTGCCCGAGCTATCGACTGTCGTGCAGATGCCCGTTTCGCTATTAATGATTGGCTTCGACCCGCTCACGGCAGCGCTGTTTTTGAGCAGTGTTTCGAGTGGATACGTATTGCCGATCGATGCACCGACGCTCGCACCGCCAGCGCATTGATCCGATGGGCGACAGACGCCCGTCGTTTCCGCCGGTTGCGATAGCGTGTAGAGATGCACGTTTCCAAAGTCGAGATATTGTGCGAGACTTCCGGTTTGCGCGTAGGACGACGTGTTGGCAAACGATGGACCGATGACCGGCACGCCAATCGATGGAGCATATCCCTTCACCGTCGCGTAGAGTTTCTGTTGGTACGCGGGCGCCTGTGGCAAGCACCCGTTGAGATCGCACTCGTTGGGCGCTTCGGCGCCTTCGACCCACGCGCTTCCGCCGACGGAATCGAACCAGTTCGACCAGCGCGTCGAAAAATCGGACGCCGTGAGGTCGTTCGTTAAAACACCCGCGATCGTGTGGACGCCCGCAGCGGAAAGGGCATGCACGGCCGCTTGCAGCGTCGCTGGTTGCGAAGTAAATGGGTACAACATGCCTTCGCGGACGTGTTTAATATGGAGGTCGACGATCGCTTGAACGATCGCAGGTTCGTTCGACGTATACGGCGTTCCGTTGTAGTTGAGATGCAACACGGTACCGATCGAATCGACGAATCCGTTTGCCGAGACGGTACGGCTCGCCGCGCCGGCGGTCGGTGTGCCCGCGGTCGGCGTGCCGAGCATCAGCGGTAGCGAGGCGACATCGAGGCCGGCCGCCGTTGCGGTGACCGTCGCCGGCGCGGCTAAAATCGCGCCCGAATACGAGATCCCAATCGACGCGCTACTTGGGTCCTTAATGACCTGCGTTCCCAGGGTGAAGGCACCATTTGCGAGTGAAATATACACGGGCGC
>JAYSQC010000023.1:0-3939 GCA_043721755.1 Schlesneria sp.
AACTGAGTCGTTTAACCGCGTGGGCAACGCCCCGCGCGTCGATGGCAAAACAGCGTCCCACATCGCTCGACGCGCGGGGCGTTGCCCACGCGGTTAAACGAGGCAATGGCCTCATTCTTGGCCGCGCGAGGTATCGCCGGTGATCCCTGCGCCGTCACGCGACTGTGATCTCATTCATTTCCGTCTTCTCCAAGATGAAGTGGCAGCAGAACTGCGGCCGCATCGGTACGCGTTGGGAGAAGAATCTCGAACTACCGCTTGACTCGCCAGACATGGCGTCTTTGTGTCGCGTGGCGTTGGCTGGTTGATTCGACTGATCCCATCCTGTGCGGAGGCACGAGCCGATGTCCCTCAGTACCAACTGTTCGATGATTGCATTCGTCTGCTGGAGTGCGTGCTTGTTACTGGAGAGCAGCCAGACGCGACGAAGGGTGCCTGGCCTCGCATGGCAACTGATCATCTCGCGAATTGGATCGACGGGCGGTTTGCAGTGGCTTGGCAGGAGTCGAAGATTGTTCCGACCGAGGTCGTCGATGACGCGGCCTTTCTGAAACGGACGCATCTCGATTTGACCGGCTCCATCCCGAGTGTGTCGGAAGCGCGTGACTATCTTGAGTCAGACGAGTCTGCATCGGCGCGGGATGCTGGTGGATCGGCTGCTCAATCTCGACCACGACCATTCGCCCCGAGAATGGAGCCGTCGATTACACCGCCACATTTCTCGGCAGCACCGAGACGAAGATTCCTCGCGATAAAACGCCGCGCGAAGCCCTCGCCGATTGGGTGGTTTCGGGCGAGAACCTGCTGTTCGCGGCCACGGTCGTGAATCGCGTCTGGCAACATTTGATCGGACGCGGCCTGACCGATTCGGTCGATGATCTCGACACCGCATCACCTGCCGAACGCCGGATTCTGGATGACCTCGCCAAACTTTTCGTGGAACAAAAGTACGACTTCCGCTGGCTCATCGCAGGCATCTGCAAGAGCCAGCTCTACCAGCGTGAGTGCGTCACTCTCGATGACACGACCACCGAACCGCCTCCGGGGCTGAGACCCATCAAGACGCTGTCGCCAGAACAGGTGTTCGACTCATTGGAAAAGGCGCTTTCATTACCCGTCGCGCGGGCGGACGGAAGCCCTCGGTTCAACGGGCTGCGTGCCCAACTCATCGCGCGCATGAACGAAGCCGCGTCGAACAACCCGGAAGAGTTTCGCGCGGGGATTCCTCAGGCGCTGTTGTTGATGAATGGCCGACTGACGACCGAAGCGACCGACCTCGATCAAAGCCGCACATTGCGCGGAGTGCTGGACGCTCCGTTTCTCGACACCGAGGCCAAGCTGACGACGTTGTATCTGGCAACGTCCAGCCGCCCGCCTCGTGACGAAGAGAAGAAGTTTTTGCTGGAACACATTCGCAAGCAAGTCGATGGCGATCAACAAAAACAAGCGTATGCCGAGATCTTCTGGGGGGCTGCTCAACAGCCCGGAGTTTGTGCTGGAGAAGTAGGATGGCCGCCCTCGGCCGTCCCGTATTTTGTCACGCTCGAAGACGGACGGCCGAAGACGGACGGCCGAGGGCGGCCATCCTACGGCACTGATCTCATTATTCTTCGCCACCGATCACGTTGTTTACTGGGAGGCTGTCATGTCACTGACCGATTTCACCCGTCGCGATTTTGTGAAGCTGTCACTCGCCAGCGCGTTTGGCGTGTCGTATTCCGGTTGGCTGCCGAAGCTGGCTCATGCGGCGGAGGCGGCGAGCAAGGCTGGTGCGGCGAAGCACAAGTCTTGCATTCTGCTCTGGATGACGGGTGGGCCGACTCAAACGGACACGTTCGATTTGAAAGTCGGGCACGCGAACGGCGGGCCGTCGAAGGCGATTGAGACGGCCGTGTCGGGCATTCAAATCAGTGAGCATCTGCCGGGTGTTGCGAAGCAGATGAAAGACCTCGCGATCATTCGCAGCCTGACGACGGCCGAAGGGGATCATGATCGGACGACTCGGTTGATGCTGACTGGGCATAAGCCGGGGCAAGAGGGTGTGAACTATCCGAGTCTCGGTTCGCTGTTCGCGAAGGAGCTTGGCGACGAGTCGAACGACTTGCCGCACTATGTCAGCGTCTCGCCGTTTCGATTCGGCGACGCGGGCGGGCCGGGCTTCTTGGGGCCGAACTACGCGCCGCTGGTTGTCTCTGGAGACAGCACCGATCCTGAAGCCCGTGCGAATCTCTCGATTGAAAATCTAAAAGCTCCGCCGGGGGTCTCGAAGGAGTCGATGTAGAAGCGGTTCGAGATTTCCAAGTTCCTCTAGGATGACTTCACGAAGTGAGCGAAGGGGCCGTCCACGAAGGCTCACAAGGCGAACTTCGACCTCGCGATGCGGATGATCGAGACGAACGCCAAAGGAGCCTTCAAGCTCGACGAAGAACCGGCGGCGCTGCGAGACAAATACGGTCGCAGCCAATTCGGCCAAGGTTGTTTGTTGGCGAGGCGACTGGTCGAGCGAGGTGTGGCCTTTGTCGAAGTTGCTCTCAACGGTGTGGGACACGCACGCGGACAACTTCAACATGGTGAAGAATCTCAGCGCGACGCTGGATCCGGCTTGGTCCACGTTGATGGAAGACCTGCGCGAACGCGGGATGCTTGAATCAACGCTCATCGTCTGGATGGGTGAGTTCGGTCGGACTCCGAAGATCAACGCGACGACCGGCCGCGATCACTTCCCGCGGGCATGGTCCACGGTCCTCGGCGGCGGCGGGATCAAGGGCGGCCAAGTCGTTGGCAGCACCAATGAAGGGGGCACCGAAATCAAAGACCGCCGCGTCACGATCACCGACTTCTACGCCACGATGTGTGCGGGCATCGGAGTCCGCCCGGAGAACGAAAACATCTCTCCTGAAGGCCGCCCGATTCCACTGGTCGATCGCGGCGGCAAGGTGATCGAAGAGTTGGCGTCAGTGCCGGAGAAGAAGGCGTGAGGAGAGGTCAGAGATCAGAGCGGCTGAGGTCAGAAGTCAGAGAAGCAGTAGTCAGAGAAGCAGAATGTATCGAGAAACGAACCCGTTGCTGGATGTAGGGCGAGAGCGAACGCTTCGCACACTCAAGCATTGTCTTGAGCGTGCTGCCGCTCTGACTTCTGCTCCCCTCTCCGCTGCCGACTCCGCCACACCGTCCGCCGAAGTTCGCGACATCATCCTCATGCTCGACAACGGGCCGTTGCATTTGCGAGTGCATGTCGCGGTCGGCGGGTTGTCTCCGCAGGACGCTCGGCGGGCGAGTTTGGATCGGCTGGTGAAGTCGCTCGATGCGGACGGCGACGGGAAGCTGTCACAGAAGGAGGCCGAGCGGTCGCCGCTCTTTCGTGAGAAGCAGCGTCCGAAGGCGGAGGCGTTCTTGAAGGACATCGGGGTTTCGACAGCGTTCTCTCGTAAGGACATGGAACAGCGGTTTGAACGGCTTGGCGGCGAGACCGTCGTTTATCGGCAGAACGCCAGTTCGTCGGAGAGCGACAACTCTGTCTTCAAGTTGCTCGACGCGAACAAGGATGGCGTGGTCGATGCGACGGAGATGCAGGACTCGGTCGATCTGCTGCTCGCGAAGGATGGTGATGACGACGAATGCGTGACGCTCGACGAGTTCGCACCACCTCCGACGACGAATGCCGATCAGATCGCCGTCGCGATGAATCAACCGCGACCGCAGACCGCGACCGTGGCCGTGGCCGTGGCCGACTTGCTCCGCGACACGAACCAAACGCTGCTACCGGCTCAGTTGCTTCAGAAGTACGACAAGGACCGCAACCGCAAGCTCTCGGCGGAGGAATTGTCTTGGTCGAAGGATCAGGGCCAGCGCACACTCAGTCCGTTGTGCGTTGAGAACTTCGAGGAGAACTTCGCAGTTCCAGCCGCAGCGTCGGCGTTGCAGGGCGAGGCGGTGGCC
>JAYSQC010000024.1:0-7049 GCA_043721755.1 Schlesneria sp.
CTTCGTTTAACCGCGTGGGCAACGCCCCGCGCGTCGAGCGACGTTGGAAGCCGTTTTGCCGCATTCGCGCGGGGCGTTGCCCACGCGGTTAAACGAAGCCGTCTTGCCCGTGCAAGGTCTAGCCGGACTTCAGACGCCGTTGAACGGCGAACACCCCCACAAAAACAAAGCCCGACTTGAACCCAAGCCGGGCTGATTCGCAAGTCTCTGCACGCACTCCACGGCTAAGCGGAGAAGCTGCTGCCACATCCGCAGCTCTTCACTACGTTCGGGTTGTTGAACTTGAAGCCGCGCTGGTGCAACTCGTCCATGAAGTCGAGTGTTGTCCCGTCGAGGTACAGCGAACTCTTCTTGTCCACAGCGACCTTGATTCCGTGTTGATCACTCACATGATCCTTGGTGGCATCGGTCGTGGTGTCGAACCCGAGCGAATACTGAAAGCCACTGCATCCCCCAGCCGCGACACCAATCCGCAGCACAGAGGACTCGGGCAATTTCTGTTCACCCATGACGCGCTTGATTTCTCCAGCCGCCTTTTCAGTCAATGTCAGAGCCATGTTCTCAGTCTCCCAATCAGTGAATTGTCCGCAACCAAACGAGCCTGGCTGCTGCGGGCGAAGGGTATCCCCGAGTCCAATCAAAAGCAACAAGGCCCCTCCGCTGTCACAAGACGAGCGGCAAGAAAAAGCTTGTCCATCGGAGCCTGACGCGCCAGCGAAGGGCGTTCGACATCCGAACCTTCGCTGGCGCGTCAGGCTTCGATTGCTGGTAGGACAACTTCTGCCGCTCGCTTCAGCGACTTGTTCACTAGCCCGGAGGGTGACAGGCCATAGCCAGACCGCAGTCGTCACCAGCCGCAGAGTTAGTTCCGGCTCTCCGCCACTCCTGTTGAAAATGGTGTCCCGTGAGCGGCATGGCGCTAGCCGCCGGTCGCTTTCGCCTACACCGGCGGCTAGCGCCGTGCCGCTCACTCAAGCATCCAACACAAATGGCGGAGAACCTGAAAACGTAGGGTAAGCGTCTCGCTTGCCCGTAAATGCAGTTGAAAAAGGGGCAAGCCAGAGGCTTACCCTACGTTTTTCAACAGGCTGTTAGATGACGATTTCAACAGAAGTCGAAATCGGCCTGCAATCTCAGCGGATTCCGTGGCTCTCCTGCGCGAGGTCACGTCCGGACCAAGAGGGGTCCGGACTACGACTGAGACTTCTGTCGGAAACGTCTTAGGGGCTGTGCATTTTCTACTTCCGAGAGTTGTGGTCGGTACTCAAGTCACCCGCAGCGTCAGCGAGAGAGATCTGAAATCGACATGTTTTGGGATGTCCTCCCTCGCTGACGCTGCGGGTGACTTCCGCGAACTCTCGAAACTTGATCCTGCACAGCCCCTTAGAAAAAAAGAGCCGCATCACTTGCATGATGCGGCTCCCAGAAAATTCATCACACGATCACTGACTCATCAGCTTAGAAGTCGCCGGTGAGTTGGCTATCGTTCACGCGGGAGATCAACCGGTAGGTGTTGATGTCCAAGCTTTCGCTGAGGAACCGAACGGATCCATCGCCCAGCAGGAACTGAGCACCACCGGTGTGCATGCTGCCGAAACCGGTCGTCAAAGGACGAGGATTGGCTGCGGTAAAGTTAGCGTTAATTTTGAATGTCGCTTCGCCAAGAACCAACCATTCCGAACCTGCAACGGTGACGCCGACCCAAGTTGCATCGCCTGCGACTTGATTCGTCAGTGCGGCACCGTTTGAAGGAGTGTATCGCTCACCAACCATGAGCACGTTGCTGGTTCCGTCGGTCATGTCTCGAATACCGCGTTTGCTATTGGCACCAAAGGTACCACCGTAGAAGTCAACCAAGGTCGTGGTCACGGCATAAATTGGAGGAAGTGGCGAAGGAGAAGACCATGTCCCGGCATTGTAGATACGTGAAGTACAGGCTCCACCGATACCACCGATAGCATTGGCACCAACAGCGGCTACTGGCAGCACTGGCGCTGCCGCACAGAACGAGGTACCAGCAATGCTCGGGGTCGGTGTAGCGGGATCCGGATTGATGTTGTAGGCAGAACCTGCAACACCGACGTAGTTTGACCGTCCCACCGGCCGACCTACGATACCACCGGCAACGACAGCCGGACCAGCGTCCGACGGACAACGCTGAGATGGCAAGACACTTTCAATCGAGCCGGTCGATGGGATTGTTGCGCCAGTTATTGCCACACCGGTAACAACTGGGGGGCCACCAATCAATCCAATCGACACATTGGGAGCGTTGGTTACTGAGCCGAAAGTGTTGTACAGCGGTGATTGATCGATGTACGGGAGAATCATGGTTCCCCAACCCCAGCCATTGTTCATGGCAGCGGCGGTACCAGCCGCTGCCGGGCCAGACTGGTAGATGTAGCCGGAGGGCATCGTGGTGATGAACGTGTCGTGGTAGTTGTGGAGTGCGAGTCCCAACTGCTTCAACTGGTTCTTACACTGGGTACGACGGGCCGCTTCACGGGCCTGTTGTACGGCTGGGAGCAGCAACGCGATCAAGACTGCAATGATGGCGATGACCACCAGCAGCTCGATGAGCGTGAATGCTCGGCGACGGGACGACTTTGCAAAAAAAGTTGGCACAGTAGGCAATCTCCTTCAACAACAAGAAACAGTACCGGTGAACGCCCACCGGATGACGCCGCAGAAAATACCAATGTCAGTCGCGTGAAATCTACGTCTCAGAATAAAAAAAAAAGTTTTCGAGAAGAATTTCTTTCTGACTCTCAGAAAATTTTTTCTAACCCTCAACTGTTGTAGTGGTGCATCGCACGGCAGATCGTCGCAAAATGTGCAGCCCAAATATACATGCCATTTGGGGAGGGAGAGGACGACGGCAACAAACGCCGGATAACTCGTCACACTCTCAAATTCGCAACCTTCGTTTTGAATGTGAAGTGCAGATGTCGTGCCGCGAAGTGAAGTTTTGACCGTTAGGCAGAGGGCCATCCGGAGTTTTGACAAGGTTTATTCTTCGCACGGCCATGAATGACGTTTCCGACAGAAGTCGAAATCGGCCGAACTGAGGCCGTAGTCCGGACCCCTTGGTCCGGACTACGGCTGAGACTTCTGTCGGAAACGTCATGAATGAAATGTTCGAGGTGAGCCGCGTGCCGTAAGGCCACAGGCTTCTTACGACGATCAAAAAACCGCAGCCTTGCGGCGTGTGGCTCGCCAATCTCTCAGCTTGGGCCGCGTGAGGGATAACTGGGTTGCCACAGTTCTTCGGCGCGCAGCGAGTTCGACTCTTGCCTATCTTTTGAAGTGTGGGATTTCGCCGCCGTCTTCGCTTTTTCAGTCAGCGAGACCACTGACAACTCAGTTGCCTTGCACACTGTCAGCCTCAAGTTCTAGGGTAAGCTGGAGTCATGAGACTTCAGCAAAGTCCCGAACTCTTTCGAGATTCTGGCTACCCCCCCAACCAAGTTCTGACGCTGCTCGACATTTCCCGGCAAGCTGATGCTGTCGCCAACACCATTTTCTGGACTCACGCCAAACATGACTTCTTCTCTCGACTCGCTCCTTGATTCATCCGACTCCACGTTGTGGGAGGTCGTTTCCAAAGGGGACGGGCCGCCGGGGGAGTTGCCTTTGACGGAGGAGATGCTGCTCAACTCGCCTTCGGGCGATTTGTTTGGGCTGACGCAGAATGCCGGGATGGGGTGGAACCCTTCGCAACTGCTGCGAAAACAGTTTTTGATCCTCAGCACGCAGGGAGGCATTCGCGGCGAGGACGGCAAGCCGATTGCGTTGGGGTATCACACCGGGCATTACGAAGTCGGGCTGCTGATGCGGGCGGCGGCCGAAGAATTGAATCGGTTGGAGTGCCTGCCGTTCGCCGCGTACGTGAGCGATCCGTGTGACGGGCGGACTCAGGGGACAGTCGGGATGATGGACAGCCTGGCCTACCGTAACGATGCGGCGGTCGTGCTGAAGCGGCTGATTCGGTCGTTGCCGACGCGGCGCGGAGTCATCGGCGTGGCGACCTGCGACAAGGGGTTGCCCGCGATGATGATGGCCCTCGCCGCGCAACTCGACCTGCCGGGCGTGATCGTTCCCGGCGGAGTCACGCTGCCACCCGCGACGGGTGAGGACGCGGGGAAGGTGCAGACGATCGGTGCCCGCTTTGCGCACGGTGAGATCACGCTCGAAGAGGCCGCCGAGGCGGGGTGCCGCGCGTGTGGCTCGCCGGGTGGAGGCTGTCAGTTCCTCGGCACGGCGGCGACCTCGCAGGTCGTGGCCGAAGCGCTGGGGATGGCGTTGCCGCATTCGGCCCTCGCGCCGTCGGGGCAGCCGATCTGGCTCGATGCTGCGCGACGCTCGGCCCGAGCCGTTGTCGAGATGGAACGACTCGGCCAGACGATGCGCGACGTGCTGACACTGGACTCGCTGCACAACGCGATGATTGTCTTCGCAGCCTGCGGTGGCTCGACGAATCTATTGCTGCACATTCCGGCCATCGCGTTTGAAGCCAAGCTGACTCGCCCCACGGTCGATGATTGGAGCCGCATCAACCGCCAGGTGCCGAGGCTGGTTGATTGCCTGCCCAACGGCCCGGTCGGCCATCCGACGGTGAGGTTTTTCCTGGCGGGAGGCGTTCCCGAACTGATGCTGCATCTGCGGACGCTCGGGTTGCTGAAGCTGGACGCTTTTACGGTGGCGGGCCGACGATTGGGCGATGTCCTCGAATGGTGGGAGCGTTCCGAACGTCGGACGCGACTGCGCGAGTTGCTCGTCGCACGCGACGGCGTTGATCCCGACACGGTCATCATGTCGCCGACCGCCGCACGCGAGCGGGGTCTCACGAGTACGGTCACGTTCCCGCTGGGCAACATCGCGCCGGAAGGTTCGGTCATCAAGAGTACGGCGATCGACAAGACCGTCATCGACCCGGACGGCATCTATCGCAAGACGGGACCGGCGCGCGTGTTCACTTCCGAGCGGGATGCCATTGCGGCCGTGAAGGGGAAGGGACGGCCAGTCGAGAAGACGAAAGGCAAGACCCCTCACCCTAACCCTCTCCCCTCCAGGGCGAGGGGCGAGGGGACAGGAGCAGAACTTCTCACCGCTGGCCCTCAACCTTCAACCCTCGACCATCAACCCAACTTCACGCCCATCAAAGAGGGAGACATTATCGTCCTGATGTGTCGCGGGCCGCTGGGCTGCGGGATGGAGGAGACATATCAGATCACGTCGGCCCTGCGTTACCTGCCGTTTGGAAAGCACGTCGCACTCATCACCGACGCGCGGTTCTCGGGAGTCTCAACCGGCGCGTGCATCGGCCACGTTGGGCCGGAGGCACTCGACGGCGGCCCGATTGGAAAACTGCGCGATGGCGATTTGATCCAGATCGAAATCGACACTCGCAACCTGACGGGGTCGCTCAATTTCATCGGCACTCCGGACAATGAAGTGACTCCCGCAGAGGGAGCCACCATTCTCGCCGCGCGAATCCCCTCGCAGCCGCTGCACTGCGATCCCAAGCTTCCCCCCGAAACGCGACTGTGGGCGTTGCTCCAACGAGCGGGCGGTGGAACGTGGGCGGGCTGCGTGTATGACGTGGATCGCATCGCAGCGGCGCTGTCACGAGCCGAGTGAACGTGAGTTCCTCGCTCTGTTCCGTCTTCCGGATAGACTGCGAACAGGGACCACTCGATCGACTTCTACCTCTTGGACGATTCGACGAAAGGACGAGCGGTATGGCGACTGTGGATTACACCTGCGTCTGCGGGAAACAGATGCGGTTCAAGGGAGAACATGCGGGGAAGCGGACGAAGTGTCCCGATTGCGAAGCGACAATCGTCGTGCCGGCAGAGGAAGTGGACGGCGGGGAAGACTACGACGCGGCGGATGATCGGGGCACGACGACGATGACTCGCGAGCCATCCTCGGTCATGTCCGTGACGGGGCGGCGTGCCGTGGCATCGTTCGGTGGACAGATCGTGCCGTCGATGTTCGGGACGACGACGCTGGAGTTGGAAGGAACGCGGCTGATTGAAACGACGCGGGGAATCCTCTCGCAGCGCCACGCCGAACTACTGCTGACGGAGGTCGATTCGGCCGAGATGCGGATTCAACCGAACCCGGCGTTACTGGGGGCGGGCCTCGCGCTGCTGCCATTTTTTGGTTTGGGTCTCGTCGTGCTGCCGTTCTACTTCTTGGTGAAGTACCGGTTTCTCATCATTCATAGTGGCAATAACACGACCGTCGTGGCGTACTCCGGGAACGAAGAGTCGTTTCGAGACTTCATGCACAACGTGCTGACGGCAGCGGAAGCGGCCAAGCACTACCGACATTGAGATCGCGTGATCGCGTCTCAAGGTGGAGCGTTGCCGGAAAGCCTGACGCGAACGCAAGCGAAAGCTCCGTTGTTGCGTGTCAGGCTTCCATCGGAATTGGTCTGCAATAACTTCCCGCTTTCCTCCCTCCCCTCGGCGGGGAGGGTTAGCCCGTATTATTCATGGGGAACCACGGAAAACACGGAAGCTCACGGAAAGGAAGGAGTTGTAGCATGGCACTGATTTACAGAGTGTCTGGTGTGTGCGATAGAACTCATTTATCGCAACTACTGACTCCGCCTTCCTTCCGTGCATTTCCGTGTTTTTCCGTGGTGAATAATCCGGGTTAGGGAGGGGGGCGAGTGGCAAATCGACCTGACCATCCTCCCCCCTCCCCGCCGAGGGGAGGGAGGAAAGCGGGAAGTTGTTTCGCACCAGTTCATCAGCGGTCGGCGTGGCGATGACATCTCAACCGATGCTACCGAGCAGCGTCAAGAGTCCAAGACAACCGGCGCGGTGGATCGAGCGAAAACAACGGCCGTCTGCATCGCAACCAGCACGCGAGCGATCGCGTCGGCAAACGGTCCGGCCAGCGTCGCGCCGGCCGCCTGACGATGGCCACCCCCGCCAAACTGTTCCGAAACCTGAGACACATCCACGGCTTCGGTGCGGCTGCGGAAGCTCACTTTGACCTGATGATTCTGAAGTTCGATGGCGATGAACGCGGCC
>JAYSQC010000025.1:0-12244 GCA_043721755.1 Schlesneria sp.
TCATCGTCCTGCCCCCCTCGTTCTGCCATTCTTGTTTTGGCGAAAGGGCCGCAAATCTCGGACGATGGAATGGCTGATCCTGAATTGTGTCGAGACCACCGGGGCCAGCCCGGTGGGGTTTCGTTACGCGGAGAGAGTGGTTCTCTGGTTTTTTTGAGGCCGTTGTCTTGGCTCATCCTTCACCAAACGTCGCACCGAACGCATCCACACCGCGACCGTCGGTGTTTGGTCGGGCGCGGTTCGTCGTGACGGTTCTTGGGATCGGCTGGACCGTGCTGATGTTGCGGCTCGTGCAGCTTCAGTGGTGGCAAGAGGACCGCTTCGCCGACCGAGCCGAACGGCAGCGCGAGTACGCCGAAGAGATCGTGCCTCGTCCGGGAGACATCGTTGACCGGCAAGGGCGACTCGTCGCGACGACGCTCACCATGCGCAGCCTGTACGTCGTACCGAGTCGCATCGCCAAGCCGTGGGTTGTCGCGCAGGTGATCGCGACGGCGCTGGGCATCAGCGCCGATTCACTCTTCGAGAAGATTGGCGAGCGAACTGACCGGCACTTCCTGTGGGTCAAGCGGCGGTTGAACTCCGCCGAGGTCGGACGGATTCGACAGCTCGATCTTCCAAAAGGGACGTGGGGCTTTCGCGATGAGTATCGGCGCGAGTACCCGCAGGGTGTCGTCGCCGCGCACGTGCTGGGACTGCGGGACATCGACGGCGTTGGACGCGGTGGCGTCGAAGAAGAGTTCGACCGCGTACTGCGCGGTGAGAATGGCAAGCGGCGGCTCGCACGCGACTCGCGCGGCCGTGTCATCGAGATCCTCGACGACGCCGAGCATCCGGCGCGTGCCGGTGAGTCTGTGCAACTCGCGCTCGATCTCGTCGTGCAACTCTTCGCCGAACGAGAACTCGACGACGTGATGCAGCAGTGGAAACCGGAGAGTTGCTGTGCGGTGGTTCTCGATCCGAAGACCGGCCACGTTTTGGGAATGGCCAGTCGGCCGACGTTCGATCCAAATCGAACCGAAGCCGCGTCGGCCGACTCGTGGAAGAATCGCGCCATCGCGGACATCTACGAACCCGGCTCGACCTTCAAGCCGTTCTTGGTCAGCTATGGCCTCGATCAGGGGGTGCTGCACAAGAACGACGTGTTCGACTGCGAGCACGGACAGTACCGCATGGGTCGCCGCGTGCTGCACGATCATCACCGCTATGGGATGCTCAACCTGACCGATGTGCTGGTGAAGTCGAGCAACATCGGGATGGCCAAGATCGGCGAGCGGCTCACCAACGAACGGCTCTTCGCCGCAGCAACGCTGTTCGGCTTCGGTCGCAAGACGGGGATCGAACTGCCGGGTGAACTGTCAGGCATTTTGAGGCCGCTCAAGGAGTGGACCAGTTACTCGACCGGTTCGATCCCGATGGGTCACGAAGTCGCGACGACGCCGCTGCAACTGATTGTCGCTCACGCGGCCTTGGCCAACGGCGGACAGCTCTTGCATCCGCGCATCGTGCTGCCGCGTGCGGATGACTCGACCGCCGCCGTGCGATCGATCGCCGAAACAACCGTCAGCACCGAGACTGCGCACTGGCTGATCGAAGGCCCGATGCAGGAAGTCATCACGCGCGGCACCGGCAAGCGTGCCCGCGTCGCCGGCTACAACGTCTTTGGCAAGACCGGCACCGCGCAATGTCTTTCGCCCCACGGTGGCTACGTTCACAACAAGTACATCAGTTCGTTCGTGTGCGGCGCGCCGGTCGAGGATCCGCGACTGCTCGTGCTGGTCGTCGTCAACCAATCGTCCGTCGGGGGCGAGACCTTCGGTGGCAAGGTCGCCGCGCCCGCAGCCGCCAACATTCTCAAGCAGTCGCTCGTCTATCTCCGCATCTCCCCGGATGAGCATCTCTTGGAAACGGCCGCGAACTGGAAAGAGGATGAGATCGAGTGAAAGTGTGACTCATTGGTGAGCCGGGCGGCGTGTACCATGGGGTGCGTTGTTTTTGAAACTCATGAGGCTCACCTCGCATGGCCATCGCTGCCGACTCCAACCCTGACTCCGCTGGTTCGGCCAACTCTCTGGATTGGCTCAGTGCGCCGAGCGATGGATCGGCGGGGAACGAGGTCGGCGAGTTGACTCGCGCGTTGAAGGCTGAAGCGCGGCGGATCGGCTTTGAGTTGGTCGGTGTCGCTCCGGCGGTCTCTCCACCCGGATTGCCGAAACTGCACGAGTGGCTGGCTGCGGGATTCGCCGGTGAGATGCAGTACCTGCCGCGACGAGCCGCTGCTTACGAGCATCCGCGTCATGTGTCGGCGTCCGTGCGCAGCGTCGTGATGCTGGCGATGAACTATCGGACAGAGGAGCCGCAACCGGCGGAGGCAAACGAAGGTCGAGTTGCCCGGTATGCGTGGGGGACGGCGGACTATCACGACTTGCTGCGCGAACGCCTCCGGCAACTGAGCGACTTCCTGCACGAGCAGCGTCCCGGTTGCACCACGCGCGGCGTCGTCGATACGGCTCCACTGTTGGAACGCGACTTCGCGCGGCTGGCCGGACTCGGCTGGTTCGGCAAGAACACGATGCTCATTCACAAGCGTGCGGGAAGTTGGCTGCTGCTCGCGGGCCTGTTGACGGACCTCGAACTGGACGCCGACGCACCGCACGAGACCTCGCACTGCGGAACCTGCACGCGGTGCTTGGATGTCTGCCCGACGCAGGCGTTTCCCGCTCCGTATGTTCTCGACGCGCGCAAGTGCATCTCGTACCTGACGATTGAACTCAAGACCTCGATCCCGCTTGCACTGCGTGACGGCGTGGGCGAGTGGCTGTTTGGCTGCGATCTCTGCCAAGAGGTCTGTCCGTGGAACCGCAAGTCGCCGCGCAGTGACGAGGCGGCGTTTCAGCCTCAACCCGACTTGAACGCGATCGACGCTATCGCCCTGCTACGGATGACACGCGCGCAGTTCGACGCGCGCTTCGATCATTCGCCACTCGCGCGCCCCGGCTTCAATGGGCTGCGACGTAATGCGGCGATCGTGTTGGGGAACCGTGGCGACTCGTCCGCGATTCCGTGCCTGATCGAAAGCCTTCCAGATGCTTCGCCCTTGGTGCGCGGTGCCGTTGTTTGGGCGTTGAGAAAACTGGGTGGCGATGCGGCACAGGCGGCGCTAATCGAGCGGCAACGAGTGGAGACGGACGCCAGTGTGATTTTGGAACTGACTCAAGCGTGAGGCAACACCCGGAAAAACATTTACCCCTCGAAGCCTGACGCGCAAGCGAAGGGCGTTCGACATCCGAACCTTCGCTTGCGCGTCAGGCTTCGAGGCGAGAAGTGCCTCGCCGGGAACTGCTGCCTGCCGACCTACAAGGCCATTCATCGCGAACACCTGCTGCACTGCTTTCCGAACTTCGTCCCCGGCCTCTTCCCGCACGGAGACACGCCCGACATTGCCGCCCTGATCGCTCCGCGCCCGCTGCTGATGAACTTTGGTGAGACCGACGGCGGCAGCCCGGTTGATGAGGTTCGCGCGGGGATCGAGACCATTCAACGCGCCTACGACAGCGTCCACGCGGGTGACAAATTCTCACCATTCGTCGAAGCCAATACCGGCCACGTTCTTTCCGACGCGATGTGGCAACGGACGAAAGAGTGGTTCTCAAAGCACCTGCGCGATTGACGAGTTCCACCGTGCGTCTTAACGCGACCAGCAAGTGTTCGCTCCCCTCGTAGGATGGACGCCTCGTCCGTCCTAGTGCGTCGTCAACGCTAAGAATTGGGGTTGGGTGGCCGGGGCTGGACTGAGGCTTTGCGAAGGAAGCCCGGGGGTTTCGCGAAGACGCTCCAACCCCGGCCACCCGACCACCACCCCCCAAACTTAGTGTTGACGAAGCACTAGTGGTCGAACAACTTTGTCTTGAGGGGTTCATCACGAGCCCGACGCGCAAGCGAGGACTTCACTTTCGACAACGGTTTGCCCTCGCTGGCGCGTCGGGCTCGTTGTGGAACAACCCCGCAATCTCAAGTTGTCCGTCCGAGTTGCCACCGAGTGGGTCGGACGGACGAGGCGTCGATCGAAGCGTAGTTACAGGGACGATCGAAGGGTCACATCCCCGCAGGCTTTGGCCCCGGCAACTTCAAGTCGGGCGACATGCTCGGTGAACCGGTCCTCGACAAACTGGATGCCGACAAAGACGCCAAGCTCGCGCGCGACGAATGGCTCGCGGCAGCGAACAAGCTCCTCAGTGAGAGCGATCCCGACGTGAAGGGCTGGGCGGACGAGAAGTCTCTCGCCTCAACGCTCAACGCCATGTTCCCTCAACCTCCCGCCCTAGCGGCGGTCCCCCCAATGGAGGGCCTCGTCCGGGAGGACTCGGTGGTCCACTCGGACGAGGCTTCAATCCCGACATGTTTCGTCCCGGCACGATGCTCGCCGGAGCCATTGTTCGTCGCACCGATGCCGACAAGAACGGACAGGTCTCCAAGGTCGAACTGATCGGCGCGGCAGAAAAGTTGTTCGACGCCCAAGACTTGTCCAAGTCTGGCCTGCTCGACAAAGCCAACGTCGGCGAAATCTTCAACCAACTCGCCCCGCCCCCGCCTGCGTTTGAACCACCGGGAGGTGGGCCGCCGCCCGATCGGCCGCAATGAGCAGCGCTGCAAGTCGCGCGGCATTCGTAGCAGACCGTAGGGTAAGCGTCTCGCTTGCCCGTTTTTCAACTTCATGCACGGGTGAGTGAGATTCACCGGCGAGCGAGATACACGGGCAAGCGAGACGCTTACCCTACGTTCGTGAAGCTGCGTCACTCCGCAGCAGGGTTGATTCCCGCCGACTTCAACTGCGAAGTGAGTTGCTCGATCTGTCGCTGCTGCTCGCTGGCCGCACGCTCGGCGGCTTCAGCACGCAACTCGGCGCGATCGGCACGCTGAGCCGCTTGGTCACGGGCGAGCCGGTCGAGTTCCGCACGTTCTTCCGCTTCGCGGCGCTGCTCTTCCGCTTCGCGGCGTTTGCGATTCATCTCTTGCGGAGCGAGGAATCGCTCGCCATCGGGGTGAAACAGCGTCAGTTCGGTTTCGAGAATCGACTCGAAGCGGATGCCCATGCGGGGGCTGGTCCAACCGTGCATCGAGTCGATGTCGCGCAGACGCCCGTCTCGACGGAGCCAGCCGGTCCAGAGTCCATCCTCGGGATCGAAGATGTAGTACTCATCGACGCCATGTTCGTCGTAGATGGCGAACTTGCGAGTCATCTCGGCCACGCGGTTGCTGGGAGACAAGACCTCAAACACGACTTGCGGCGCAATCCCCTGTTCGTCCCATGTCCGGTACGAGCCGCGATCTCCCTTGGGCGCACCGAGGGCCACCAAGACATCGGGAGCCGTTCGCAGTTTGTTGTCCCCTTCGCGCGGATACCAAAAGAGATCGCCCGCGATGAACACCAGCGGGTCGCTCGCGAACAGCAGCTCCAAGTTTTCCTTGATCGTGACGATCACGTTGTATTGGCGCGTGTTCTCGGCCATCGGCAGACCATCCGTTTCGGGATAGATGATGGGCTGCGGGGAGGCGGCCACTGTGGATGTGGACATCGTTCATGCCTTTCTGAAGTACCGCGCGAACCGGCCTGAATCGGTTCGCACCAGCGAGCTAATCGGTTGCGAGCATAGCCTGAGCCTGAGGCGAATCGAAGCCCGATGTTGCGGGAACAGAGTTCGGGCACAAGGCGGCTCGATGGATTCGTTCCCGTTGATTGAGTCGCTCGGTGCGGCCAGTACAATCCGGCCCCACTTTGCTGGCTCAACCCGCCACCGAGAAAAGTCAGATACAACCACGGAACACCCAGCACGGATTCACTTCGTTCCGCCGCAACCCAAACTCCGCCTAAGTTTGAGTGAGTCCCTTGATCGGCCACCACTTCCTCTTCCCCGTGTCCTCCCGTGTTCCCCGTGGTTCTTCTGGCTTCACACAGAAAACCACGGGGAACACGGGAGGACACGGGGAAAACAGGCGGAGTCTGTCCGGAAGGCTCGGCGGTTTCGATTCGTCGCCCCCCTCAAATCGTCGCGGCATGCAAAGAAACGAGACGTGAGTAGCGGCTCAGGTCCGCGCTGTGTTTTCCGTGGTGAACCATCCACGCTCGTACTCATCCCGCATTCGTTGCGGAAGGGATTCCGAATCATGTCTGATGCCGCTCCTGTGTCTGATGCCGCTGTCGCATCGAAGCCGTTCGCTCACCTGCACTGTCACACGCACTACAGCTTGCTCGACGGGGCGAACCGGATCGATCAGGTCGTGAAGAAGATCAAGGGGGCGGGGATGAATGCCCTCGCCATCACGGATCACGGCAATCTGTATGGGGCGCTCGAGTTCTATAACGAGTGCCGAGACAAGAGCGTCAATCCGGTGCTGGGGCTGGAGGCGTACATTGCTCCGGGGTCGCGGTTTGACAAGGCCGGGGCGACGCGCGTCAAAGAGGCCAGCTATCACCTGACGCTGCTGGCGATGAACCGCGTCGGTTTTCAGAACCTCATCAAGCTGTCGTCGTCGTCGTTCTTGGAAGGCTTTTATTACAAGCCGCGCATCGACAAGGAACTGCTGGAAGCACACAGCGAGGGGATCATCCTGTTGTCCGGCTGCGCGGCGGGCGAACTGTCTCAGCTGCTGCTGCAAGGGAAGATGGACGAGGCCGAGAAACTGGCGGCGTGGTACAGCCGTGTGTTTGGCGACCGGCTCTACATGGAGATTCAAAATGCGGGCTTCGCCATTCAGAAGCAGTGCCTGGACCTGACGGTGGATCTCGCGAATCGGATGGGCTTGCCGCTCGTCGCGACGAACGACGCCCACTATCTCAATCAGTCCGATGCCGCGATGCACGACGTGCTGCTGTGCGTGAACACGAAGGTCGAGCGATCCGACACCAAGCGGATGAAGATGGACACCGACCAGCTCTTCGTCCGCACCCCCGAAGAGATGTACGCGGTCTTCCCCGGCTTCGAACATGCCGTCGCGCGGTCGCAGGAGATTGCCAACCGCGTCGATATTCAGCTCGATCTGAAGTCGCGGCACTACCCGGTCTTCAAGCCGCCCGAGGGCAAGAAGGACATCGACTATCTGCGAGAACTGTGCGAGGACGGGATGGTCTACCGCTACGGGGCCGACAACATCACCGACGTGCATCGGGCGCGGATGAAGTACGAACTGGGCGTCATCGAGCAGATGGGTTACGCCAGCTACTTCCTGATCGTATGGGACTTCGTGCGGTTCGCGGTCGAGAAGGGCATTCCGTGCAGTGCGAGAGGTTCCGCGTGCGGTGCGATCGTCGCCTATGTGCTGCGGCTCAGTCACGTCTGTCCGCTCGAATACGACCTGCTGTTTGAACGGTTCCTCGACCCGAGCCGGACCGAGCCGCCCGATATCGACATCGACTTCTGCCGCGATCGCCGTCAGATGGTGATCGACTACACCAAACAGAAGTACGGCTCAGCAAACGTCTCGCAGATTGGCACGTTCGGGACACTGAAGGCCAAGGCGGCGATCCGCGATGTCGCACGCGCCCTCTCCGTCTCGCCGAAGGATGTCGATGTCATCGCGAAGATGGTCCCCGAGACGTTGAACATCACGCTCGATGAAGCGATCAAAGAGAGCGCGGAACTGAGGGCGCTCTACGAGTCCGATCCGAAGATCAAGGAGATCCTCGATCTGGCCAAACAGATTGAGGGCCTCGCGCGGAGTGCGGGAACGCACGCGGCGGGCGTCGTGGTGTCGGATGAGCCAATCTCGCAGTACATCCCGCTGCAAACGATCACCGGCAAGACCGACATCATCACGCAGTGGGAAGGCCCGACGGTCGAGAAGGCCGGGCTGCTGAAGATGGACTTTCTGGGCCTCCGCAACCTGACGATCCTCGACAAGACGGTGAAGAACGTCAAAAAGCATCGCGGCATTGAGATCGACCCCGCGGATCTGATCAAGGGCGAGAAGCTCAAGGACAAAGCGACGTTTGCACTGCTGCAACGCGGTGAGACCAAAGGAATCTTCCAGCTCGAGTCGGGCGGGATGCGCGACCTGCTGACGAAGATGAAGCCCGACAAGTTCGCTGACATCGTCGCCACGTCGGCCTTGTACCGACCCGGCCCGTTGGAAGGCGGCATGGTCATGACCTACGTGGACGTGAAAAACGGCCGCGAAAAACTGCCCAGTGTCCATCCGATCGTCGATTCGATTCTGAACGAGACCTACGGCGTGATGGTCTACCAGGAACAGGTCATGCGGATTTTGAACCGCCTCGGCGGGATCGAGCTGCCGCAGTCGTACCAGTGCATCAAGGCGATCAGCAAGAAAAAGCTGGAGACGATCGCCAAGTACCGCGAACAGTTCATGAAGGGTTCGCAGGAGAACAACTACGCCGCCGACAAAGCCGCCGCACTGTTCGGCATGATCGAAAAGTTCGCGGGCTACGGGTTCAATAAAAGTCACAGCGCCGCGTACGGGGCGTTGGCGTATCAGACGGCGTACTTCAAGGCGCACTATCCGGCCGAGTTCATGGCGGCACTGCTGTCCTGCGAATTGGGTGAGACCGACAAGCTGGTCGAGCACGTCGATGACTGCCGTCGGATGGGGATCGAGATCATCCCGCCGAACGTGAACATCGGGGATGTCGAGTTCGCGGTCCATGGTGAGAAGTTGACGTTTGGCCTGGGCGCGATCAAAGGGGTCGGTGAAGGGGCCGTCGGCGCGATCGTGGCGGAACGAGCCGCGAACGGGCCGTTCAAGAGTATTTTTGATCTGGCGGAACGCTGTGACCCGAAGCACGTCACGAAGGGGATTCTCGAACTGCTTGTGAAGGCGGGAGCGTGTGACTGTCTGGGCGGACGACGCGCGGCGATGTTTGCCGTCACTGAGCGCGCCGTTCAGTCTGCGTCCAACGTCGCCCGCGACAAGCAGCGCGGCCAGAAGAACCTCTTCGGCGGTGATGACGACGACGAAACACCAGCGACCGCCACCTCAGCCGCGTCTCCTGCGAACCTGCCCGATGTCCCCGAGTGGTCGCAGCGCGAGATGCTGGCATTCGAGAAAGAGGCGCTCGGCTTCTTCCTCACGTCACACCCGCTCTCGGAAATGGCCGACACGATCAAGCAGTTCACCACGCATGAGAACAAGCAACTCATCGACATGAACGACGGCGACCAAGTGATCCTCGGCGGCATGGTCTCGGCGATCAAAAAGGCCCAGACGAAGAAGCCGAGCCGCAATGGGCACTCGAAGTACGTGAACTTCGACTTTGAAGACCCGACCGGCGTCGTCCGCTGCATCATGTGGCCCGAGGAATTCTCGCGGCTCGGTGAGAAAGTCGAACCCGAACAAATCCGTTTCGTCCGAGGCAAGCTCGACAAACGCAACCGCGAACCCAACGTCATCGTGGACGCGATGTGGTCGCTCGAAGAGGTCGAGAAAGAGTTCACGAAGCAGGTTTGGATCAAGTTCCAAAAGGGTCTGCACGGAAGCGCCGTCATCGAACGCGTCCGCGACATCCTCCAAAAAAACCCCGGCAAGGCCGATGTCGTGCTGATCGTAGATTCCTCCGACGACGATGCGCGACTGAGATACGTCGCCCACAAGCCGCTCGAACAAAAGCTGGCCGTTAACGCCAACCTGCGCAAAGAACTGATCGAGGCTCTCGGTGACGGGCACGTCCGGTTTGTAGCGGACCTCAAGCGGAGTAGTGCCGGGTCGGGGCAGAGCGTGGGACGGTGACAGGTTCGTTCGGCACGTGGGTGCAGTCGTTGATTGGTGGTCAACGGAGATTTGAACCCGCTTCTTTCCAACTCCCTCCCCTCGGCGGGGAGGGCTGGGGAGGGGGGAGGATTGGCCGAAAGACCGTCCCTCGCTCATCGTCCCCCCTCCCTAACCCTCCCCGCCGAGAGGAGGGAACTCAGACGTTCGATTCCGGGGCGGCATTGGCATGACCACCAATGGACGACTGCACCCTCGGCACGTTGAACGACGTTGCTCCGGTTTCGATTTCCAAAGCCCTCACCTACAATCGGCCGCACTATGGCAGGCAATTCATTTGGACAGGCGTTTCGAATCACGACGGCGGGCGAGAGTCACGGCCCCGCGAATGTGGTCATCATGGATGGCGTTCCATCGGGGATCGCACTCAGCGTCGAGGACTTGCTCGTCGATCTCAATCGGCGGCGACCGGGACAGAGTCACATCGTCACGCAGCGCGATGAATCGGACACGCCCGAGATTCTCTCCGGTCTGTTCGAGGGCCGCACGACCGGGACCAGTCTCGCCATTCTGATTCGCAATCAGGACCAGCGCAGCAAGGACTACGGCAACATCAAGAACCTGTACCGGCCGGGTCATGCCGACTTCAGCTTCGACGCGAAGTACGGCTTCCGCGACTATCGCGGCGGCGGACGGTCGAGTGCTCGCGAGACCACGGTTCGCGTTGCGGCGGGAGTTGTCGCGAAGAAGATTTTGGAGCAAGCATTCGGCGGGCGCGTCATCGGCTACGTGACGCAAGTTGGCGACATCAAGGCGAACATCGCCGATCCCGCCGCGATCACACTCCAACAGGTCGAGACCCTGCCGAACGGCGAACCGAACATCGTCCGCTGCCCCGACGTGACCACTGCCGCGAAGATGATTGAGTTGATCGAACAGGTTCGCAAAGAGGGGGACTCGATCGGCGGAGCGGCAGAGATCGTGGCGACAAATATTCCGGCGGGACTCGGCGAACCGGTGTTCGACAAGATCAAAGCCGATCTCGCGAAGGCTCTGTTCTCACTTCCCGCCGTGCTGGGCGTCGAGTACGGGATCGGGTTCGGCTGCGTGACGATGCGCGGGAGCGAACACAACGATCACTTCATTCCGGATGCCGCTCACCCGCGCGACGGTCATGCCGGGATCACGACCCGCACCAACCGACACGGCGGCATGTTGGGAGGCATCACCACCGGCCTGCCGATCATCCTCCGAGCCGCCGTCAAACCGACAAGCAGCCTGCCGATCGAGCAGCCAACGGTGACGAGTCTCGGCGAGCCAGCCACGATCAAAACCAAAGGCCGTCACGACCCCTGCCTGCTGCCGCGCTTCATCCCGATGGCCGAAGCGATGGTCGCGATTGTGCTGGCCGATCACTGGCTGCGCTGGCGCGGCCAGCAGTCGGGATGACTCACCGGGAAGTTGAGTGAGTGCTGAGGAAGAGAGTGCGAAGTGAACAGTGATCAGTGCAAAGTGAGGGAAGGCGAGTCGGTGGGCGATGCTGATGAGACGAGCCACCTCCCCCCTTCGGATGACGCTCACAACGTCAATTGCTCTCTTCACTTTGCACTTTGCACTGATCACTTTTCACTTCGCACTCTCCTCCCCTTTTTCCCCCTCCACCATTGAGACCGCCCACTCTCTTCACTCTCGGAACTCCAATCGACCATGCCTTGGCACCAGCATCGACTGACATTGCCCGCGTATCGGCGGGGCTTTCACATCATCACGCGACAAGTGGTCGAGGCGATTCCCGAACTGGCTTCGATGCGCGTCGGGCTGTTGCACGTTTTCATCCAGCACACGTCGGCCTCAGTCTCAATCAACGAGAACGCAGACCCGGATGTCCCCCGTGACTTGGAGTCGTCGTTCAACGCGATCGCTCCCGAGGACTTCCCCTACGTCCACACGTGCGAGGGACCGGACGACATGCCCGCCCATGTGAAGTCGGCGCTGCTCGGCAACTCGGTCACGATCCCGATTTCCCACGGACAGCTTTGCCTCGGGACATGGCAGGGAATCTATCTCTGTGAACACCGCAACCACGGCGGGCAACGTTCACTGGTGCTGACGCTGCAAGGTGATGTCTGAATCGGTAACATCCCCCGCCTCACAAGGAGACTTTCATGGCGACGTTGCTCAACCGCATCACCGTTCAGCCCGACAAATGCCACGGCAAACCGTGCATTCGCGGGCTGCGTTATCCCGTCGAGCTGCTCTTGGAACTGCTCAGTTCCGGGATGACGTTCGATGAACTTTTGGCCGATTACGAAGACCTCGAACGAGAGGACTTGCTGGCCGCGTTGGAGTTCGCTGCCGAGTCGGATTGATCGTCGATACTCGAAACAACAGCCTTAACTTGGGTGCCCGCCATGCTACTCACCATCCAGGGCCTCCGCATCTAAAGTTGATGGCGTAATGAATGCAGTGTCCGTCGATTCGTCAAGTGCCGGAAAGTTTTCGGTGCGAGGAGGCTTGGGAATTG
>JAYSQC010000026.1:0-2185 GCA_043721755.1 Schlesneria sp.
GCACTCACTTTGCCCGCAAAGTAGCAGGCACATTCCATGTGCCGTCCGCAATTTGCAGGTTACGGCACATGGAATGTGCCTACTACTTTCCAAAGTGAGTGCCATTGGGCCTGACGCCGCCCCGCTCGGAAACCTCTCGCTTTGTGCCGCGTGAGGTTTAGAAGTCGCTCAGGTTAAAAATGCGGGCTGTGAAACGATGTGCTGCGGCTCGTTTTGACGCCAGCAAATGCGATTAAGATAGAGGCCAAAACAGACAACCACTGACCCCAGCTCCAGAAGCTCGTGCGAGAGACGTGAGGCAATATAAACAGCGACATCTGTCGCCAATGAGGACCGTCTCGCCACTGATTCTGCATCAAAACGTACGGTGATTGTTGACTAAATTAATTCACTTTCTGGCCCACGAGCTAGAAAACGCGGGAGTTGTCTGTGAATCTGTAAAATCCGTCAAGGGCGTTTTTAGGCAGCGAAGACGTGTCCGACAAAAGTAGCAGGCACACTCCGCGTGCCGTCCGCGAGACCGTAATTCGCCGAGGAATTCGGTGAACGGCACAGGGAATGTGCCTACTACTTTGATCTCTGTCGGACACGTCAGCGAAGAGGAATCCGTGATGAGATTTATTTCGTGATGTTTGGATGAGGATGGATATAGGAAGTCGCTCGGCGGGAAATGATGTTCGTACTGAATCGTTAGCGGCTTTGAGGCTTTCGGGAAACTGCGGCACGTTCATCGCTTGTGTCGGCGATCGGACTTTGCGAGCCGATTCGTAACAGCAACGAGGGCTAGCGCCGGTTAAGTTCGCGCTGCGGGAGCGCCTCCGTTGGTGAGCACCGCTGCGTTTGCGGGAGGCGCAGACGAGAGCGGTGCGGTGGGGGACAATGGCGGTGGCGTGACCGCGACTGCTGCCGCTTCGCGTTCCTTGGCCAGTGCCCGCAGTTCTTCGTTGAAGATCTGAATCAGGGCGAACAGGCAGGACGCGACGATCGGGCCGATGAAGATGCCCCACAATCCCAAGACCTGCAACGCTCCGATCACGCTAATGAACGCCAACAGCGGATGCAGATCGGCGTTGCTTTGAAGCACGTACAGCTTCACTCCGTTGTCGAGCATTCCGACCACGGCGACGCCCCAAATCACGAGGCCGATCGCCGCGAACCAGTTGCCGTGCAGCGCCAACCAGACGACGAACGGACTCCACACCATCCACGCTCCGGCCAGCGGGATCAGCGACACGATCGACGCGATCACCAGCAGCACTCCGAAATGGCCGAACCCGCAAACTTGTAGTGCCAACGCGGTGGCCAGCCCCTGCGCCAGCGCCGCGAGAAACGTGGCTGTCACCACGGCGCGCACGACGGTGGCAAACTTGTCCGCCAAACGGCGCTGATACTCGATCGGTACTGGGAGCATCTCTTCGGTCGCAGCCAAGATCGCGGGACCGTCAGCCAGAAAGTAGTAGAGCGCGGTCACGAACATGCCGCCCGAGATGGCCAACGAGACGAACACACCGAGCGCCGAAGTGGCGTAGTCGAACGTCTTTCCCGCGAGCATGGTCGCCAGTGATTGCAGGTTTTTGGAAAGCTCCGTCTTGATCTCCACCAACCGCGTGTCGCTGAGTCCCCCCGGCACGTACGGGCTGAGCCGCTCCAGATCCAATGCCATCAACCGAGACCACAGCAGGTCGAGGCCATCGCGCCAGTCGCGTCCGAGCGATTGGTCGGCCACGTCCCGCAACTGCACCGCAGCGACGAACGTCCCCACGGCCAGCGGCACCACCAACATCGCCATCAACGCGATCGTGGTCAGCCCCGCCGCCCAAGCGCCCCGCCCGCCCGTCTTCGCCATGAAGTAGCGTTGCAACGGCTGACTGACGACGGCCAGTACTGCCGCCAAAAACAGCGGCAACAAAAACGGCACGACCACCTGATAGAAGGCACTGCCCACCAGCACGATCAGCGCGGACAACACGGCCAGTGAAACGAGGCGTGGGAACATGATTGAGGACCGTGATGGAAAAGCAGAGTGACGCCTCGTTCGCACAGAGACGGTCGCGCAAACAACTAAAGGCGCGGCGTGAATATTATACCTCGCGCGGTACAAAGTGAGAGGTTTCCGAGCGGGGCGGCGTAAGCCCCCCGGTTCTTCCGAAGAGGGCTTACGCCCAAGAACCGGGGGGCTTACGCC
>JAYSQC010000027.1:0-3070 GCA_043721755.1 Schlesneria sp.
CACACTCAACCTCCCGGCCCACCACCGGCAACCGCAACTTCCCCAAATCGAGCGGCTCGATAGCAACCTCGGTCGCCGATGACCAAGACAGGCTCCTAGTGTAGTGTCTCTCAATTGCGGGACATTGTGCGCTCAACGTTTCCAGGAGGTGAGCGCGACAAAACCTATGAAAACGAACACCGAATAAGTTCCCATCTGAGTGAGACACTACACTAGAGCGTTTCAAACGTTCGGGATGCAATACCCCACGCGACCATGAGTGAGATGATTTAGGTGTGCCGTAAGGCCGCGGGGTTTCTTGCGACGATTATACTTCGCGCGGCCGAAACTGACACATTTGACGCTGAGTCACAGTAACCCGAAGCGTAAGCGAGGATGTGAGTTGCGCCCTCGTTGACATTTCGGGTTAGTGTCAGTTACGGCCGCGCGAAGTATAAGAACCCGCAGCCTTACGGCATGCGGCTTGCCAAAGTCTCATGCTTGGCCGCGTGCGGTATATGCTCACCCCAAAACAAGAACCCCGGTCGAGGCTCGACCGGGGTTCTTGTTACTTCTCAAATAGCAGGCGACTGGCCGCCCGCAATTCATCACGGGACATGAATGATGTTCTTGATGATTCGGTTTGGCCCGACAGGCGGGATCGAACTCGTTGTCGTCACCAGCTTCTGGTTGATACCGGTCCCGGTACCACCATTGACGTCCAATTTGCCGGTGACGGTACACATCTGCAGCCCCGCAGTGTCGGTGCCGCTTCCGAGATTGAGATAAACCTGCGTCGCATAGACGCCAATCAGGTACACCGAATCGTTGCCGTCACTCATCACGGCTCCAAATTTTATCGGCCCCGTAAATGAATGCGTGAAAGGCGTCGTCTTGTTGTTGACCTTTGTCCCGTTCAAGCCGACGACCTCGATCCTGTGAGGACCCGTCTTTTGGGTGACACTGACGACATTGGAACTCACGTCACCCGTCAGGGTGAGCGTCTTGGTTTTGTCGTTGTAGTTCGCAACGACGTTGCCACCGACCACACTGCCTCCGCCGGCATACGTTCCCGTGATCTTGTACTGGCCGAGACTGCTGTATTCCGTGTATCCCTCGTCAGGAGGACTGCCAGTACCGGACCCCGTTCGGCTGACGCCATCGACCTTGACGTAGTAAGTCCCTGCGGCAACTGTTCGACTGATCGACGCGGCGAGTTCATCTACGGGATTGCTGGTAGTCAGCAGGGCTCCCGAAGCGTTGTACAGTTCCAGTTGAATGTCCAGCATCGTGTTCTCTGGTCCACCGACCGCGTCCAGATTGATGGAACCGGCTCCGGCGCTGATCTTGAACCAGTCCACATCGGTCGTCTTTTCGATGATGCCCTTCTGGTTCACGTTGAATGTCGCCCCCGCGACCGTTCCGGCGATTGCCGCAGAGGTCGCGTAGCTGTTTGCCGCATCATCGGGGCGATAACCAAAACCGTTTGGCCCGCCCCAGCCGTTGTTCGTTGGATTGACGATGATCGCCAGATCGTCTTCTTGGTTGTCCGCCGCGGTGTATTCGCCCTTACTCCATTGAACGAGATTCACGTAGTAGCCCACGCCCATGTTGGGAGCCCAGCCAGTCACCCCGGTTCCGTGCCCGGTGTAATACCCTTCAGACGGCGTACTACGGCCGTCATGTGACAGGCCGAGCGTGTGACCCACCTCGTGGACAGTCGCGTCGGACACGTACTTTCCATTAATTCCCGAACCCTGAATGAAGACGAAGGTCGGCGTGTCCGTGTCCCATCTAAAGCTGCCCAAGTAGGCGACTCCACCCGCGCCTGGCGCGGGCGACGGAGTCGTGTCACCAATGCAAACTCGAATTCCCCACCGCGTGTCGCCGCCGCCCGAATTGATCAAGTCCGCCACTGGCGGCTGCTCCGTTGTGACATCGACATCGAATGACGCAAAGCACTCGGTCACTCGCTGCCAAATTTCTTGGAACTGTGTCAGTTCGTTGTTGGAAAACGAGCTGTCCCCTTCAAACGAATAGACCGCAGTCGTGATCGTGTTGCCACCCGAATTCCAAGGGGTGCCGGTCGTGGCGTGGCCATCGAAGTCCAAATAGATGACCTTCGAGGCAGTCGGCCGACTGTGCAGTTTGAAAGTATCCGCCAAGGGGAATTGCGGAGCCTGCTCCACAGTTTGAATTCTCGCTGCGGCTGCCCGTTTGGCATCGGGGTAAGGGATCGCACAAAACGCCATCCCGCTGTTGCAGGCGACCGTATGCAGGCCGGACACACACATTGCCGAGTGTTCTGGCGACAGGGATTCGGTCATATTCACAGGGCAAGTCGTCGTGAACAGGCAAGCCAGAGACATCGCGCCTGCCGCGTAACAATGGCGAGTGAAACTCCAACTCGGAGTCTGATCAGGGGAGAAACCCAAGGAGTAACGGAGACGCCTTTTAATCATGACACGCCTTTTTTAAATGAGACCGATTTGGGAAGTGGGTAAGACAGTGGCGGGATTGTTGCTCAAACAAGCACCGAATTGCAACGGCGGGATTTGCCGGAAGAGATTTGCCGCCTCCGCACATGCGGGGAATGTGAGTTCAGTGGCCTCCGCATTGCTGGCGAAGCACTCCCCAGATGGTCACCTGTTTACAACAGCGAAGCGGGTTGGGAATCGGGCGAACACCGATCCATGCTGAAGCTCTACCGAAGATTACTCGGCGAAAGGGCTTTCATCCCTCAAGCGAACACCGGCAATCCCAGCGGGGACGCGAATGTTGTGGCTGCAAGTTGGTTCAGGCAATTGCCGCCAGTTGTGACGATGCTTTCGAGAAGGCTGAGTCACAGTGTTGCCAACAGAGATTCGCTCGTGTGGGTTCATCAGTGGAATGCGTGCTGAACATTCATGTTTTCAGCCCGGCTCACCATGACTCAAAGGAACGTCGCACACACGACAACCCGTACGCGCGACTCCGAATGGGCGTGGGTCTCAGAGGCTATCCGAAAAGTGATATCGCCCTAAGCATATGTCGCGTCTATGTTTCTCGCGTCCCTCAACAACGGAGTGCGAGAACATGTCGAGTGCTGCGA
>JAYSQC010000028.1:0-4625 GCA_043721755.1 Schlesneria sp.
GCAGACCTTCGCGTTCGTCTTCGTTGTAAATCGGAACTTTTCCCTTGGTCTTGCTGCGGCCCAACGCTTGCATAATGTTCAACCCAAGACCCTTCAACGAAAAGCTGTTCCAAAAATCAAACGGACTCATCCTGCGACGACCTCCGCTGTGAAGTGGCTGCTCGGTGAGACAACGCCCTGCCTCGCAGTCACGGCCTCACGACACAACCCGGAGCGTTCCCGCGGCAGATCGGACACGCTCAGTGGGGAGCGTTCGGCGGAGACATCAGCCGCACATCACACAATGAAATCGACAGCCTCCGCAGCGGTTTCTCTCGGGGCCATCCTCCAAGAGGGCGACAGTGTTGTCTCGCGGCAGTCGTTTCGCACGCGAGGTCATCGGCCAGATGTCGTTCGCTTCGTTTGGCCGCGTGGGCAACGCCCCGTGCGTCGAGTGACATTAAAATCTGTCTCGCTAACCGTCGCGCGGGGCGTTGCCCACGCGGTTAAACGAGATCGCCTTTTACGGAGAAGTTCGGCTTTCCGAAAAGCCGGACTTCGGGGCCAAGACTTCTGAAGTCAGATGGTCACGGTTCTGATGGCTTCGTCGCGCGAGCCGACCAGCGGCCAGACCTTGTCGAACTTGGCGATCTCCAAGACTTCGCGACCGATCTCCGAGGCGTTGCAGAGCGCGATGTGGCCACCCACCGCCGAGATGTCGTTCCACAGAATGCGGATCGCCTCCAGCAGGCTCGACCCGAAGTAGGTCGCTGCGGCGAGGTCAATCACGAGAGCCTTGTGGCCGCCGTTGCGCAACTCTGTGCGGACCTCTTCGAGTTCATGCAGGACCGCCGTGTCGGCCAAACTGCTCACCACACCGAGTAGTTCGACTACGAGGACCGGCCCCGCCGTGATCGTTTTGAAAAGTTTGGGTACTCTCATCGGGCGATTCCTTGAATTCGTTCGGTGGCGGGCGACTTGCGGCGTTTGACCATCGTCACTTCGTTACCGAGGACGTTGTATTTCACGTCGTCCATGAACGTCTGCATCAGCAGCAGACCGCGCCCGCACGGACGTTCCAAGTTGGCGGGATCAGTCGGATCGGGGAGCGTGCTGCGGTCGAATCCCGGCCCCTCATCCTTGATGCAAAACTCGGCTTCCTCGGGCGAAAAGCGGGCCGAGACGCGGATCAGGCGTTGCGAATAGGGTGGCTGCGTCATGCGTTCGCGCGCCAGGTCGTAATACTGCCGATGATCAATCTCACGCAGCGAGGAAGAGACCTCGAGATTGCCATGAAAGCTGGCATTCGTGATCGCCTCTTGCAGCGCGACGCCCGTTCGCACGCGATCCGCTTCGTCGCAAACTCCGACGGTCGATGCACACTCTTGGAGGTAATGAACCAGCGAGGAAATCAATTCATTGTCGTTCTCGATCGCGAAATGAACCTGTTGCCCAGTGATCCGACGCATCAGGCGCGTCCGTCCTCGGTCTTCTCGCGCGACGGCAAAGACCTGTCGCACGGTGTCCGCTAGCTGGAAGTTGAGCATCCGCTTCGGCACGTAGCTGGACGCACCGGCACGCAGGGCTTGGACCGCGATGTCCTCGCTGCCGCGCGAGGTCATCAGCACGACCGGCACGATGGGATACACCTTGCGCATGACGGCGACCAGTTCGAGGCCGTTCAGTTCGGGCATGTCCAAGTCCGTGATGACCATGTCGGGCACATGCAACTCAATTTTGATGAGGGCATCGCTGCCATCGACGGCGTACTCAATGTTCAAATCGTCGATCTGATGCAGCAACCCGCCAGCGCGAAGCCGATCAGTCGAGGAATCATCCACGATTAAGACGGTAGGCATGATGCGGTTCTCAGGTGGAAGTGAGGTCGAGTCGGAGACGATGTGAAAGGGGTGTGGAGCGAACGTAGGGTCAGCGTCTCGCTTGCCATTTTTGCAACGGCATTCACGGGCAAGCGAGACGCTGACCCTACGATTTTCAACACGCTGCTAAATAGTGACGCCCGCCCCGCGCGAGTTCAAGCGGCGCTGCATTTCGTCCAGCGCGGGCTGAACCAGTCCCGTGATCTGAGCCACCGTCTCGGGCGTGATGACGGTGTTTCCTGATTTTGCGGTGAGTTCCAATTCTTCAACGGGATCGGCGGATGCGACACCGAACGTGCGAAGCGCACTCTTCAGCGTGTGAGCCGCACGTTGGAACCGCTTCCATTCCCCGGCAGCGGACGCCAACTTCATCGTCTGCAGCAGTTGCGGTCCTTCTTCCAAGAACGCGGCGATGACTTGTTCGAGCAGCGTTTGGTCGCCATTGACCGCTTGATAGGCGACCTCCCAATCGACGAGATTCAATTCCGACATCGCGCCATTGCCATTCCCATTTTCCCCCGCAATTCCGCTCACAGTTGCCGCTCCTGAAAGTTCTTCGATCTGCCGGAACAATTGCTCGGCTCGGATTGGTTTGGCGAGGTAACTGTCCATGCCAACTTCGAGGCACCGCTCGCGGTCCCCTTTCATCGCGTGAGCCGTCATGGCGATGATCGGAATGTGAATCCCCGAAGCGCGTTCCCGGGCGCGGATCGCCAGTGTGGCGTCGAGACCATCCAACTCCGGCATTTGGACATCCATCAGAATCAGATCGAACGGCTGTTCCTTCGACAGCAACACCGCTTCGGTACCGTTATTGGCCACAGTGACGGTGTGCCCCCAACGTTCCAGCAGCCCGATCGCCAGCTTCTGGTTAATGAGACTGTCCTCGGCCAACAGGATTGATCTTGGCCGCGACGCCTGCTTTTTCGGTGCGGCGGATGTTGTAGAAGTGACTCTCAACGAGGAGTCGGCTCCCACCGCGAGGACAATCGCGTCGAGCAACTCCGACTGCTTGATGGGCTTGATCAGATACGCTGCGATTCCGTGTTTGTCGCACTTCTTCAAGTCGTCCGGCCGATCGGCCGAAGTGAGCATCATGATCATCGAGCCGCACAGCGCGCGGTTCGATTGAATCCGCTCAGCCAGTTCAAAGCCATCCTGCACGGGCATGTTGGAGTCGGTCAGAATCAGTGCATAGGGCGACCCCGCACGCGCCATCCGTTCCAGTTCATCCAGTGCGTCGGCGACGCTGGAGACCGCCAGCGGGTGCATCGCCCAGTTCGTCAGCATCTCGGTCAGAATCCGGCGGTTGGTGCTGTTGTCATCGACGACGAGCACTCGCAGCCCGTTGAGCATGGGCGGATGAATCGACGAGGCCGTCGCGATGTTCTCGGCACTGGTCCGTCGGTAGCGCGCGGTGAAATGAAACACGCTCCCGCGAAGAACTTCGCTCTCAACCCAAATGTTTCCCTCCATCAATTCGACCAGGCTCGACGCGATCGCCAGTCCCAAGCCGGTCCCGCCGTAACGTCGCGTGGTGGAGGTGTCGGCCTGCTCAAACGCCTCGAAGATCGTATCGAGCTTGTCCTGCGCAATGCCGACCCCGGTGTCTTGCACGCGGAAGTGCAGGACGAGTCCATCGTCACTGAGTTGTTGCAGGGCCACGTCGAGGACGACTTCACCGGCCTCGGTGAACTTGATCGCGTTGCCTACGAGATTGATGACGATCTGACGCAGCCGATGCGGATCACCGGTCACCGCGAACGGGACATCCGGCGCGACGTGACACGCCAACTCCAACTGCTTCCGGTGGGCACGCAAGGCGAGCGACTTCATCGTGTCGCCCAGAACTTCGCGCACGTTGAACGGAACTTCTTCGAGGCTCAACTTGCCCGCCTCGATCTTCGAGAAGTCGAGGATGTCGTTGATGACCGCGAGCAGTGACTCGCCCGATTCCTGCACCATCCCGAGATATTCGCGTTGCGTGGCGGTCAGTTCCGTATCGCGAACCAGCTCGGTCATGCCGATGACGGCGTTCAACGGCGTCCGGATTTCGTGACTCATGTTGGCGAGGAAGTCGCTCTTGGCGCGGCTCGCCGCTTCGGCGGCGTCCCGAGCTCGCTCCAGTTCGGCGGTTCGTTCTGCGACCCGCTGCTCCAACCGGTCATTGGCTTCCTGAAGTTGCTGCTTCGACGATTGAATCGTGGTCAGCATGCCGTTGAACGCGCGAAACAGATCTCCCAGTTCGCCGTCTACTTGGCCTTCCACTCGCAGTCCGTAATCGCCTTCGTCAGCCACCTTGCGCGACACGCTCGCGAGCTGATCGATCGGCGCGACAATGTCGCGCTGCAAGTAAATCGCCACTCCAACGGCGACCATCCAGGACACAAGTCCGACGATCACTGTCAGCACGAAATACCGTCGCACTGACTCGCCCACGCTCGTGAAGTCGACCAGAAACCTGAGTTGCCCCAGCGTCTCGCCCCCGTTGGTGATCGGCTGCTGCATCAGAGAATGACCCGCAGGGAGACTCGCGGCCGCGTCAAAAGCGACTTCGGCTTTCGCGCGATTCGGATAGCTGCCGATCAATTCGCCGTCGGCGGAATAAAGCGCGGCCGAGCGGATCGCAGACTCGGACTTCAGCGCGGCCAACAGCCGATCCGCCTGAGCGGTGTCGGCGAATTCCACTGCCGCCGCGCTGTTGAGCGCCAGCAGACTGGCTTGCGATTCGAGTTGCTCCACCTTCGCGGATCGCAACGAGTCGAC
>JAYSQC010000029.1:0-7963 GCA_043721755.1 Schlesneria sp.
GTCCGAGAGTGAGCAGTCGGTCGCGTCGTAGGGTGGGACCAGCTCGCTTCGAGCGCCGGCCCACCACTCCATACTCGTTGGCAGCGAAACTGGTGGGCCGGCGCGGCGAAGCGCCGCTGGTCCCACCCTACGTTTTGTTGGCCACTCGCGGACGTAGTAAATGCACAGCCCCTTATCCCACGAACTCGTTGCCGACCTTTCTCGCTCGCTCGGGCTTATCGACGTTGATGCCGAGCTTCATCCCCGCTTCAACGAGCAGGTTCCAACCGGCGGCCAGTTGAACGAAGCCGGACAAGTCGCCTGCGTCGGGGATCGTGATCGTGGGGAACATCGTTGGGCGGGACGAGACCGCAATCACAGTCAGGCCGACTCCCTTCACCAGCACATCGTGGAACTTCTGCTCCGATTCTTGAAACGGGTCGATCCAGATGACCACGTCGCTCGCCTGCATGATTTCTTCGACGCCATGCACGGCGTAGGTTCCTTCGAGATAGTCGCTTCGTTTGCGAGTGATCTCGTTGGTCTTCAGCGTCAGTTCCTCGGCCACGCCATCGTTGTGACCGGCGAAATAGATCGTCCCCGCGTCGCTGATCTTCTGCGTGAGAGCCGGATCGACCGGCATCGTCAGCGCCGTGCGAACCTGCTCGGCCAACCCGGCCAGTCGCGGCGCGAGCGTCTCCTGCCCGGCCATGCTTTCGACGAGTGCCCGGCAGAACAGCGCCTGCTCGACAACACTCTTCGTCGCGGCGACCGCTCCCTCTTTGCCACACGCCAGCACATGGCCTCGGTTGGCGAGTCCTTCGAGCGGCGAATCGGCTGCTGCGGTGAGGCTGAACCGTTTCGAGTGTCCCGCAGCCTTCAGGCTCGTGAACAGTCGAATCACCTCCGCCGTGCGGCCCGAATTCGACATGCCGAGCACCGCCCAATCGGCCAGCGCGTAATCCTGCGACTGCCGCCCGGCCTCAGTGTGGAGTGTCGCGTTCCAACCCTGTTGCCTCGAATGTCGGATGGCACTCTTCGCGGGAAACAGACGGCTGGAACCCTCGCCGGTGAAGAGCAGCTTTCCAACAGAAGTGATCGAAGCGGCGGTCGCTTTCACCACGCCGGGGTCAAACGACTGAATGGCATCCGCCGCGGCGAGCATGTCGCGGACGAGGTTGAATTGGGAATAGGGAGCTTGGTCAGCTTGCACGTTTCGGTTTCCTTTTTGTTGTTCTCTTGAGCGTAAGCTCGTCTTGATTCTCTTCTCTCTGAGCGGGGCGGCGTCAGCCCCCTGGCTCTTACGGTTTTGCTGAACCGATCACAATTTGGGTCAGGTGGCTCAATGTTGTCCGACACCGATGTCATTTCTTATCTGCATCTGTCAGCACAACTCGAATGAACCTTCGCGAACTCGGTTTGACCCGCTTTTCGAATCGTTTCAGAGCATTCGATTCTTCATTGCTGATTGACGCACGGTGAAGCGTGATTGATTCTACGTTCCCCATGTCTGCCAGCGATTCCAAAGCAGTATCGAATGGGACGGTTGCAGGGATGTCGATTTGAACGATGGGCGGCCTGCCCGTAATCATTTCTTTAAAACTGATCCAGTCATCACCGGTCGCTCCTAACGCACGGAGGCGGTGATAGGCCGCATATTCTCGCTCTGCTAAATGACGCTCCAAACCGATCCAGGCAACTATCCACAAGATGACCACGAAAGCGGTCACGCTCAGTATTGGCCGTTGGGTATATGGGTTCACATTTCGTGGCTGCGCTGAGTTGACCACTTGTTGTTCTCTTGAGCGTAAGCTCGTCTTAATTCTCTTCTCTCTGAGCGGGGTGGCGTAAGCCCCCTGGCTCTTACGGTCTAGCTGAACGAAGAGCCAGGGGGCTTACGCCGCCCCGCTCAGAATCAAAGGCAGGGCTTACGCCCGAAGACAACTGACTCAAAAACAGCGACTCAATCACGCCTTCGCTCGCTTGGCCGCGAGGCTGGCGTACTTCGGCAGCTCTCCCACGAGCGGAACCGCATAGTCGAGGAACGCCTTCGTCACGCTGAAGCCGTCTTTCGTGATGAAGTTGTCGGGCATCGGGCGTTCGTGGTTGGCGACTTCGCTGAGCGAGATGGTCCCGAAGTCGATCGCGTACGGTTCGCTCGACTTGTTGGTGCGCTGCATCGTCACCATGACTCCCCCCTCGCCGCGCAGAGCCAGTTTCACCGCTTGTTTGCCGCAGGCGTAGGCTTCGGCGATGTCGAGCTTCGTGGTGCGATCGGCCGCGCACATGGGGAGCGATTCGGAGACTTGGAACTCGCCGCGCCAGCCGAATTCGTTGGCGATCATCCGGTGCAGCAGCATCGCCGCGCTGGTCCCGCCCATCGCGCCGAACTCGACGTTGCCGAACTTGTCCTTCGTTTGTGAGGCACTCAGCGGCGAGCCATCTTCGTTCGTCACGCCCTCACCACAGACGACGCTCACGAACCCTTGCTTCTTGTGAGCCGCCGCGACCGCTTGCAGGAACGCGGCCTGATTGAAGCGGCGTTCAGGAAGTAGCAGCACATGCGGGGCAGAGAGTTCGCTCGTGCGGGCCAGCGCCGCCGCAGCGGGTAGCCAGCCGGCGCTCCGGCCGATCGACTGGAAGATCACAAACTGATCGACCTTCTGCATGTCGCGGGCCAGCACTCCCGCCTGAAGCACCGACATCGCCACGTACCGGGCGGCACTCGGATAGCCGGGCGTGTGGTCGGTGCCAAACAGATCGTTATCGACGGTCTTCGGCACGCCGACGCCGACCATTTCGTGACCGTGCTCGTTGGCGTACTTCGTGACGCGATGAATCGTGTCCATCGTGTCGTTGCCTCCCGCCATGAAGTAGTAGCGGATGTCGTACTTCTTCAGTTGCTTGAGGACCGCTGGGAAATGCTCGTCCTTCAGCTTGAGCCGACTCGACCCGAGGGCGCTCCCCGGCGTGGACCTCAACCCGGCGATCACCTCCGGCGACTCGCTTCCCAAATCGACGAGGTAGTCGTTGAGCACCCCCTCAATCCCGAACCGCATTCCGAAGACACGACCGATCCTCTTCGACTTCATCGCCGTCTCGACGACTCCCGCCAGAGACGCATTGATCACCGAAGTCGGTCCACCCGACTGCCCGACGAGAACATTGCCAGTTGCCATTCAACAAGACCCTTGGAAGTTGGAACCACGAAAGACACGAAAAGCACGAAAGGGGAAGAGGGGAAGGCGAAGAGTTTTGAACCACGAATCTCACGAATCGACACGAATGAAGAACAGGAGAAGGACGGAGCAATCAGCAGCGAGGAATGCTGGTGAACGCTTCTCAACTCACCTGCTCGCCTCTCTTGATTCGTGTCGATTCGTGAGATTCGTGGTTCAAACTTCTTCCTATCCCGCTCACTCCAGCCGCCCCACCCACGAGAGCAGTTGTTTCCAAAACTGAGCGTAATAGCTGCCGATTTCAATCGCCGAAGCCCCCGCCGCCTGAGCCTTCACTCGTTTCGGTCCCCAATCGACGAAGCCGCCGACCCAGTGGGGAGCGACATCGGGCATGAAGGCGGCGGTCCGGCCAATTGAGTTTTCACCAAGCACGAGCGCTGGGTAAGGCTTTTTCGCATCGAAGACAAACTCAGCATTCTGCACGTAGACCTTGTGCGGCACAGCGAACAGAGCCGTTTCGGTGCCAGGCTTGGATTGAACGCGATTAAGGCCCCCAATCGTCGGGGGGGACTCGTCCCAAGGTAGATGCTTAATCACGGGATGCTCATCGAGGCCATAGTCTCGCGCGAGCAGAGTCGATTGTGAAAAGTTCACCCGATCATCACGTTGTCCGATCTCGACGGGGAGAACTCGACCGAGATGCGTGTCCTGCCAATCGCCGCCGACACCATGAAAAGACTCCCAACCGCCAATCATCAACAACCCCATACCACTCTCGACCCGTCTCAAGGCAAGCTGCTGCAGTTCCTCATCAAATTGCGAGGCCGGATAGTCGCTGAGAATCAGCAGCGAATGAGGCCGCTCGATCAACTCGCGCGTCATCGGGACGTGGCTCGGCACGTAATCGAAGGCCCAGCCGAAATGAGTCATCAGTCCAGCGAGGTAGCTGGCGGCACCGTCGAGGTTCGTGTCGCCGCAGTAGAGGATGGGAGCGGGCATAGGAGGGGTGAGTCTTATCGAACGAGTGAATGTCGCGAGAGTCGAGCTTCGGTTCTGAGGCCCGTTTCGGACCAGTTCCTTAGTTTTGAGCGGAGCGGCGAGCGAGTTCTTTGCGCAATCTCGCGACTTCCGCTTCGGCCGCTTCCGCACGGGCTTCGGCAGCTTCTCGTGCTTCCGCCTCATCCTCACGGCTTTCGGCGTGAGTCAGCAATCGTCCCCCCGTATCGAGCCGATAGAACTGGATGAGGCCGTCCTCGGCGATCAATCGCAGGCCAAGTTCATGGCTCACCAGTCCGTCATTTTCGTCGGAGATCATCGGCTCGAAACCGTCGAGGGCTGCTCGATAGCCTTGCAGCGGCGGATCGAGGTACTCGGAGTCGGGGTCAAACAGGAAATACTCCTTCACTCCCAGCTTGGCGTAGAGGACGGGCTTCTCGATGAGATCCTTCCGGCGAGTCTTCCGCGACGTGGTTTCGATCACGACATCCGGAACCTTTCGTTCCACCCACGTTTTGAAGGTGCGACGCTCTCGTTGCTCCAGTCCCTTGGCCACGAAGGTGTCCGGCACGACAAACTTTCTCGGATTTCCTTGCTCGTAGTACACGAGCAGGTTGCCCGACACGTAGACCTGTTGACCAGCGAAGTATTGAAGCAGGATTTCCCGGTGACGAATGATCGCCTGGATGTGACGGTCGGTCTCTCCCATGGGCTTTCCATCCGACTCGGGGTAGTAGGTGGTCGTGACTTGCAGGACGGCCATGATGTTTCAACCTTGATGACGAAACTGGCGATGCGTGGGACTTCAACAACTTCCCGAGGTTCCTTCTTGTTCCCTCCCCGCCGAGGGGAGGGAGGAAAACCAGACAGATCGGGAAGTTATTGCGGACCTGTTCCTCTGTGTGACAGAGGGCATTCTCCGGCGGATGGGCTTTGATGCAACCGGCTACTTGATCCCGAGCATTCGGTCGAGCGAATCAGCAGTCTGATAGACCAGCGCTTCGGGCCAGTGCTGGTAGGGGTGGAAGTACTCGAAGGTCAGGTAGCCGCGATAGTGAATCTGGTCGAAGGCTTCGAGGACGGCGGGCCAGTTCGTGGTGCCATCCAGCAGCGGGCGGAAGGACTCCAGCGACGAATCGGTTCCCTTTTTGGTGAACTCTTTCAAATGGACGTTCTTGATCCGCTTACCAAGGATCGGAATCCAGTGTTCGGGGAACTGGTACTGCATGATGTTGCCGGTGTCGAAATGGACGTGAATCCGCTCGCTGTGGAAGCCGTCCACAAACTCGACCATCTCCATCGGAGTCATGAGAAAACCGTTGAAGAAGATGTTCTCCATGTTCAGGTTGACCTTCAGCTTCTCGGCCGTCGGGATCAGCTTGCCGATCGCTTCCTTCGCGCGCGAGAGACAAAGGTCGTTGGCGACCGGCTCGTAATCGGTGCGCCACGGAATGTGAACGGCTCCCGGCACGACGAGAACGTTTTCCGTCCCGAGGTCATGCGCGGCGTTCGCAATCAGTCCGGCCAGTTCCAGCGCGCGGGCGCGCTTGGCGGGATCGTGGCTCGTGAACGGATATGGCCAAAAGAGGAACGAGCAGAGGCCGCTGATCTGGATGCCGATCTTGTCGGCCATCTGGCGGATCGCGGTGTATTCCTTCGTTCCCGATTTGGGCGAGAGGTCGTTGTCGAGGTCGTAGTTCAACTCGATGGCATCAAACCCGGCAGCCTTGGCCAGCTTGAGGCACTGCTCGATCGACATCTTCTCGGGATAGGGGAAGGCCCACTGGTTGATCGACTTCTTCATCGCATAACGCTTGCCCGGCTTGGCCGCATCACCGGGAGCGGCTTGAGCGACGCTGGCCAATCCCCACGGCCCCTGCAGCGCGGCGGCAGTGCCAACCGAGGCGAAGGCGGCTCCGAGTGCCATGCGACGCGAAACTTCGGGCGAGTGATTGGGCGAGTGACCTGGCGACATGAGCACGCTCCGAGAATGAACGAACGATCAAGACGGGGCGGATGGTAAACGGCGACCGATGTCCCGCCAATCGTTGGCCGCTCATTCAATGCCACGAACTCCAAAACGACAGCGACCCGGAAGCGGATGGCCACCGGGTCGCTGATGTTCTCTTTCTCTGACACTCGTCAGGAACGGCTCGTTGCCGCATCACTTCGACTTGCGGTCCAGCACGAGCGAGCGAATGGTCGAGTCAATGTAAGTCGTACCGGGGAGGGCCTCGGCAGCCAATTCGGCGGCGGCGATAGGATCAACGAGTGCCCGCACTCCGCTTGGAACAGCGTCACGAGCCGCCGCGCGCCGCAGGGTGGTGTTGATCCACGTCCGATAAGCATCGGTACGAGTATTGAACGACTGGTCTCCCCAGCCCGCATCTTCATTCGAGCCGCCACTACAGACGGAAGCGATCTCGCCACCGACGAAGCCCGGTCCGCCCGAGTCACCCGGTGCCGTGTTGTTCAACTCGGGAGAGTCAAAGTTCCATGTGACGAAGAACGGATCGACACCATCCAACCGCACGGTGCCGAAGCGCTTGATCCCCGAGCCACCGGTCGTCCCGCTGGCACCGGTCCCTGTCAGTCCAAAGCCGACGATCGTCATGAAGTCGCCGACGCGCGGAGCCGCGTTGCGCAGCACGGCCGGTGTGATTCCGGTCACGTTTGTTTTGAGCTTGATCAGCGCCACATCGCCATCGGGAAAGTTGTAGGCCGGGTGGATGTAAGTCGCAGCCCAGTTGTAGTTCCTCCCATCGACTTCAAAAGAAAACTGCCTCAACTGGCTGGGCCGAATTCCTTCGCAGCAATGTCCGGCAGTCAGCACCCAGTTCGGAGCGATCACGGTCCCCGTGCAGAACTTGAACGACCGCTGTTTCAAGACACCGACATTTTTGAACTGCGAGCTGTTGGCCACCGTGCCGCCAATGATTCGCTCCACGGTGCCACCCGCGAGGGCTTTTGAAGCCTGTCCGGGGACGAGCGAATAGAGGCCAGCCGAGCCGAGGACTGCGGCGGCTGTCAGGGCCAGTAAACGAAACTGTGTGCGAACTGAAATCATGATGGCTTCCCAGGACTGATGTGAGGGGCGAGAGGCCACCTTCGAGACGTGAAGGTGGTGAGCGGCGGGAATCGTAAAGAGGGCGTTTGACCAAACGCAACTCCCCTTAAGGAACGGGGCCGTAATAACTTTCCGAAGTGAAGCAGGCTGCTACGAGCCGCAGGGCGCTAGCCCCGGTTCAGATGACACGAACCGGGGCTAGTGCCTTAGGCTCATCGGAAAGGAAAGTCATTGCGGCCCCGTTCCTTAACGCGGTGATCGCGGCGTGGGTGTGAGAGTCGCTTCGAGTTGAGTCAGCAGCAAGTCGATTTCGAGAGCCTCGGTTTTTGAAAGCAATTCGTCGCCGAAGCGGACTCGACAGAAGAAACGGGAGAGCGCCAACGGCACTTCGTTGAGGCCAACGGCACGGAGTTCCGTAGCAAACGCCTCGGCGACGCGGGCGGAAAATTCGAGATGGGTTTGCGTGGGATCACGCTCCAGTCCACGCGACTTCATCAGCCGCACGAACCGCTCGTAGAACTCAATCCAACGTCGTGGCGTGGTCTGAAGCGAACGCTGTTTTCGAGACCAGCCCAACCTCAAGCCGCGCAGGCGATGTCGCAGAAACCACAGCGACGACACACCCAACCACAGTACGGCGGCTCCTCCGAAGCTCAGCCAGTTGCGTGGATTGAAGATCAACTGGACGAAGGCTTCCAAGCTCGATTCGGGCGAAATCCAAATCGAGGCCAGCCCTTCCCAG
>JAYSQC010000030.1:0-10370 GCA_043721755.1 Schlesneria sp.
CGCACCTGCTCGGCCGTGAGTCCGCGAACCGACTCCCGCAACAACGCCGGCCCTGCGAAATAGGCCGTCAGCAGTTCTTCAATGGGATTGGGCAGACTCGACACGATGCAGGCTCCTTGGAGGGCATGGGTTTGAACGGGGCCGTCTTACTCCGCGCGGTGGGTGGCCGGGGTTGGAGCCGCTTTGGGCGAAACCCCGGTCGATGGCGAGTTGTCTATCATGAAATTGACCACTGGTCTTCCAGCCAATCCCACGGGATGGGGTCGGGCTTGAGATCGTTCAACGGCGTTCCTTCATACCATCCGGCGCTCGACCATTTCCAATCGCGAGCGTGTTCGACCAAACCCTTGCGAACCGGATTCATGTGAACGTAATCGATCATCCTCAGCAAAGTGCGCGTAGTCGTGATGTTTCGGTCGTGCCCTCGTCCAGGTTGCCAGAAGTGATGTTCGACAGTCTCTCCCCGTACCACTTGAATTCGAGTCAGCCAGTCGGGCGCTGCGCGCTTCAAAAACTGCACGGCCTGTCGGCTGACGGGTTCCTTGGTTCGCTTGAGGAATTGCGACGTGTCATACACGTCCTCTCGCGGACAGACGATCAAATGCACGTGGTCCGGCATGAAAACGTAGGCCCAAAGCCAATACTTCAATTCGCGGCACGCCTCACGAACCTCCGTTGCCAGCCATTGGCACGTCCGATCCTTGGACAACATCTGGAGCCGCCGAAAACAGGAGCAGGTCAACTCGTGAGCATGTCCCGGATCGTTGTAGCCACGGGGACGTTGAAGTCTGTCGCGGTAGTGCATCGGTTTCTCACGTCGATCACGGTGGGGTGGCCAGCGGAGTGGTGGAGTGGTGGAGTGGCCGGGGTTGGAGCCGCTTTGGGCGAAACCCCGGTTGATGACAAGGACTCAAAGAATCACGTCAGGCATCATTAGCAAACGCAGGACGCGTCATTCATCTTGGCACGCGAAACGTCGCCCAACTTCCCGCCACCGGGGTTTCGCCCAAAGCGGCTCCAACCCCGGCCACCCCGCCGGTCCCTCGCGTGACGACCTCCTGCATCGGACCTGAAACCAGCCAGCGCGCGGTCTCGGGGCTGACGGTTTCTTCGGCGATCGATCGCACGGCGGCGGTCGAGTCGTCGGCACGCGGCAGCACGATGCGCGGGCGGAGCAGCAGCCTGCCGTTGGCCTTAGGCGTTTTGGCGCGTTCCTTCTTTGAGAACGCCTTCATCGGTACACTCCCGCCGATTCTTTTACTCCCGCCAGAAATGTTGACCTCCATGACATCCGACCTGCCTGCCGATCCGCTCTCCGAACTCGACGACGAACCGACTTCGACGACATCTCCGTCCCCCTCCGCTGCGGCGCGTGCGCGACGGGCTTCGCGCCGCAGTGCCTCGCAGGATGTGACTGAGGAATCGGATGCGGACTCCGATGAGGAATCTCTCGACGACGAGGGACTGCTCGACCTCGATGAGGCCGACGCTGAAACCGCTGCTCCGCCCAAGCCAATCCGGGCGAAGACGGCGGCAAAAGGGGCGGCCACAAAATCCTCGGCACGCGGCAAGTCCAAGAAGGCCGCCGCAGAGGAGGACTTGGACGAAATCGGTCCCACCACCGAGCGACTTCAAAAAGTCTTGGCCTCCGCTGGATTGGCTTCGCGCCGGCATTGCGAAGAGTACATTGTCGAAGGCCGCGTGACGGTCGATGGCAAGACGGTTCGCGTGCTGGGCATCAAGGTCGATCCTGAGACGCAGAATGTGTGCGTCGATGGTGAGCGGGTGAAGATCGAACGCAAGCGGCACTATCTCGTTCACAAGCCAACCGGTGTTCACTGCACGAACGCCGATCCGTTGGGACGAGTCCGCGTGATTGATCTCCTGCCCGAGTCGCTCGGTCGGCTCTTCACCGTCGGGCGACTCGATGAAGGCTCGGAAGGTCTGATTCTCGTTACCAACGATGGAGCATTGGCGCACCGGTTGGCTCATCCCAAATTCCAAGTCGAGCGACTCTATCGTTGTCTGGTTGCCGGGACTCCGTCCGACGAAGTGCTGCGCCAACTGCGTGACGGCATGTACTTCACCGAGGGCAAGTTTCGCGTGCGCGACATTCGGCGCGTCAAGACCAACGGCAAATCGACCATCTTGGAAGTCGTGCTGACTGAAGGTCAGAACCGCGAAGTGCGACGCCTGTTCGCGCGCGTCGGGCACAAGGTGATGCGATTGAAACGGATTGGCTTCGGTCCCATGCGGCTCGGCGACTTGCCCATCGGAGCCTATCGCCCACTGACGCCAGTCGAACTCAAAGTGCTGACTCACTTCGCCACGAGTGCGCCGACGCGACGAGCGCCCGCCCGTGCCCGCCCGATTCGCAATGCGTCCACCGCCAGTCGTGCCACGAAACCGGTCACACGCGGCCATGCGTCGCGCGGTCCCAAAGCCGTCGTCAAACGCAGCCCGAAGCCGAACAAGCGACCTCCCAAGAACCGGGGATGAATCCCACTTGGTAGCCTGCTGAAAATCGTAGGGTAAGCGTCTCGCTTGCCCTTTTGGCTCTCCGCCATTTGTGTTGGATGCTTGAGTGAGCGGCAGGGCGCAAGCCGCCGGTGTCGGCGAAAACGACCGGCGGCTAGCGCCCCGCCGCTCACGGGACACCATTTTCAACAGGAATGGCGGAGAGCCGCCCTTTTTTAATTGCGCTGACGGGCAAGCGAGACGCTTACCCTACGATCGTTGAGACAAAGCCAAACCGCTGAGTTCTGCCCGTTCCTCCGGAGCATCCTCATGCCAACCAGCCGCCGCGACTTCTTGCAAACAACTTCAACCGTCGCCACGACCGCTTCCGCCGCGTGGCTATTCGTCACGAATTCAAACGCGGACGACAAGCCCAAGAGCGACGGCGATCGCTTGCCGGTCGCGGTGATTGGCCCCGGCGGCATGGGGATGAATCACACGCTGCAACTCGCCAGCAACAAGGCGGTGCGAATCGCCTATGTCTGCGATGTCGATGAGCAGCGTGCGGCTCGCGCGGCAGAGGCGGTGACGAAAGGCTCGGGCCTCACGCCGAAAATCGTCAAAGACATGCGGCAAGTTCTCGACGACAAAGAAATCCAAGCCGTCTGGATTGCGACGCCCGATCACTGGCACGCTCCCGCCGCGATCTTGGCGGCCAACGCGGGTAAGCACGTCTACGTCGAAAAACCCTGCTCGCACAATTTGCGAGAAGGCCGGTTGATGATCGAGGCGGCTCGACGCAACAAAGTCGTCATGCAGGTGGGAACTCAAAGCCGCAGCACGGCGCACGTCATCAAGGCGATGGACAAACTCAAGTCCGGCGCAATCGGTGAAGTCCTCGTCGCGAAGGCGTGGAACAGTCAGCGTCGCGGCACGATCGGCAAACAAAAGCCGTCCGATCCGCCGAAGCATCTCGATTACGACACCTGGGTCGGTCCGGCGACGTTCGTGCCGTATCAGTCGAACTTTCTGCCCGGCATCTGGCGTTGGTGGCACCACTTCGGCTGCGGCGATATCGGTAACGACGGCATTCACGACATCGACATCGCGCGGTGGGGACTCGGCGTCGAAACGCACCCGACGCGCATCGCGGCTCTCGGCAGCAAGTGCTACTTCGATGACGACCAGCAATGGCCCGACACGCAGTACATCGCCTTCGAGTACGCTGCCGCCACCAAGTCTGGAATGCCCAAGCAACTGATCTTCGAGCAACGCATCTGGTCTCCCTACGTGCAAGAAGGCTACGAGAACGGCGATGCGTACTACGGCACTGACGGGATGATGATCTTCGGCAAAATCGGGAGCTACAAACTTTATGGTCCGCGCAACAAGCTGATTGAAGAGTCCACCGGCAACGGCCCCGATCTCGCCGCGCATCACGCCAACTTTTTGGAGTGCATCCAATCCGGCGCGAGACCCAATGCCGACATCGAGATCAATCATCTCTCGACGGCATTGTGTCATCTCGGCAACATCGCGACGCGCGTTGATCGAGTCATCCACTTTGATCCCGTCAAAGAGCAAATCACCGGTGACGCGGACGCGAGCAAGCTGCTCAAACGCGACTACCGCGAACATTGGGGGACGCCCAAGGGATAGCACGCGTGCAGCTTCACTTCGTCCCGCCCCAACCCAAGTGTGTCTCTTGGGCGTTAGCCCTCTTGTCAGTATCTGAGCGGGGTGGCGTCAGCCCCCTGGTTCTTGGAGTTCCAGACTACTGAAGCAGGGCTGACGCCCGAAGAACCAGGGGGCTGACGCCACCCCGCTCAGAAATCCATCGGACAGGACTTCACTCATCTGTGATGACTGGCTCGTTCTGAACTGGCCTGCCTACAATCCCGCCCCGTTTCGTCGTCTCGATTCTCACATTGGCAGGCTCCATGTCCGAGGCTCTTCCGATTCTGACCGACGTGCAGGTGCGCGACTGGTTCGCGAACCTCCCCACGCAGGACTTCGCTGGCAAGCGGGTGTTGCTCATTATTCCCGATGCCACGCGGACGGCACCGCTGCCGTTGTTGTTCGATGCGCTCCACAAGCGGCTCAAACCGGTGGTCGCTCATTTGGATGTCCTCGTCGCATTGGGAACCCACCCGCCGATGTCGGACGCTCAGATCGCGAAGTTGCTCGGGATTGATGAGCGTGAACGAGGGCGGCTCTTCTATCAGTTGGGCCTCTTCAATCACGAATGGGATCGGCCGGACAAGCTGCTCACGATTGGAACGCTCACGAAACAGGACACGGCTGAGATCACCGACGGTCGGTTGTCGCTCGACGTGCCCGTGCAGATCAACGCGCGCATCCAAGACTACGATCTTTTACTCGTCCTTGGTCCCGTCTTCCCGCACGAAGTGGTCGGCTTCTCGGGTGGGAACAAGTACTTTTTTCCGGGCATCGGCGGGCCGGAGATTCTCAACTTTTTTCATTGGCTCGGGGCGCTGATCTCGAACGTCGGGATCATCGGCGTGAAGGACACGGCCGTCCGTCGCGTGGTCGATCGCGCCGCGAAGCTGATCCCCAATGAACGGCGAGCGATCACGTTCGTCGTCGCGTCGGATGGCAATCTCCACGGCCTGTTCCACGGTTCGCCCGAGTCCGCGTGGAACGAGGCGGCCGACATGTCGAGCCGCGTCCACATCAAGCGCTGCCCCAAACCGTTCCAGCAGATTCTGTCGTGTGCCCCACCGATGTACGACGAGCTGTGGGTCGCGGGGAAGTGCATGTACAAGATGGAGCCAGTCGTCGCCGACGGCGGTGAGCTGATCATCTACGCTCCGCACATGCACGAGATTTCCGTCACGCACGGCAAGTACATCGAAGAGGTCGGCTATCACGTGCGCGATTACTTCACGAAGCAGTGGGACCAGTTCAAGGACTACCCGTGGGGCATCCTCGCCCACTCGACGCACGTTCGCGGAGGCGGAACCTACGAAAACGGAGTCGAAACCCCGCGCGTGCAAGTGACGCTCGCCAGCGGCATCTCCGAAGAAGTCTGCAAGAAGATCAACCTCGGCTACCGAGACCCCGCCACGATCGACATCGAATCGTTTGCCAACCGCGAGGATGAGGGCATCCTATTGGTCCGCAAGGCGGGCGAATATTTGTATCGCCTCGAATAATGATCATCTCCGCCCCAAACCCCACCGGGCTGGCCCCGGTGGATTCAGGTCTTTGCACGACTTTGGGCATCACTTGAAACCCAACATGAGTCGTGCAGAAACCCGCGAGCCACCGGGGCCAGCCCGGTGGGGTCGCGTTCATCACGTGAGTTCTCGACAAAGGTTCCCCATGCCACGCCTTGCCCTCCCATTGCTGCTCGTCATGACGAGCCTCGCTCAAGCCCAACAAAAAGACTTCGTCGCCACGCCGTTGACTCAACCCAAGCAGTTCACGCCGGGGATTGAGGGGCCTCAGTGCGACAAGGCGGGGAACGTCTATGCCGTCAACTTTGAGCAGCAGCAGACGATTGGAAAGGTCTCGCCCGACGGGAAGGCGGAGGTTTTCATCACGCTCCCCGGCATGAGTACTGGCAACGGGATCGTCTTCGACGCGAAAGGCCGCATGTACGTCGCGGACTATGTGGGACACAACGTGCTGCGAGTCGATATGGCCACGAAGAAGATCGAGGTCTTCGCGCATGAGCCGACGATGAACCAGCCCAACGATCTGGCGATCGCTCCCAACGGCACGCTCTACGCCAGCGACCCGAACTGGGCGATGAGTACCGGCCAACTCTGGAAGATCGACACGACGGGCAAGGTCACGCGCGTCGCCGCCGAGATGGGAACGACCAACGGGATCGAAGTCAGTCCCGACGGCAAGACGCTCTACGTGAATGAGTCGGTCCAGCGCAATGTTTGGTCGTTCCCGATCCGTGAGGACGGAACGCTGGGAGAGAAGAAACTCATCAAGCAGTTCCCCGATCACGGCTTCGACGGCATGCGCTGCGATGTCGATGGCAACCTCTACATCACGCGCCACGGCAAAGGAACGGTGGTTGTGTTGACTCCCGAAGGCAAGGAACTGCGTGAGATCGATGTCCTCGGCAAGAACCCCAGCAACCTCTGCTTCGGTGGTCCCGACGGTCGCACGGTCTACGTGACCGAGGTCGAACACACCCGCCTCGTGCAATTCAGAGCCGACAAACCGGGGCTGGCTTGGAAACGCTGGCAAGACTCGAAGTGACAAACCTCGCGTATTGAATGTCACTCAAATGACCGGGCACGAAGGGGCGGGTTATGGAGGAACATGCGGGTGAGAGCTGGACAATCGAGGTTGCCGAAGTTGATACATTATTTTCGACTACTGAAGCCGCCATTTCTTTTGTCAACAACCTTCAGACTCAAGCAAGTGGCCAAGCGTTTTTGTTCCACGATTGTGGTCCAGTCAAAGGATGGAAACGATTTTTCAGAGCCAAAAGAATTGTTCAGCCGTGTTGTGCAATGGAATGGGACGGGCCGTTTGCGAGCCTCATTTTTTTTGATGATGCTTGGAGCGAGTATCGTGTTGTCGATGAGGCACACCCCGTTCAACCGACTGACGATCAACGACGCCGTATTGCACACGGTGAATTGACGCCGCATCCGCTTGAAGAGTGCATGCAGCAGTCGAGAGCATTTGGCTTAGTTCGTGAGTATCTTGACACTCGGACACGGCCAAGCTGTGTGAAGTATCGCTATGTGCCCTAATTCCATTCAACATGCTTTTGATCGATGAAAGACTCGCCACATGACGCCGCAAGAAAAAGCTGAGCAACTTGGACTCACATTCGCCAAGCAGGAGCCGGGGTATCTGAACCTGTGTGCCAAGTCGGGTAATTTGCTTTTCACGTCGGGGCACGTCAGCGATCTGAAGGGGAAGCTCGGCGCGGGGACGACCGTTGACGAGGGCTATCAGGCGGCGCGCGATTGCTGCGTGAAGATTCTCCGCTCAGTCTACAACGCGCACGGAACGCTCGACGGGCTGAAGGTCATTAAGCTGCTGGGCTGCGTGAACTCGACGCTGGAGTTCAACGAACAGCATCTGGTCATCAACGGCGCGTCGGACTTGCTCCATGAACTCTACGGCAAGACGGGCGATGGCTTTCACGCCCGCAGCGCCCTCGGTTTCGCACAGCTTCCGACCGGCGCGGCGGTCGAAGTTGAGGCGATCTTTGAGGTCAAGCCGTAACCGCCGCCGCTGGATCCAATTTTGTTGTAACAAGTCTCCTCTTTCAAAGGCCCCGCTCATGCGTCGTCGATTCGTATCGACTGTGTTGCTGTCCCTGTTCGCTCTCCAGTTAGGAACCGAGTCCCTCATGCTTCGTGCTGCTGACAAGAAACCCGTTGAACCGGGTGTCGTCGATAAAGACGCTCCCCAGGAATTCACCACGACCAAGAGCGGTCTCAAGTACCGCGTTCGCCGCAAGGGAACTGGCTCAAAGCCCGCACCTCAAGACACGGTTTCGGTCCACTACAAAGGCTGGCTCGACAACGGCAAGGAGTTCGACAGTTCCTACGGGCGCGGCGAGTCGATCGAGTTCCCGCTCAGGGGAGTCATCGCGGGCTGGACCGAAGGAATGCAGCTTGTCGGCAAGGGCGGGATGATTGAGTTAGAGATTCCCTCCGCACTCGGTTACGGCGATCGCGGCACGCCGCCGGACATTCCCGGCAAGGCGACGCTGCACTTCCTCGTCGAATTGTTGGAAGTCACGGAAGGCCCGAAACCACTGGAACCAGGTGCCGTCGATAAGGACGCGCCGAAAGAGTTCACGAAAACGGAGAGCGGTCTCAAGTATCGCGTCCTGCGCAAGAGCGACGGCGTAAAACCGAAGGCATCGAATACCGTCACCGTTCATTACAAGGGGACGCTCGACGATGGCTCGCAATTCGACAGTTCTTACGATCGCGGCCAGCCCGCGTCGTTCCCGCTGGGCCGCGTCATTCCCGGCTGGACTGAAGGAATGCAGCTCATCGGTAAGGGAGGCATGGTCGAGCTGGAGATTCCGTTCGAGTTGGCCTACGGGGCCGAGGGCCGTCCACCGGTGATTCCACCGAAGGCCAGACTTCACTTCATCGTCGAATTGCTTGAAGTGAAGTAACGGATCGGCATCCCATCGCAGTTGAAGCCAGTGTCCCGGACGCTCCGAGCGTCCGGGACACTTTGCCGTCCGCAGATTAAAGCCTGACGCGCAAGCGAAGGATCGATTGCCGTGCGTCCTTCGCTTGCGCGTCAGGCTTCAATGGGGCAGGTGTCAGCGAGGCATCGCCGCCAGCAGCGCGACCTCGCGTAGTTTCTTCGGGAAAAGCGGCAGCGCGATGTCGGGGCCGTGCAGTTGCGGGTGCCACATTTTTTCCCATTCGAGCGAGTGCCAGCCGGTGTAGCCCGCGTCGAGTAACAGTCGCAGGCAATCGACGGCCGGGAATTCGCCGCCGCCAAACAAAACGTAGTCGGCATGCAGATGGCCGCTCATCAAGCTGCTGGCGGCGTGAGCGGCAGTAGCGGTCTCGGCGGTTTCTTCGCGAGTGGGCAGCGTGATCGAGTCCTTCCAATGCGTGTGCCGCGTCCAAGGGCGCAGTCGCTCCCAGGTGTCGGCCACTCGCTCGCCATGAAACCTCCACGGATGATGCGTGTCCCAGACGAGTCCCACTGACGGATGATTGACGCGCCGCATCAACTCTTCGCACGGTGGTGACGCCGAGAAGTCGCCGTGCGTTTCGAGCAGGATTTGAATGCCTGCCGGAGCCGCTGTTTCTCCAAGTGCGATCAGTCCCTCGGCAATCTGCGACATCGCTTGTGAACGAGCGTCATCGTTAGCCGGAAGTGTGTCGCCGAAGACACGAATGAACTCGCCGCCGAGTGCCACGCAGAGATCGATGTAACGACGACCGATCTCGAACTGCTCGGCCCGCGCGGCAGCGGTGTCTTGATCAAATCGAACGGACGATGCCAGCCCGGCCACGCGAAAGCCAGACTCTGAAAGCTCGCGGCTTCTGGCAGAGAGTTGACTTGGCTGGAGATCAGGAACAACCAACAAATTGGTCTCGCGTGCGAGTAGCCGCACTTCGACGCCACCGTACCCGAAGGCTGGTCCGTGTCGGAGTACGTCATGCCATGTCCAATCGGGACACGCGAGCGTCGAGAAGCTGATCTGGAGTGGTGCCGTGGTCTTCTGATCTGGCATTTCTGCTCTCGCTTCCGCCAGAACAGTCAAACTACTTCAGCGGACGATTGAAGCGGCCGGTCGGTTGCTTGATGTTCATGATGCGAAGTTGGGTCTGCACGAAGTGGAGGTATTTTGGGTCTTCACCGTCGAACAGTTCGTTGCCCCCCAAGCGAAATGCCTCTTCGAGAGCGTTGGCGGCCTCGTCGAGACGCCCCGATTCCAGCAGGCATTGTCCGAGACGCAGTAGCAAATACGGATTGCTGTCACCGTTTGGGCAGTCGAGTGCTTCGAGTAGGAATGTGGCTCCGTCATGGAAGTCCTTCAGCCAGAAGTAAGCGTCGCCAACGGACAACAAAATCCACGTTGCGGCAGGCCATTGCTGCTGCGGCGCGGGAAGCAAATCCCACGCGGCTTGATACTTTTCGATCGCATCATCGAACTGATCGATCCCTGCAAACCGGTCCCCTTCGCGGCAAAGTTTGTCCACGAGCTGGGCGATGTCTTGGGGAAGATTGTTCATCTGTGTCTCGATCGGTGTGATTACGGATTGCGAAGGTGTGCATCGCTCGGCCTAGACTGCTTACACCTCGCGCGGTCAGTGACGAGACATCTGAGAGGCTATCCGAAAAGTGATATCGCCCTAAGCATATGTCGCGTCTATGTTTCTCGCGTCCCTCAACAACGGAGTGCGAGAACATGTCGAGTGCTGCGA
>JAYSQC010000031.1:0-6336 GCA_043721755.1 Schlesneria sp.
CAAAACTAGCCCGACGCGCGAGCGAGGGCTTCGTACTCATCGAACGTCCAGCCCTCGCTCGCGCGTCGGGCTAGTTTTTTTACGACTCCACAAAACACGAAGTTGATTTTGGACAGGTTCTAACCCACCGCACAGCACCGTTGTGTGAGCCTGCAGCCAATCTCTTGCAGTCCCTGTCACAGAGCGTCATGCTCCGCCGCGAGCAATTCCGACCCTTTCTGGAACGTCTTTGAAGCCACCTTCGGAGCGTTGCGAAGTCCCACGACCTTCTTGCTGCCGAGAGATCCTCATGAACCATTTGCCTCGCGCCAATCCCGTGCTTGGGATGCCAGTCCTCGTCGTTTCGGCAATTTTTCTCGCTGCTATTTCAGCCGTCTATGCCGACAACTGGCCTCGTTACCGCGGAGCAGACGGCTTGGGAGTGAGTATTCAGGCGGGGATTCCGACGGAATGGAGCGAGGGAGACTATGCGTGGGTCACGCCTCTCCCCGGCGAAGGACACTCGTCACCCGTCGTTTGGAATAAGCACCTCTTCGTGACGACAGCCACCGATGGCGGGCTGGTTCGTCACCTGTGCTGTCTCGACTCGATCACGGGTGAGATCAAGTGGACGCGCGCGGCGGGCTACAACACCAACCGCAAGCACACCAAAAACAGTTTTGCTTCCGGGACACCAGCCACGGACGGAGAACACGTCTACGTGGCGTTCTCCGACCAGGAACGTTTCGCCCTCGCCGCCTATGACTTTGATGGAAAGCTGGCGTGGCGCACATGGCTCGGTCCGTTTGTCAGCCAACACGGACAAGGTGCCTCGCCGCTCGTCTTTGAAGATTTTGTGATCGTTGCCAACGATCAAGATGGACCGAGCGCCATCGTCGCCTGTGATCGTCGCACCGGCCGAGTCGTCTGGAGTTCCCTGCGTACCGCCCGCGAAGCGTCGTATGCGAGTCCGCTGCTGATCGAGTCCAAAGGGCAAAAGCCACAGCTCATCTGTCTTGCGGGGGCCTCGGGTTTGACGAGCCTCGATCCGTGGACCGGCGAGGTCAATTGGTCGTCGGGTGAATTGCCACAGCGAACGGTCGCGACCCCCACCTTCGCCAACGGACTCGTCTTCGCCACCTGCGGACAGGGCGGCAAAGGAACGCGGCTGATCGGCGTCGATCCCTCCGGCCATGGCGATGTCAGTGAGACTCACGTCAAGATTCGTCGCGAGAAAGAGCTGCCCTACGTCCCCGCGATGACTGGAGTCGGTGAATTGCTCTTCCTCTGGAACGACAACGGCGTCATCAACTGCCTCGATTCCAAGACCGGTCAAACCGTCTGGCAAGAGCGAGTCGGAGGCAACTTCAGCGGCTCGCCGGTCTGCATCGACGGCAAGCTCTACTGCATCGAAGAGTCCGGAAAAGTTGTCGTCGTCGAAGCCGGTCCTACTTACAAGCTGCTCGCCCAGAATCCCATCGGCGACCCCAGCTATTCGACCCCCGCCGTTGCCAATAACCGGCTCTACCTGCGCTCGTTTCATCGCATCGCCTGCTTGAATGGCAAGCCAGCCAAGCCGTCCGCCGCGAAGTAGCCGTCAATCACGCAGTAAGGCGAGCGGCAGAAGTTGTCATACCGGCCATGGAAGCCTGACGCGCAAGCGAAGCCTGGGATGCCGAGCATCCTTCGCTTGCGCGTCAGGCTTCAATGGGTACGCTTTTTCTTGCCGCTCGCCTAACTATTCTTCTCCTCCCGCATGGCGTCCCATCTTCCATCGAGTCGCTCGTCGTCACCGTCCTCTCACCACAGTTTTTGGAAACCTTGAGATGCCAGCTTGGCCCGGTGGTCCTTGTCCGAAGTGCGGCGACGACATGCCGCTCAACATGATTCACTGTCGTTCCTGTCGGGCGTTGCTCAACACCGACTTGGAACGAGACAGCGTGGAAGTCCCCGTCTTCGTTCCGCTGCAAGAACTCGGCGTGATGATCGAGATCATGCCGGTCGGCCTCTTCACAAGCTGCCCGAAGTGTTCGCAAGAACTCAAGATCAACCGGAAGTACGTCGGCCAAAAGGTGCAGTGCAAGTTCTGCGAGACCGGTTTCCATCTCGATCCCGACAGCCCCAATGTCAGCGAAGCCGATGTCTACTCCAAGTGTGCGCACTGCGAACAAGACCTGCGATTCGCCAAGAAGTACATCGGTGTCAAAGTCGCCTGCCGCTATTGCGCGGGCAAGCTCCACATCGTGGGCGAACTCTCCGCGACGTAACGCCCGCACACCAACCCGAAGCGTGAGCGAGGACGAGGGCGAAGGACACGGAGTACGCGCTACGACCCGCCCTTGTAGGACGGGCACTCCTGCCCGTCCGGTTTTGGCATTGAAGAGCGGACGGGCAGGAGTGCCCATCCTACGGCAGGAATGCACCGACCTCCGCCTGACTCAACGCTCGCCGATAGAGCCTCACATCGCGCAGCCGACCGTGGAAGAAGTCGTTCGGGCCGGAGCCGATTCGCAACGGCTGGTCGTTCGAGAGATCCAAGTCATCAGCATCGAAGGCGGTGGAACTGCACTTCAGTTTGCCATCGACGAACAGCATCAATTTGCCTCCCGACTTCACCGCCGCGACGTGATGCCAGCCGGTTGGAAACTCCCCGTCCCACGTCACCAGCTTGCCGACTTCGCACGCATGAACACGGCCGTTGGGAAGCGTGCTGCAAAAGAGTTGGCCTTGGTACTCGGCCATTGTCCACGCGCGGCGGTACTTCACGTCGGGAGTCGTGTCGAGTTGTGTGAGCCTGCGCCACTTCTGGCCACCGTCGAACTGATAGACCTCGGCGAGCGGCAGTGTTCCCGCCATCAGCCGACCGTTGTGGACAAGCATCCCCATCACTTCAAGCTCTTGACCGAGCTGGCCGACATCGCGCCAGACAAAGCGGGGACGATCAGCCTGCGCGTCGGCATGTTCCTCCAACAAATAAACCTTCCCGCTGCGCCACGTCCCCGCGTACAGCCGACCTTCGTAGACGGCGAACGAATACGTCTGCGTGTTGATCGTGGGATCGCCGAGCTGTCCGAGGTCGGTCCACGTTTGGCCGTCGAACCGATAGACGTGTCCGCCGTCGTAGCTCGATGCGTACAAATGACCATTGAAGACAGCCAGAGCCTCAACCCGCTTGCCGTCGGGCACGCCGATGTCGGTCCACTTCTTGTCGCCCTCGGTGTGATCGCCCTCATATCGAAAGAAGCCCGCCGGTTTGTAGAGCGATCCGGCGTAGAGACGTCCGTGAAAGACGACCATTCCCGAGACCGCCTCGGCGTTGGGGATCTGCCCGCAATCGGTCCACGTTGAGGTGCCGTCCCCCTTCGTCCCGCCATACCGAAAGACGCGCCCGCCAAGATTCGTATTCGACGACTCCGCCAGCGAAGACCCCGCCACGCGGTACTTGCCCGTCCCGACATACAGTTCACCGTTGAAGGCGGCCATCGCGGTGATCGAGTTGCTCGGCGCGGGCGATCCCAAGTCGGTCCAAGTCTGGCCGTGCGAGTATTGATAGACCCGCCCGGTATCCCCCTCACCCGGTTCGCACGTCCCCGCGAACAGCCGCCCCTTGTGCGCGATCAGCCCAAACGCCAACAACGAATTCTTGCCCGGCTTGCCCGCGTCGCGCCAGTCCGAGATGCGATCGTTGTCGATCCCGAACTGAAGCTGTCGGAAGTTCGCCTGATTGAACGTGACCCCCGTGTTCGTCTTCACGCCGAGATGAAATCCGCGCCGCGTTGCTGGGTCGTACTGGCTGAGAATGTCGCCCGACACATCGTCAGTGGCCTCATCCGCCCAGACCCACGCCGCGACGGAGAAGTCTCCGCGCCCCCGTTTCAACTCCGGATGAACCGGCACCTCCAACGCTGCCCCACGTCCATTAAAAACCGCCGCCGCCCGATCTCCCTCCTGCTCCGAGCCATCACGCCACACGACGCCGTTCCCCTTCGCATCGCGACCGTTTCCCGAAACATCCTTCGCGTCCTTCACGAGCGGCCAGTGACCGATCAACCCTGCGTTGAGGCTCCTCGCCTCTTGAGCCATCGTGATCGAACCAACTCCGCAACAAACCAACCCGATGTACAAGACGCAAACGAAACGCTTCATTTCGACATCCCCGAAAATTGTTGTGGCGAACATCGATCTCCAAAGCGGCCGAGATCGCTCCACCCAAAGTAGCCTTCATCGCTCCGCGTGAAGAAAGCCGAGTGCAGCGCGGGGCTGTTCCGAAAAATCCGCTCGAACTCGCGCACGGCTTTCTTCACGCGGAGCGATGAAGGCTACTTGAGTGGAAGGCTGAGCCTCAAGCGCCCGACCTCTCTTCACGGAGTGTGTGGCAAGACGACTCGACCTCGACTCATTGGGAATGATTGTGCTGCTGCGACTCGCAATGCCGGATCGTCTCGTAGACGAGGCCGACCAGCAGCACGTCTTCGGCCGAAAGTGATTCATTCGCGTGGACCTGCCAAGCCCGTGTGAACCATCCCGTGAGACCGACGGTCGCGGTGATCGCCCCGCCCTGCCTCAGCACATAGTCCGACGTGAACCAACCGGCTCGTTCGAGAACCGCGTCGCCCGACTTGAGGCTCATCTCCCAACGAAGCCCGAAGAACCCCGTCAGCTTGGCCGAACCGAGTTCATTCCCTTCGACATCCTTCAGCACGAAGTGGCTTCTCAACCACGCCGCCCTCTCGAACCGCACCTGATGCCCGCTCAGGTCGAGGTCCAGCCCCTCACTGAACCACCGCGCCCGCACGCTCCCCAACGAACGCCCGTTCAACAGCAACTCCACGTTCGAGGTCATCCATCCCGCCGGTCGTCCTTCGAGCAGCATGAGTCTTCATCCTCTCCAATTCAGGGTCTCTCGCGCGCAGACGGAATTGCGTCGTTTAACCGCGTGGGCAACGCCCCGCGCGTCGAGCGACGTTTGAGCCTGACTACCCATCGACACGCGGGGCGTTGCCCACGCGGCTAAACGATGCAAACGTGCCAGTTGTGGCAGTGCGAGGTGCAGCCCGGAGGGCAACAGAGGGTAGCCCACGGCGCGAGCCGTGGGGGAATGTGAATAGGCTCCCACAGCCCGGAGGGCGACACGTCGAGGGTTGGCTAAGGTTGATCAAAGTGTCGCCCTCCGGGCTAATGAATTCCGCATCACTCACAACCCACGGCTCGCGCCGTGGGCGACCACCTGCCGCCCTCCGGGCTATACCTCGCGTGGTCCGTAATGAGACCTCTGAGCGGGGCGGCGTAAGCCCCCGGTTCTTGGGCGTAAGCCCTCTTCCGAAGAACCAGGGGGCTTACGCCACCCCGCTCAGAAACCTCTCACGTTGTGTCTTGTGAGGGATAAAAAGACGAACGGCATCTCCAATCAAGTCTGTGCTGTGCGGTGGCCTTAATACGACTCTTGAAGTTCCCCTTCGCCGTAGTTCACGCCATTCGGCGTGAGCAGCTTCGCATAGATATGCGGCGACATCTGTGCATTCAGGAACCGGCCCGAGCCATCGCACATGATGACGTTCACGCCGCGCTCGTGGTTGGAACTCGGGCGAGGTCGCGTGCCGGTGGCCGCTTGGAGTTCGCTGTTGATCCGCCAGCCAAGCGGCGACACGGAGGAAAGCGTTCCGCCCTCGAACTGCGTGTTCAGCGGGCGCTCAACCGACTCAAAGAACGTCCCCTGACCGAACGGAACTCGCCCGTTCACTGTCTCGACCGGGATGCCGAACGCCAGCCGAGTCGTATCCGTATCCCACCAGTTCCCAGCCTGAAGATTCTCGGACAGCATCAGTGTATTCGTCGTCCCGTCGCCCGTTCCCACGTAGTCGAGCGACGGCTGAAACACCTCGCTCTTCCGCCAGAAGACGCCGGTGGCCGCTGCTACTTCAATATCGGCCTCTTCGCCCGCGACATCGTTCCCATCCCAACTCAACTGATCGACTCGATGCCGCCCATCAGGGTCGCCGTGATACAACCTCCTCGCTATGGAACCGGCATTCACGACGTAACTCAACCCGCCCGGCTGCATGTGAGAATCTGTGTCTTGCGGGCATGTGTAGCCCCTGAAGTACACCCGCTCGGCTTCGCCAATTCTCCGCACCGTCTCCGCACCTTTGTCCGACACATCAACGGCATTGCTCTTAATCGCCTTCACCAACTTCGAGCCGTCCATCGCAGGCAGGATGAGTACCGGCCATCCCATCGTGAGAGTCCCGGCAGGTGTCTCAGAGGCTATCCGAAAAGTGATATCGCCCTAAGCGTATGTCGCGTCTATGTTTCTCGCGTCCCTCAACAACGGAGTGCGAGAACATGTCGAGTGCTGCG
>JAYSQC010000032.1:0-2874 GCA_043721755.1 Schlesneria sp.
AAATCGGTCGCATACGCCTTCCGTGGCTTTGACCTCGCAGCACTCGACATGTTCTCGCACTCCGTTGTTGAGGGACGCGAGAAACATAGACGCGACATACGCTTAGGGCGATATCACTTTTCGGATAGCCTCTAAGAACCTGTCCAAGAACAACGTCGTGTCTTGAACAGCCCGTCCCGTCGGCGGAGCGACTGGACTACGGTAGTCTCGTCGCTCCGCCGGCGAGACCAACCACGGAGTCGTTTTGGGACAGGCCCGAAGACACTCTCATCAAATTGGCGCGACGAAATACTCAAGGCAGCCACAGCTTCGATAGGGATGTGTTCTCCGAACGAACTCGCTCCAGGCGACGCGCTTTCAGCCGCACATAGGGTGGGACGAAACGGCAGCGGTAACCGAAGTGTTCGACAGGAGCTTTGAAGTCAGCGCGACGCGGCTCGCGCAGGTCTTCGAGAACGAAGCCCGCGCGGCACAAGCCGCCGACGAGTTGGTCCCAACGATGCAGGTACTCGACGGCCCCGGCCTCACGGTACGCCGTGTCTTCGACTTTCGGCAGCGGTCCCTCGTGGAAGTACTCGATCCCGACGACGAAGTGGTTCCGCTCGTTGCGGTGTGTGATCTGGGCACAAGTCGGTTGTTTGTGCTGACTGATGTAACTACCGCCGTCTCGCAAGACCCGCGCGATTTCGCGGTAGACCCGCTCGATGTCCGGCACGTAGCAGGTGCTGACCGGCTGATGCACGATGTCGAACGTCGCGTCACTCAGGAGTGACAGATCGTCCATTGAGGCTTCGAGTGTCGTGACGGACAACCCGCGGCGATCCGCCTCGCGCCGATCGAGTTCCAACATGCCGGGACTGAGATCGACCACGGTCACGCGCGCCCCGGCCGCCGCGTACAGAATCGACTGCCAACCGCCGCCCGAGGCGAGGCACAGCACGTCCAGCCCGACGACACTCGACGGCAACCAGCCTCGGCCATCGAGTGCCTTCAGTGGGTCGCGACATTCCTCGTCCGAGGCGACCTTGGCGAACTGGCTCCCGTCCGACAGTCGGTTCCAAGCGGCCTGATTCCGCAGGCGATACGTTTCGTCGGGCGCGGGCATGGCGGGAGTCCTCCGAGGAGTAGTGAGCAACCAGCTTGGGGGTTGCTGAGATACGTCGTTTAACCGCGTGGGCAACGCCCCGCGCGTCGTGCGGCGAAACACGATTCCACGTCGCCTGACGCGCGGGGCGTTGCCCACGCGGTTAAACGAAACCAGTCAATTCACGCTGGGTCTGTGACGTGAGGGAGCTTCGCGCGGGACGACCTGCATCAACAGCATCCGGCCGTGATCGGTCTCGTCGTCACCGACCCAACCATAGACGAACAGGTCCGTCCGCCAGGCGAACTGCTGGGCGTCGGGGCCGAGGAATTTCAGCACGTTCGCGGCCGCGCCGATCGCGTCGCCCGATTCGACTCCGCCCCACAGCCGATCGAAATCGGTGGGCACCAACACGAGATAACCGAGCTGCCCGCCGAGCGGCACCACCGACTTGGCCTCGACGAATCGAGCGGCATGACGCTCGATCTCGCCGTCCGCCGGACCCGGTGAGGCATAGACGACGACGTTCAACGCCGGGCGGTTGTTGAGTTCCGAACCGTGACTCATGGTGCAGATTCCTGTTGAGAGGTGGGCGACAACCGAGGTCATGAAGAATCGTAGGATGGACGCCTCGTCCGTCCGTCCCCAGTTGCGGTGACTCGGACGGACGAGGCGTCCATCCTACGGGGCGCTCGTTTTTTGTCGCTCGTCACTCACAGTCCCAGCGCATCGGCCATCGTGTACATCCCCGGCCCTTTCGTCGCGAGGAACTTCGCGGCCGTGAGTGCTCCCGCCACGTAGCTGTCGCGCGACTGGCCTTTCACGGTGACTTCCAGCGTTTCGCCGAGCAGGCCGAACACGATCGTGTGTTCGCCGACGTTGTCGCCGACACGCAACGCGTGGTAGCCGATCTCGTTGCGAGGCCGCTGTCCGGTGCGACCTTCGCGGCCGTGAACTTGTTTGTCCTGTCCCATCTCGCGCGCAACGATCTCACCAAACTTCAGAGCCGTTCCGCTGGGAGCGTCCTCTTTGTAGCGATGGTGCCGCTCGATGATCTCGACATCCACGCCGGTCGAGTGATTTTTGAGAGCCTGCCCCGCATCGGCCACCAATTTCATGGCGATGTTCACGGCGAGACTCATGCTGGGAGCCATCAAAATCGCGGTCGTTTGAGCAGCCTCTTCAACCAGAGTCTTCTGCGCCGCAGTCAGTCCGGTCGTGGCGACGACCAGCGGAATGGCGCGTTCCGCACACTGCTTCAGGATCGTCATGCAGCCGTCGGGCGTGGAGAAGTCGATGATGACATCAACGTGTTCGCCAATCTCAGCGACCACCGGCGCGTTGAGCTTTCCGACGCCCGCCAATTCCCCGGCGTCCTGCCCGAGTTTGCTCGACCCCGCCCACTCGTAAGCCGCCGCCACCGTCAGCGCGGGGTCTTGCGATGCGAGTGCGACGACCCGCTGTCCCATGCGCCCCGCCGCCCCGTTCACACCCAGTTTCAGTTTGTCTGTCATCGGTTAGTTCCTGATTCCCTGAAAAAAATACCTGACCCGGCACAACGTAAGAGGTTTCCGAGCGGGGCGGCGTCAGCCCCCGGTTCTTGGGCGTAAGCCCTCTTGTCTGTTTCGGAGCGGGGTGGCGTCAGCCCCCTGGTTCTTGGAGTTCCACGCCGCTGAAGAAGGGCTTACGCCCGAAGAACCGGGGGGCTGACGCCCAATGGCACTTACTTTAGCCCACCAACCCGAAGCGTGAGCGAGGGCGATGAAGGGAAACGCCTCTTGCCATCGTCC
>JAYSQC010000033.1:0-5877 GCA_043721755.1 Schlesneria sp.
ACCGGCGGCTAGCGCCATGCCGCTCACGGGACACCATTTTCAACAGGAATGGCGGAGAGCCAAAAATCGCAGCACGAAGCGTCGGGGTCGGACGGGCGAGAGTGTCCAGGTTACAACCCTGCCTCACGAAGCCGTTTGCCGTACCAGCGAAAGAGAACTTGAAAGCACGGCGTGAAGTCGGTGGGATCGTGATCGAGGCGGGAGGCGATTTCTGTGAGCGGCAGGAATTCACCCGAGGCGATTTCGCCGGGATCGAAGACAGGGGGCTGATCGGTCGTCGTGCGAAACAGGCCGCTGAATTCAAACGACGTGTTGGCTCCATCAACGGGGATCACGCCGAGGAACTCCAGCGGCGAGATCAGTCCCAATTCCTCTTCCAATTCCCGCACGGCCGCTGTCGCGTAGTCTTCGCCCGCCGCGAGATGGCCTGACGCAGACGAAGTGCAGACGTTGGGGCATTCGTCCTTCGTGGCCGACCGACGGTGAATGAGCAGCTCACCGCGCGTGTTGAACACGAAAATGTGCGCCGCGCGGTGCAGCCAGTGATTGGCATGAACCACGGATCGTGGAGCCTGCCGTAAGACCCGGTCCTGTTCATCGACCACGTCAAACAACTCTTCGGTCATTTCACTGCTCCCTTCTCACTCGCGTCTTTTCGACAGCCCAGCCAACGCCACAGCCCGGCGGTCAGGAGTCCCGTCGGGCTGTGGAGAGTTGAGGCGGGCACGCGGCGCGGTTTGCTTGCGGCGGGAGCGTTGTTCGCGGATCACACGGCTATTCGCGGGTCTCTTCGCGGAATGGGAAGTAGGCGAAGGGATCGAGCGTCTGAATCGGCAAGACCTTGGTCGAGGTCTTGAACGAGAAGCGGTAGCACCCGACTTTGCCGGAAGTCAGTTCGCCGATGTACAGCACTCCGCCTGCGGTGGTTGCTCCGCCCTTGTTATTCAGGTCCGCGCGACCGGGGACGAAGACATACTTCGCTTTGGCGGCCGCATCGGCTTGGACTTGAAAGTCGGCGGCGATGTTCCTGGCCCAGAAATTCGTAAACGTGGCGGACTGTTGGTTGAGCATCGCGCCCTGCAACCGCCCTGTCAGGAAGTCCAGAACGAAAATCGCCTCGGGGTTGCCAAACCCGACATCGACCGTACACATGGCGAAGCGGTCATCACGATCCGCCGCGACGGCGTGCGCCATTTCGTGCGGCCAGATGTAGGCGAGGCACAGTCCGGCCATCAGCCCCATCGCCATCCAAGCCAGTCGTCGTTCGTTTGTTCTCGGTTGCATGAGACGCTCCTCTTCCAAAATGAATCGCCGCAGGTGGAACCACGGTGTCATGGCTGTTCGTCATGATTTCACCGCGTGACGGGAACCCTCTCGACGAAGAGATTCCTTCGCGGAGAGAGGCGTCGAACGACGCGGGGCGTACTCTAACGGTCGTCGTTTTTTCCGGCTAGTGCCTCGTCAGCGCTAAGAATTGGTGTGTTGTGAGCGGCATGGCGCTAGCCGCCGGTCTCTGTTCTACCGGCGGCTCGTGGTCGAACAACCTTGTCTTGAGGGGTTCATTACTCGCCCGACGCGCCAGCGAGGGCTTTCGACAACGGTTTGCCCTCGCTGGCGCGTCGGGCTCGTTGTGGAACAACCCCGCAATCTCAAGTTGTCCGACCACTAGCGCCGTGCCGCTCACAGCGCTAACCCCCAAACTTAGGATTGACGCAGCGCTAAGCGTCGAATGAAAAACGGTGGAGTCCGCCAAGCGTCATGCTGTCCCCGCGCTCGTCGAGCATCGCCGTCGGTCGGTACACTTTCGTCGCGATGCCACTTCCGGTGAAATCCGGTTCGCCGGAAACGCTTCCACTCCCACGTTCACGAGGCCACGTCATGACCTTCTCAGACCAATTGACACCGCGAAGTCCCAATCGACTGGCGATCACTCCGTTGCCGAGCTTTCGATTTGAGAGATCTCGACGACAGTGGCTGACCGCGCTGGTCATGGCCACCAGCGTGATGACGTTTTCAGTGGATACCGTTCGCGCGGCGGGGCCGTTACTGGCGGGAGTCGCGAAGGTGGACATCACGAATGTGGAGGCGGGGCCGGTGAACGACCCGCTCTATGTGAAGGCACTCGTGGTGCGGAGCGATGCGGTGACGGCCGTGATCGTCACGGTGGATGCGGTCGCGATTGGCGAGATCGGGCACATCAAGAACGACTACCTGCCGAAGGTGCGATCGCGGCTTGAGCAGGAACTGGGAATCAAGCCTGCGCAGGTGATGATCAACGCCAGCCATTGTCACGGTGTGGTCTGCGCCGACGTGGAGGAACGGACGGTGCGCGCGGTGACGCTCGCGGCGCAGAGTCTTGTTCCGGTCAAGATTGGCGCGGGGAGTGGTCACGAGAATCGGGTCATGGAGAACCGCCGATTGAAACTGAAGAGCGGTCGCGAAGCGGACGTGCGTCATGCGTACTCGCTCCCACCCGACGATGAGGTTGCGGAAGTCGGGCCGGTCGATCCCGAGATTGGCTTGCTGCGGCTGGACCGACTCGACGGCCGGACGCTGGCGGTCGTTTACAACTTCGCCTGTCATCCGATTCAGGGGGTGCCGGGCGGAGCGAACACGGCCGACATGACCGGCTTCGCGTCGAAGGTCATTGAGGAGACACTCAGCGAGGGCACGATCGCGTTGTTTGTGCAAGGCTGCGGTGGCGACATCAATCCGGTCCTGTACAAGGATGTCGATCATCCGCGTCATGCCGAGCCGCTCGGGAACATGCTCGGCCTCAGCACGCTGAAGGCGTTGCGGTCGGTCCAGACGAAGGACGACTCGCGGCTGACCGTGTTCAGCGAAACACTCACGCTGCCCCGCGCGGACCTCGCCGAACGAATCGTCGCTCAGGAAGCGGAACAACAACGGTTGGTGAAGTCACTCAAAGGGACGAGCCTCAACCTGAAGACCTTTCTGCCACTGATCGTGAAGTACAACCTGTCGGCCGAGTTCCCGTCGGGATACTCGCACCGTTATCTGCACGAGAAGCAGATCGGTCGCGACGACCTTGAAAAAATGGACGCGACAAATCGGGCGAACCTGAAGCAGTACATCGACAACATCCACACGATGGAGCAACTGACGCGGACGCAGACAAACCTCGCGCTGCTGAAGCTGCACCAGGCGCAGAACATCGCCGCCGGGAAACGGACGATCGACGTGGAAGTGGTCGGGCTGCGGATCGGTGACTTCGTCCTGACGACGTTTCCGGGTGAGTTGACCGTGCGTATCGGCCTCAACATCAAGCAGGCGTCGCCGCACCAGTTGACGTTCGTCGCGGGCTACACCAACGGCTACATCTACTACGCGCCGACCGCCGAACAGCTTTTGAATGTTGGCGGTGCGCAAGAGGACAGCGACTGCATTCTGGCCCCCGAATGGCAGAAGCTGTTCGAGACAAAAGTCGCGGAGATGCTCCGGCGGTTGTGAGGAGCGAGTGGCAAGAGTTGCCTAACCCACACCAACCCGAAGCGTGAGCGAGGACGAGAGTCGAGCGACATGCGCCCTCGCTCACGCTTTTTGAAGTTGCGCTATTTTGTCTTTCCGCCCCAACGGAGCAGCCCTAAGTCAGCCCAGGGCTAGCGACCAACGGGAGCGCCGCCCTGGGTCTAGTGGTCGGACACCTTGAGATTGCGGGGTTGTTCCACAACGAGCCTGCCGCGCCAGCGAGGGCAAACCGTTGTCGAAAGTGAAGCCCTCGCTGGCGCGTCGGGCGAGTGCCGCGTCACAGCTTAATCTTCGGGTAGACGGAGGTCAGCTTGCAGCGGGCGTCGCCGATTTTCAGATGCCAGTCGATGCCGCGTTGGGTCGAGTTCACGTCGGTTGACCAAGCGGCGGTTTCGTCACGCAGGGTCTCGATGTCGCCGAACCGGCGGCCAGCGACGCACGGGCGAGTCACAGAACTCAGTTCGTCCTCGGCGCGGTGTTCGTTCAACAGCCGCAGCCAACGGCCGTGTTGGGGCGTGTGTCGGAATTCGATCCGGCGCACCAGTTGACGAGTTCGTTCCGGGGCGAAGGCGGCGTAGAAGGCCCCTTTCGTGTGCGTGTTGAGGTTGTCGCTGACCAGGATCACTTTCTCGCACTGGGCGTAGCGGCCCTCCCGCAAGCGCGCCATTTCGGTCGCCCAATCCACCTTGGTTTTCGTCTTCCGAACCGACACTTCGCGCCAGTCTGCCAACGGCTCCGTGAACAGGAACATGTTCGCAGTGCCGGCGCGTTCGTAATGTCGGGTGGGCAGTGCCCACCCGACGAGAAGTCAGACAGCCGATTTCGTAATCGACTCGCTGCCCAAGCTCTTTCGTCGCCGGGAGGGGAGGGCGAGTTTCCTTCAGCAACGGCACCGGCTGCTCGTCCAGGCCAATCACCGGACACGCGGGATCGTAGCAGCCTGTTGAAAATGGTGTCCCGTGAGCGGCAAGGCGCTAGCCGCCGGTCGGTTTCGCCGACACCGGCGGCTAGCGCCATGCCGCTCACTCAAGCATCCAACACAAATGGCGGAGAGTCTGTTTTGAATGACTCGCGGCGTTCACACCCGTGCCGCCAACTTCTGGATGAGGCCGGGTTGCGACAGGACATCGCGGTTGACGACGTTCTGCGGCAGTCGTCCCGACGCGACATCGAGAATCCCACGACACGCCTCTTGGCCGATTCCACGAAACAGTTCGTCGGTCCAACAGATCGCGTGCGGCGACAGGATCACGTTGTCGAGACCGAGCAGCGGGTCGTCGGTGGCGATCGGCTCCTGCTCAAAAACATCCAGGGCCGCGCCGGCAATGCGCCGTTCGCGCAGCACCGCGGTCAGAGCCTGTTGATCGACGATCGGGCCGCGTGCGACGTTGATGAGAAACGACGACGCCTTCATGCGGTCGAGTCGCTCGGCGTTCAAGAGGTGGTGCGTTTCGGGAGTCAACGCGCAACAGACACAGACGAAATCGGACTGTTCGAGCAGGCCGTCGAGACTCAGCAGTTCGACGCCACTTCCCTGCGCATCGGCCTGCGACACGAACGGGTCATACGCGACGTGCCGCATCTCCAGCGGAGCGACGACACGCAGAATTTCGCGCCCGATGTTGCCCAGCCCGATCAGCCCCAGCGTGCGACCGGTCAGCCCGACACCCATTTCGTTCAGCTTCTCGCTCCAACGCCCCTCGCGCGTCAGCCGATCTTTGGCGAGCAGCTTGTGCGACAGGGCGAGCATCAACGTCAATGCGGAGACGGCCACCGGACGACGCACACCCGTTGGCGTGATCGTCAGCATCACGTTGTTGCGCGTACAGGCCGCGACATCGACGTTGTCGTAGCCGACCCCAAACCGCGCCACGAGTGACAGTCGATCACAACCCTCCAACGTCGCGGCCGTCACGCGCGGAGCCAGCACGAGCAGCGCGTCGAACTGGTTTGCGACTTCAACCGGCAGTTCCGATCCACAGTCCGGAAGAAACTCCCGCTCGATCCGCGTGTTCTGGGCGAGAACCTCCAACCCGATATCGCCGAATCCCAACGACCCATCCGGCTTCAAAAAATCGCGAGTCAGCCCCACGCGAAACGGTCTCGGCATCACTCTCTCCTTGCCAATGGTCGTCGTTGTTTTTGTGCGGCGGGATCGTACTGTCCGACTTGAGAGCCGACAAATCACGTCAGCAGCGGTTTGGTCACAGCCTGAAGTCCGGCTCAGCTTTGTTAGCCGGACTTCCTGTTGGGGCGATCCTCCAAGAGAGAAGTCCGGCTTTAGGAAAAGCGGCTCTCCGCCACTCCTGTTGGACAACACTCGTGAGCGGCAAGGCGCTAGCCGCCGGTCATGCAGGAAATCACCGGCGGCTAGCGCCTTGCCGCTCA
>JAYSQC010000034.1:0-15183 GCA_043721755.1 Schlesneria sp.
AGTAAAGGCGGCACCAGTTCCTCCTGATTGAGCGACAACCACAATCGCGTTGGGTTGCGGGCGTAAGCCCTCTTGGGAAGAACCGGGGGCTGGCGCCGCCCCGCTCTGACAGCTCATCATTGAACGCGCGAGGTATCTCCGTGACCGTGGCTCCCAACATCCCAAATAAAACGGGGCAGTCGCTCGACAAAGTTCACCGTTACTTCCGGATGACGACTTCAGAGTCTTTGACGAGGAAGTCGTAGACCTCGATCACGTCGTTGTCGCGCAGGCGGATGCAGCCGCGCGAGGCGGCTTTGCCGATCGAATCGGGGTCGATCGTGCCGTGGATGCCGTAGCTGTCGCCGAGATCGATCCAGCGTTCGCCAAGCGGATTCTGAGGGTCGTCGCCCTTGATGACTCGGCCGTCGGGGCCGGTGTATTGCGGGTTCTCAACCTTGTTCAGTACGCTGAATTTGCCGAGCGGCGACGAGCCGTCCTTGCCGACGCCCACGTCGTACCGCCTCACGTAATAGCCCTGAAGATGGATCGTCAACGCGAAGTCTTGCAGGTCGATAATCGCCCCGAACGGTCCCTTCACAACCTTCAGTTTCTGCCCCAGTTGGATGCGTCGTGGCTCGGTCTTGTTCAGCCTCGCAAGGTACTCCCACGACAGTTGATACTGATTGGCGATGACTCGCAGTTGGTCGTTGGCTTGGATCGTGTACGGTTCGACGTAGTGCGGCTGAGGTTGAAAGAAGATGGCCCGTGCGGACGCATCCAGACGCGGCCGCAATGCGGCGCGATGTTCTTTGTGGTTCCAGTACAGCTTTGAAAGAGCACGATGAGCGGCGAGGGTCTCGCCGCTGGCGATCTGGTCGTCAATCGCTTGCAGTTCGTCGGCGAGGGCAATCTTCGGCGCATCCGAATTGACCTTGGACTCGTCCAGTTCGCGATGTGCCGCCTGCTGCACGGCAACCGCACGGCGAGTCAGTGGAGAACTCGAAGCGACTCGTTCACCAGCCTCGTCGGAAACGAGGATGTCTCGCGACGCGGGCCGTTCGTCCATTGCGCGAGACGGCGTCGCAGCGGCATTGACCGGGCGCGATGCGGGAACGCCCTGTTCGTCATCGGCAGGTTCTGTTTGCTGCTCAAAGATCGCCGGATCGTCGGGCACCGATTCTGTGGCAGTGATTTCCGGTGAACCGGTCGCGTTCAAAGCGGTGCGTCCCGATTTGTCACGCCGCGCAGGAACGCCCCCATCAAGTTGGCCGGTTCGAGCCGCTCCGATCTCCACCGGAATGCAGCCCGTTTTCCAAGCCAGCCCGGCACCCAATCCAACACCAAAAAACAGCAGGGTCAGGATCGGCATCTGCCCGAGTCGTAGCATGGCTATCGTCCGTGACAAGAAGAATGAAATGAGGACTCGCCGGTGTGAGGGAACCCTCGTTCGGTGAGCAGCCTGTTGAAAAAGCGTAGCTTGCCCGTCATTGCTGTTGGAAAAAGGGGATCTCCACCAGACCCGTTGAAAGTTGTCTGACGTGAGCGGCAAGGCGCTCGTGGTCGGACAACTTGAGATTGCGGGGTTCATCACTAGCCCGACGCGCAAGCGAGGGCAAACCGTTGTCGAAAGTGAAGCCCTCGCTTGCGCGTCGGGCTAGTGATGAACCCCTCAATACAAAGTTGTTCAACAACTAGCCGCCGGTAATTTCCAGCAGACCGGCGGCTTGCGCCTTGCCGCTCACGGGTGTTGTTCAACAGGAATGGCGGAGAGCCGAAAAAGGGCAAGCCAGAGGCTCACCCTACGTTTTTCAACGGGCGATGAAACGAGTCCGTCTCGACCGCGCGGGTTCTAGCAAAGACCGTTCAAGGCGACTACGCGAATCTACGACGCGCGAGTCGGGAAAGTCGCCCGCGTTGCTCCCGCAGTGAGAGGGAGGAAGCTATCATGCCGCCCCGCTGACGGCTGACGTTTTCCGGCGATGAAGGACCGACTGAGACATGGCTGCTTCCCAACTGGCTGCTCCCCGAGTGTGTGTACTGCGTGCCCCCGGCACGAACTGTGACGTGGAGACGGCGCACGCGTTCGATCTGTGTGGCGGTCGCTCCGATCGTGTCCACCTCTTCCGGCTGGTCGAGCGGCCCGAGTTGCTCGACGAGTACCAGGTTCTCTGCATTCCCGGTGGCTTCAGTTACGGCGACGACATCGGATCGGGCGTCGTTTTCGCCAGCCAGCTTCGCGGTCATCTGGGCGACGCCATCCAGCGGTTTCTCGCGGCAGACAAGCTGGTGCTGGGCATCTGCAACGGGTTTCAGACGCTGCTCAAATCGGGCATCCTGCCTTACGGTGTCGATGGCTGGAGTAAGGCGGGCCAGCACGAAGCCGATTCCGCGCTGGCGGACTCGACCCTGACCTGGAACCTCAACGGCAAATTCACCGCGCGGTGGGTTCATTGCCGAGTCACATCCAGCAACAACGTCTTCCTGCGCGGGATCGACAGCATCGACCTGCCAATCGCGCACGCCGAGGGGCGGATCGTCGTGCGAGACAACTCGGTCATTGATCAGTGGCGCTCGCAGAACCAAGTCGCTCTCGAATACACCGAGTGGCCAACGACCAACCAAGACTCAACCGTCGGCAGCACGACGGCCCATCCCGCCAATGTGCGTTACGCCGCGAATCCCAACGGCTCAACCGCCAACATCGCCGGGCTGAGCGACCCGACCGGACGAATCTTCGGCCTGATGCCGCATCCCGAACGCTTCCTCTTCGGAACCCAACATCCACACTGGACACGCCTCGGCCTGACCGGCGACGGCCTCGGCCGAAAGATGTTCCAGAACGCGGTCGATTACTTCGCGTGAGGCTTGGACGACAACGGTCGTTACACAATCCCAACTCCGAAGCCTTCGTCTTCTGTTGCGGCTTCCTCGCCGATCCATGTTGAACAAGCCGGTCCTGTCACTGCGACCAACTGCGACGCGGTGTGATGCGGGGCTGGCTGGTGATGCGCGGGGGTGTCTCGCCGACGAATGGCTTCGCCCGCAGGTTGGATCACGGCATGTTCGCGTCCGTGATCCACGTCGTCACTGAGGCGGGCATAGCTGTCCTCACCAAAGTCATCGTAGCTGCTGAAGTAGCCCGGCAGTTTGGAGCGTTCGATCTCTTCGGCATAGGCTTCGATGACGCGCTGTTGGATGTTCTCACGGCATCCCGAATTGATCGGGTGTGCGATGTCGGCGTAGAGCTTCGCGCGGCCGTCGTCCCCCTTGATCGCCCGGTCTTCGTAGAGCCGGGCACCGCATTCGTTGCAGAAGCGGGCACGAACGTGATTCTTGGCGGAACACTTCGGGCAGCGATCGGTCAGCTTGCGGCTCGGCATCGCGACGAACGAGCCTTTGGTTCCCTGAATGATCTTCAGGTCGCGGATAACAAAGCTGCCATCGAAGGTGATCGAGCAGAATGCCTGCAAGCGATCGCTGGGGTCGTCCATGAGTTTGATGCGAATCTCGGTGATTTCCACGGCTGTGTACTCCTTGAGAACCGGTTGCCAATCGAACAAATCCCACTCGTGGCCTTGTTGAAATCAACGGCTGCAAACTCGATCGACCTCATTCAACGTCGCCACACTTCACGTCACATTTGCCCGGATCACGGGCAGCTTCGCACCGCCTGAACCCAAGGAACGCCCGCCGCCCGCAAGCGACTCGCGACACCCAGTGCCTGCCTGCGCGAAGCACAAATTCCAAAATACGATGACCCACTGCCACTCATCTGATGACCGATGACCGGTAGTCGCTCGAACAACTGACGCATTTGCCGCACATCGGAATTCAATGCTTCAGCGGGAGCCTGTAATCCGTTATGCAACCGTCGCGCCGTCGCCCCGACATCATGACGAACGAGACTGTCAACGAAGCTCGCCACCGTTGGCGGATCAGGCACGCGGCGCGAGACCTCCAACTCCTCAACACCAACCCGCCGCGTGAGCAAGGATGAGTCTCTTTCGCGTCCTTGCTCACGCGGCGGGTTGGTGTTGAGTTCCGTCTGATCCGACGACCAGCGGCGAAAGACGGCTGGGGTCGAGAGGCCACTGCTGGGCTTGGCCACAACAAAATGAAGACGCATGGAACACGGCAACGGTTCGATTTGCTCGCCGCGTCCCGTGCAGACGGCGAGAGGCGTGTCGGCCAGAAAGAACGCGACATCACTGCCGAGTTCACCCGCCAGAGCGAGCAACTCCGTGCGTGGGAGCTTCAAACTCCAGAGTCGATTCAATCCCGCGAGTGCCGCCGCGCAGTCGCTCGATCCGCCGCCGAGTCCCGCTGACGAGGGGATGCGTTTGACGAGCGTGATCCGAACACCGTTGCGACAGCCGGTTCGTTCACGCAGCAAATTGGCTGCGCGGAGGACCAGATTCTCGGGGCCGGCGGGCGCTTCGAGTCGCATCGACCCTGACACCGTTCGCGGCGACGAGTCCACAACGGACAGCTCGATCTCACCGGAAGAGGCCGCTTCCAATACCAGCATGTCGTAGACGCCGATGGTCGCCATCACGGATTCCAAGTCGTGAAACCCGTCGGCTCGTTTCGCGACAATGCGCAGAAACAGATTGAGCTTGGCCGGAGCCAGCACCGTCAGAGATCGGCTTGTCTGCCGGAAGAGCATGTTGGTCACATCCTGTTGACCCGCTCAACCGTGCGAGGAAAGGCACTACAGAATAGAGGACCGATCAGGCACGGAGAAAGACCTTGCGCGAGAGTTGCAGAGAGAAGAGACTGCGATGAATTGGGTTGGAAACAAGGCCGAGAAAAGAACTTCCCGACCGAAGTGGGCGGGATGCTAAGCCGCGTTCATCGCATCAGTCAAGCTGAATTTTGACGGAGCAAAGCCGCCCTCGCATCAACTCCCGCTTTAAATCGCTACTCGACCTGCGAACGATCACGCCGGGAACGCGCCCGCCGGAGTCGGTCGTGGAGTTCGCGAAGATGCTGCCGAGTCCCACAAAAACAGGGACTTCCTCATCCAAACCACTTCGTCCGGTTCGTTGAGAATGAGCCTCGTTTCCAGTACCATTCCGCCCGTTCCACGACTGTCTCCACGGACTGCATTGATGCAACCCGTGGTCGTCCGATCAGCCGCGTTCCCACACGCCAAATCCCCTTGGTGTTTCGAGCGAAGCGGTGCTTTTCGACTCAAGGAGTCTGCGATTGTCTAACGGTGACGGAACCCCGAACGATCCCAATCTTCCTCTCGATCCGAATGCTGCTCGAGCGGTGCCCAACGACCGAGTCGTCGAGATCGCCATTCAGGATGAGATGCGGACCAGCTACGTCACGTATGCGATGTCGGTCATCATCAGTCGCGCGTTGCCAGACGTGCGCGATGGGCTGAAGCCTTCGCAGCGGCGCATTCTCGTGGCGATGAACGACCTGAGCCTCGGGCCGAACTCGGGGCGAGTCAAATGCGCCAAGATCTGCGGTGACACCAGCGGTAACTATCACCCGCACGGCGATGGCTCGATCTATCCGACGCTGGTCCGACTGGCTCAAAACTGGAATCAGCGCGAGGTGCTGATCGACAAGCAGGGGAACTTCGGCTCGCTGGCCGGGATGCCTCCCGCCGCGATGCGATACACCGAAGCACGTCTCTCGGCGGTCGCGGCCGAAATGCTCGACGACCTCAAGCGAGACACGGTTGATTACGTCCTGACCTACGACCAGCGGAACCGTGAACCGGTTGTCCTGCCCGCGCGGTTTCCGAACCTGATCGTCAACGGATCGAACGGCATTGCCGTCGGGATGGCGACGAGTATTCCGCCTCACAACCTGGCCGAAGTCTGCGATGCGACCATCCGCCTGATCGACGATCCCGACAGTACGCTCGACGATCTGCTCGAAGTGATGCCCGGTCCCGACTTCCCGACGGGTGGCGTCATTTGCGGACGGATGGGAATCCGGCAGGCGTACATGACGGGACGCTCCACGCTCACGCTGCGGGCCAGAACGCGGTTCATCACCGAGAAGAACACCGACATCATCGAAGTGACCGAGATCCCGCATCTCGAAACGCGCGATCGCATCCGCGAGAAGATCGAACAGCTCGTGAAGGACGAGCGGATCAAAGGGATCAGCCGCGTCACGGACCTCACCGACCGCACGCTCCCCGCATGGCAGACGTGCCTGCATATCGCGATCAAGCGCGACGGCGACAAGGAAACAGTCCTCAATCAACTCTTCCAGTTCTCACCGCTGCAATCGACGGTCAGCGTGATCCTGCTCGCGCTGGTCGGCAACCGGCCCAAGCTGCTCACGCTGAAGGAAATGCTGGTCGAGTTCATCCGGCACCGCGTGATCGTCATTCGTCGCCGCACCGAGTTCCTGCTGGGAGAAGCCCGCAAACGGAAGCACACCGTTGAAGGCTTGCTGATCGCGCAGATCGACCTTGATCAAGTCATCGCGACCATCCGCAGTTCGGCCAGTCGAGCCGAAGCCAAAGAGCGACTGCAACTGATCGAGGTGCCGGGGCCGCTGATTAAGCGGGCCGTCGGCGACGATGCCTTCCTGATGTTTGAAGAAGAATACGGAGCGAAGTCGCACTACACGCTGTCTGCCAATCAGGCGGAGGCCATCGTGTCGATGCAGCTCGGTTCGCTCGCCAACCTCGAACGCGAGAAGCTCCGCGACGAACACGGCAAGCTGCTGGCCGACATCAAGGGACATCTGTACCTGCTCTCAGATGAGACTCACATTCAAGCGGTTGTCCGCAACGACATGCTCGCGATCAAAGAAAAGTACGGCAACAAGCGTCGCACGGAAATCACGGGTGAGGAGCTGGGAGACTACGACCACGAAGCTCTCATTACTGAAGAGCCGATGGTCGTGACGCTGTCGCAGCGCGGCTACATCAAGCGGATGCCGCTCAACACGTATCAGTCTCAGCATCGCGGTGGTCGCGGCATTACCGGGGCCAAGGCCGACGATGAGGATGCCATCGAACACCTGTTCGTTGCGAGCACTCATGCGTGGCTGCTGTTCTTCACCGACAAGGGCAAAGTCCTGTGGGAGAAGGTCTACAACCTGCCGATGCAAAGCCGGACCAGCAAGGGCCGGGCACTCGTCAACCTGTTGCAACTTCCCGAAGGCGACCGCATCAGTGCGTGCGTGGCGGTGCGTGAGTTCGACGAGACTCGCTTCCTGATGATGGCCACCAAGAAGGGCCTCGTGAAAAAGACACCGCTCTCCGCGTACAAGCGACCGCAGAAGGGCGGCATCATCGCGATCAACCTCCGCGACGAAGACGCGTTGATCGAAGCGATGATTGTCTCGCCGGGCCAAGACGTGTTGCTCGCCACATCCAGCGGCATGGCGATCCGCTTCACCGAGTCCGACGCGCGCAGCATGGGCCGCAACACCTCGGGCGTGAAAGGGATCAACCTCACCAAGGGAGCCACGATCGTCGGCATGGTCCTCGCCGATCCCTCCATGAGCCTGCTGACCGTCTGTGAAAACGGCTACGGAAAGCGCACGGCCATCGGAACGGGAGTGGCGGAAGGAGAGGAGGCTTCCATCGTTGAAGCTCCTGCTCCAGAAGGGGACATCCCGGACGATGGCGCTACCACCGATGAAGCACTTGAGTCTGACACTGATGAAGCCGATGGGGATGTGGTCGCCGAATTGGAAGCCGAAGCCGATGTCCCCGTGAAGGGCTACCGCTGCCAACGTCGCGGAGGGAAGGGCCTCAAGGACATCAAGGCGACCGACCGCAACGGCCAAGTGGTCAAAGTCCTCGCCGTCACCGACAAAGATGATGTCCTCATGGTCACGTCCGTCGGCAAGATTCAGCGCGTCCGTGCGGGCGACATCAGCGAGATCGGTCGCAACACTCAAGGCGTTCGCATCATCCGCCTCGACGAAGGGGACAAGCTCGCCAGCATGGCCCGCATCCCCAGCGACCTCGTAGTGGAGGTTCCACCGACTGTCGAAACGAAGCCGGAAGCATGACGGCGGGTTGTACGGTGCCGTCGCACAGGTGACTCACCGGTGTCTCTTCAACGGAGCGCCACTTCATCGACAGATGCAGAAGTTTGGCTCCCGTAGGGTGGGCTGTGCCCACCACAATCGGTTGCGGAATGGTGGGCACAGCCCACCCTACATCGGCTCGACCAGCGCCGCCTCGGCCTCTTCCGGTGGGAGGTGTTGCAGGCAGGCGACGGCGATGCGGATCGCGTCGTAGGTGACGGTCTCTTCGAGGGTCTCGAACAGTGGCCGGAGCTTCTCGATGCCGACGATACGTGCGGCCGCCATCACGCGCACGAATGTGGCCGCATCGACCCACGGCTCGGGATCGCTGATCTCCATTTCGTGGATGAACTCGACCAGATACTCCGACACCGTGGACTTGGCGCGATTCGTGGCCGCCATGACCTCGGCCAGCGGTTGGCCTACTTGAAACATGTCGAACGCGATCTGTTTCGAGACCACGGTGGAGACCGGTTTCGTTTCGAGTGGCACTTCGGCGCGGCGGGAGTTTGTGCGGGAGTTGCTTGGCGAGGAAGCGGTCGTTGCGGACTCGCCTCCCTGCCCCTGATCGGTGGCCAAGCCATGCTCCGCGGAGAACAAACGAATCGCTTCGATAAAGACTTCGCCGTACTCCGCCGTCTTCTTGTCACCGACGCCGTGCGCGTGGCGGAAGGCTTCGAGCGTGGTGGGCAATTGTCGCGCGAGGTCTCGCAATGTCGTGTCGCCGAACACGATGAATGGCGGCACCCCGCGCTCGGTCGCCAGCTTGCGACGGACTCCGCGCAGCACGTCGAACAGCCCGCGATCGACTCCGTCCCACGAAGCCGTGGAAGCCGTTTCCGTACGTGTCCCGCGCGCCGCTTTCCCCTTCTTTTCGGCGGGACGAAGCAGATTTGGAGCCACTTCGCCGCGCAGCACCTGCCAGCCTTCGGGCGTCACGGCGAGGACTTGGAAATCGCCCGATCTGACAGCGACGCGCTTCAAATAGTTTTGTGAGCCGAGCTGCTCGATCCAATCCTGAACGTGCGACTTGGGATGTTCCTTCAGCAGGCCGTAGGTGCTGAGTTGATCGTGCCCGCTGTCCATGATGCGCGCCTCTTGCGAGCCGGTGAGCACCTGCGCGACGTAACCCGCTCCAAAACTTTCCTTCAGCCGCACGACGCACGACAGGATTTTCTGAGCGAGGATTTTTGAATCGGCCACCAGTTCGAGTTGGTCCAAGCAGACATCGCACGCACCGCAGTTGGTGCCGGGATAACTCTGACCGAAGTGCTCGACCAATGCCTTGTGGCGGCAGACGACTCCGTTACAGAACCGCTCCATGAAACGGAGGCTCTCGTCCGACTGCTTGAACGCATCGGGTGGCAGATCGCTGAGCATCTTCCGCCAGGTGATGAAGTTGGCCACGGTCCAAAACAGCCAGCAGTCGGCATCGAGACTGTCGCGGCCCGCGCGCCCGGTCTCTTGCTGATAGTGTTCGAGTGACTTGGGCGAACCGGTGTGAACCACGAACCGCACGTCGGACTTGTCGATCCCCATACCGAACGCGACGGTCGCGACCACGATCTGAATGTCGTCGTTGAGGAACTCATCCTGATGCTTGTGCCGGTCGTGGTCAGACAGGCCAGCGTGATACGGCTTCGCCTTGTAGCCCGCGCGCGACAAAGCCTCCGCGATGTCATCAACCTCACGCCGTGAGATGCAGTAGACGATGCCCGACTCCCCGGCGTGTGAGTCGATCACCTGCCGAACCTGTTTGAGGATGTCGCTCTTCCGCACGACGCGGTAAACGAGATTGGCACGGTCGAACGAACCGACAAGCTGTTCGGCGTTGCGCAGTCCTAACTGTTGGACGATGTCGTCGCGCACCTGCTGTGTGGCGGTCGCCGTGTAGGCGTGAACGCCCGCCTTGGGAAACCGCGCCCGCAGTTGCTTCAGCATCCGATACTCGGGCCGAAAGTCGTGGCCCCACGCGCTGATGCAGTGGGCTTCGTCGATCGCGAAGAACGACACGTTGGCGTCGTCGAGGAACGACAGCATCTTCTCAGTGCAGAGCCGTTCCGGCGCAACATAAAGGAGCTTAAGTTCGCCGCGTCGCACTCGATCAGCCACGCGGAGCAACTCGCGCGGCGGGAGCGAGCTGTTCACGCCGGCCGCCGGAATGCCGCACTCGATCAGCGCGTCAACCTGATCCTTCATCAGCGAGATCAGCGGCGAGACGACCACCGCCAGTCCCGGCATCGTCACGGCCGGGGCTTGGAAGCAGATCGACTTCCCACCGCCGGTCGGCAGCACGACGACCGAGTCGCGATGTTCGACCACCGCGCGCATCGCCTCCGCTTGCAACGGTCGAAAAGAATCGTAGCCCCAGTAGTGGAGCAGGGCCTCGCGCAGCGGCGGCATCGGGTCGGCGGAGGTGTTCGCGGCAGCAGTCACAGGGGAGTCTCTTGTTCCCTCCAGCCGTGGCAAGCACCGGGACTTCGATGAGCTGGGCAGAGAGCGTGTGTGGGCTTCCCTTTATACTCGACTCAGACATCGCATCAACGGCCGGGCGAGTCACAAAACCAATCGGCCTTGCCGAGGAGGTCGCTCAGCCGCACGTCACGCTTCCTCTAGCCAGACCAGCGTCCCTTCCTTGTCTTGGGTTCGGATGGCATCGGCAATTTCGCGGCGAGCCGGATCGGCCTTTGCGTTGGGGACCACGCCGAGCAACTCCATTTCTTCGGCCAACATGCCGCGCACACGCTCCGACAGGTTCTTCATGACCTTCTGCATGAGATCTTCGGGAGCAGTTTTGATGGCCAGAGCCACGGTGCGCTGTTCCAGTTGCGAGAGAATCTTCTGCACCGAGCGGTCTTCGATGCGCATCAGGTCGGTGAAGTCGTACAGCAAGTCGTCGATCTGCTTGGCCAGTTCGGGATCCGATTCATTCAGCACGTCGATCAGCCGAAGCCGCTCTTCACGCTCGAACTTTTGCAGCAGGTTGACAAGATCCTGGGATCGAGTGTCGCCCTGTTCGGCCGCGGCCGGATCGACCGCGCGGCACGCCTGCACAATCTTTTTGAGAATGCCCTGCACAACGACGGGGTTGACCTGTTTCGTTCCGGTCAACAACAGAAATGTTTGTTGACGCACCTCGGGTGGCAACAGCTCCATCACGCGGCTCGTGACCTCGGGAGGGAGCTGCTTGAGCACGAGGGCCATCACGCTGGGAGGTTCACGCTGCAAGACAATCGACATGATTGCGACGGGAGTCGCTTGAAGTTCTCGCAACGGATTTTCGAAATGAACGATGGCGACAGGTGCCGGTGCGGTGGGAGCATCGTCTGCGGAAGCCGACTGCTCATTGGTGGCGGGCGGTGAATTCGACAGGGCGGCGACAGCGGAAACTCCAGCCTGCATCCGAGTCAACAGCGGTGAGTTGCCCACCGAGTCTCGAACCTCCTGTTGAAGCTCACGGAACTCTTGAAGAACCTGCTCGGAAAGGACGGCGAAATCGGGACGCTTTGAAATGTCCGCCATGACGGCATTGAGTCGCTTGGCGTGTTCGGGGCCGATGATCTCCAGTATTTTGATCAACGACGGAGGCGCGAGTCGCTTGAGAAGCAACGCGGCCTTGTCGATGTTGGTCGGCGGTTTCAGAGTTGGACTCAACACAGTCCCCTTCGTCGCATTGACGTTTCCGACAAAAGTAGTAGGCACACTCCGTGTGCCGTCCGCGATAGCGCGATTCGCCGAGGAATTCGGTGAACGGCACAGGAAATGTGCCTACGACTTTGTCTTCTGTCGGACACGTCCGCATTGGCTTCAGCGCAGCCCTCATCGCTCCGTCAGCGGGAAGGCGGAGGAGGTTTACCATCCTTATTTCATCGCGGGAAGAGCGTGTTGTTCGAGTGGGCGACGGCCCCAGCCACACCGACACCCGTGAGAAATCGGGAAGTTGTTTCGCGCCAGCTCCATACATGTATGACGTGACCGACAAAAGTCGGCGTAGGGTGGGACAAGCTCAGTTCGAGCGCCGGCCCACCATGTAAAACGCCTACACATTCCGGTGGGCCGGCGCTCGAACTGAGCTTGCCCCACCCTGCTTTGATGGCGGATCCGACTTCTGTCGGTCACGTCCTGTATTGCAAACCCAACAAGACGACTGCACTCATGGCCCCGGTGATTTTCAAAGCGGGATTGCTGTCGGAGCCAGTTCCAATAAGATGTGCCGGATATGTTTCGCTGGTCCATCTGCTCATCAAAGCCAAGCCGACCTTCAACGCCGTTACACCTCGTGCGGTCAGTGATGAGACATCTGAGCGGGGCGGCGTAAGCCCCCCGGTTCTTGGGCGTAAGCCCGCTTGGGAAGAACCGGGGGGCTTACCAGCCTGTTAAATAACGTAGGGTAAGCGTCTCGCTTGCCCGTGAACGCAGTTGAAAAAGGGGCAAGCCACACTACGTTGTTCAACAGGCTGGTAAGCCACCCCGCTCGGAAACCTCTCCTTTTGTGCCGCGTGTGGTGTAATTCAAACGGATCGACCTTCCATGACTCAAGTACGGCTCTTCATTTCAGTGGCAATCGTGTGGACGTGCAGTGCCGCGTGGCTGCCGTCTCACGCTGAAGCTCAGTTGAGCGTCAGTCCGGTGTCGGTCCAGCTCGATCGGCCGGAGGGAAGCCAGCAGTTGTTGGTGACGAACCGCATCGGGGAGCTGTCGCGAGATGTCTCGCGCGAGGTGACCTATGCAGTGCGTCCACCCGCCGTCGTGAGCATCAGCGTGGACGGACTGATTCATCCGGTCAGTGAAGGAAGTTCACACATCGTTGTCCGGCTGGGGACGGTCGAGTTGGATGTGCCCGTCACCGTGACCGGCTTGCGGCAACCGGCTCCCGTCTCGTTCATTCATGAAGTGCAGCCGATTCTGACGAAGGCCCGCTGCAATTCGGGCGGTTGCCACGGGAAGGCGGAAGGACAGAACGGTTTCAAACTGAGTCTGCTCGGGTTCGACGAAGCCTTCGATCACGATTCGCTGGTGAAGGAAGGGAAGGGGCGGCGCGTCGCCGTGACCGCACCCGAGCAAAGCCTGCTCCTGCGAAAGGGGACCGCCTCGGTGCCGCACGGTGGTGGCCAGAAGTTCACGCTCGGCAGCCCGCAGTATCAACGAATCTTGCGTTGGGTCGCCGCTGGCGCACCGTTGCACATTTCTGACGAACGGCGCGTGATCGGGATTGAAGTTGAACCCGCTCAGATTGTTCTCGCCGCGAACGGTTCACAACAGTTGCGAGTCACGGCGATCGACGATGCGGGCGGACGGCGTTGCGCGACGATTGAGGCCGACTATCTCTCGAACGCGACTCACATCTGTGACGCCAACGCGCGCGGACTGTTGCAGGCGAGCGACATTCCCGGTGAAGCGGCGGTCCTCGTGAGATACCTCGGACACGTCGCCATTTGCCGCGTCGTGTTGCCTCGTCCCGGCAGCACGTTCGCGCGACCGCCCGAAGCAAACTTCATCGACACGCACGTCTGGGACAAACTGACGCGACTCGGCATTCCACCGAGTGACCTCATCGACGACGCGACATTTCTGCGCCGCGCGTTTCTCGATGTGATCGGCACGCTGCCGACCTCCACCGAAGCCCGCCGATTCTTGAGTGATCCGTCCGTGGACAAGCGAGCCAAGCTGGTCGATGAATTGCTGGAACGTCCCGAGTACGCCGACTATTGGGCCATGAAATGGTCCGACCTGCTCAAGGCGGACAAACTGAAAATCACGCCACAAGGAACGGTCGGGCTGACGCGCTGGTTGCGAAAACAGTTCCAAACGAACCGTCCCTACGACGAGTTCGTCCGTGAGATTCTCACGATTCAAGGAGCCGTACAGGGTGAGAGTCCGGCCGCATTCTTCAAGACACTCGATCAGCCGGAAGTCACCAGTCGCGCGGTGAGCCAATTGTTTCTTGGAGTGCGGATTGAGTGTGCTCAATGCCATCACCACCCGAGCGAACGCTGGAGCCAGGACGACTATGCGGGACTCGCGGGCTTCTTTACGGGGACGGCACTCAAGCGATTGCCCGATGGAACGGAAGCGGTCGTCGCGCGTGTCGGCACTGACGCCAAGCACCCTCGCACCGGGGAACTCATCCCCGCACGGGCACTCGGTGCGCAGCCCGCCGACTTCACAAATGTCACCGATCGCCGTCAGGTTCTCGCGGCTTGGCTGACTCAACCGGACAACCCGTTCTTGGCGAGGGCCATCGCCAACCGAACGTGGTCGCACTACTTCGGCCGCGGTCTCGTCGATCCGATCGACGACATGCGAGCCACCAACCCGGCCACCAACGAACCGTTGCTTGCCGCCTTGGAGTCGCAGCTCAAAGAAAAACACTTCGACTTGAAAGCCTTCACACGCACGTTGCTCGGGTCACGCGCGTATCAACTCGGCCCGGCGACCGAAGCCAACCGCGATGACCGCCAACATTTCTCTCACGCCCGCCCGAAGACGATGCCCGCCGAAGTGCTGCTCGACGCGATCTGCCAAACGACCGGCGTCCCCGAAAAATTCAACGGCTGGCCGGAGGGAGTTCGATCCATCCAAGTGTGGGACAACCGGATGCCGTCGTATTTCTTCCGCATCTTCGGACGGCCCGTTCGCGCGACGGTCTGCGAGTGCGAGCGGAGCAACGAACCGAGCATCTCGCAGGCGCTGTATCTGTTGAATTCGCCCGAAGTGAACGCGAAGCTGGGCCACCGTCGTGGACTGGCACGCCAGTGGGCGTTGTCGGCGAAATCCAATGCGGAGGTGATCGAGGAAGTTTACTTGAGCACACTCACTCGCTTTCCAATACCCGATGAACTCAGCCTGATGCAGTCCGCATTTGAAGCCAATCACACCGACCGACAGCAGGCCATTGAAGACCTGCTTTGGGCCGTGATGAACACGAAAGAGTTTCTGTACAACCACTGATGGCGACTTTTGCCATCAGTGGAGTGCGGGGATTCATCACCGCTTTCTTTTCTCTGGCTTCGATCCCATTTTTGAAGACCACGGTGTTCACGGTGCGGCGGAGCCGCAACCCAAGTAGCCTTCATCGCTCCGCGTGAAGAGAGCCGAGTGCGATTGAACGGCTGTTCCACCAATCCTCACCGCACTCGCGATCGGCTGACTTCACGCGGAGCGATGAAGGCGACTTTGAAG
>JAYSQC010000035.1:0-11422 GCA_043721755.1 Schlesneria sp.
GAACGGCATTGTCGTGTTGGCCCCGTAGACCGAACTCGACGATGCGTAGACGAGGTGCTTCACGCCGGTATGCCGACACGCTTCGAGGACGTTCACGAATCCAACGAGGTTGCTGTCCACATAGACGTGCGGGTTGGTCAGTGAGTACCGGACTCCCGCCTGCGCACCGAGATTGATGACGACGTCAAACCGCTCCGCATCGCACAGCATTGGCAGCCGGTCGCGATCCGCCAGATCGACCTCCTCAAACCGAAAGCCGCTTCGCCCGGTGAGCTGTGCGAGGCGATCATGCTTCAATTGGACGGCGTAGTACGAATTGAGGTTGTCCAATCCGACAACCTCATCGCCCCGGTCGAGCAACGCCGCACTGATGTGCATCCCAATGAACCCGGCCGCCCCTGTGACGAGATACTTCATCCAATCGGTCTCCAGTGGACAGAGGCATGTTGCGGGGTTGTTTTCAACATAGCCATCATCGCTCCGCGTGATGAGCCTTTCAAAGTGGGACGCCTGATCTCACAAGGCTCATCACGCGGAGCGATGATGGCCACTTCAAAGACAATTCCAAAACGTGAGTCAATGAGTCACGTTTCAAACTCGAAGGTGTACACACACCCGACAACGGATCCACACGAGACTGAGGAATGACGAAGGTGCCCCATGTTCAAGACGAAACACGATGCCGTCCCGTATCTGCCGGTCAAGGAACGCGCCTCTGTCCGTGACAGACTGGCGAAGCCCTTCGAGTACGCGATGGGAAATAGTCACCACGAAAAATGGTCTGATAGGAACCAGCACCCCATGACTGCCAATGATCGGTATCTCGAACTGTGGCGTGTGAGCAAGTCTTATCCGAAGCGCGACGGGGGCGAGGCGGTCATCGTGACCGACTTCAACCTGGCGGTGAAACAAGGCGAGTTCGTATCGCTGATCGGACATTCGGGCTGCGGCAAATCGACGGTGTTGTCGATGGTCGCGGGACTGACGGAGTTGACGACGGGCGGGATCGTCCTGGCCGGGCGCGAGATCGACGGGGCGGGACCAGATCGCGGAGTGGTCTTTCAGTCGCCGTCATTGCTCCCGTGGCGCAGTGCCTTCGAGAATGTGATGCTGGGTGTCGAGCAAGTCCGTCCGGAACTTTCGCGACAGCAGCGCGCCGACATTGTCGTCCACTATCTCGAACTGGTCGGCTTGGGTGATGCACTCAAGAAGCGGCCGGCGGAACTCTCGGCCGGGATGCGTCAGCGCGTCGGACTCGCGCGCGCGTTCGCGCTCAACCCCAAGATGCTGCTGCTCGACGAACCGTTCGGAATGCTTGATTCGCTGACCCGCTTCGAGCTGCAACAAGTCCTGATCGATTTGTGGTCCGCCGATCAGAAGACCGCGCTGATGGTCACGCACGATGTGGATGAGGCACTGTTCCTCTCCGACCGCGTCGTGATGATGACCAATGGTCCCAATGCCACTGTCGGTGAAATCCTGACCGTTCCGTTTCCACATCCGCGCAATCGCTCGGCGATGATGGAGCATCCCGATTACGACGCCCTGCGCAACGATCTTGTCGGATTCTTGGAACGTCAGGGCCACAAGCCGGACGAGAATCACGACGTTGCAGAATCGCCACCCGCGAAGACCTCGTTGGAACGAGTCACCTCGCCGCTGCCGACTGCGGTGAGCAAACCCGCTTCGATCCCTGCGTTGGCCGTCGCTGCGTCGATCCCGTGAGGGTGTTCGCCTTGAGGTGATCGACCAATGATCGCATCGCCACAAGTAGGATGGACGCCTCGTCCGTCCGTCTCCGAGCGGTTTACACTCGGACGAGGCGTCCAAGCCACGTTTTTCAACAGGCTGCTGACCAACGTCCGCCGTCAGGCACTTCTTGCCGATGACCACATCGTCCGCAGTGGTCGCGTCTTCCGACCGGGCGGTGACGCCCCGGTCCCACCTTGGGCAGTCACTACAACCGGACCTCGATCACTGTGGTTTCTCGAAGCCGTCATGATTCTTCGGTGTTGCGAATCTTCGCCGAGAGCCGAGCGCGACGATATCTCACTCGACACGAATCACACGGCCCGTTGCTGGCGCACAGCACGAGCCGTACATCCTCAAGGACGAAGTCGAAGCCGCAACGGAGCGGACGCCTCGTGGGAGCGAGCTGAGATGCGACGTTGGACGTTTGCGGCGATGAGTCTGGGGTTGAGCATCGGCCTCACCCATGTGACGCAGGCGCAGGAGGCGGCTTTCGTTCCACCCGCGCCTGTCAGTGAGAACTTACTGCGGGATGAACCTCTTCAACTCACGCAGGCACCGGCGGCAGGCGCAGCTTCGCCCTATGAAGGCACGGCGGCACCGGCGTCGCCGTTGCCACCAGCTCCCGCCGCTTCCAAGCCCGCCGGTCCTCCCAAGCCACCGCCGCAGCCGTGGAAACCGGTCTTCTTTGACAACGACTTCAGCTACAAGAAGACGCCCCACACCCACTTGTTCGGCGAGGACTTCAAGAATGTCCCGTTGGATGGCGTCCTGCCCTGGGACATCGCCGAAGACACGCAGATTTCTGTCGGCGGCGAATTACGTCACCGTTACATGGACGAGCGGAACCGCCTGCGTGCGCCGTTCGGTGCAGGCGGTCACTCCACCTATGACCTGCTCCGCTGGCGAAACTACCTGGACCTCAAGCACTCCGACTGGGTGCGCGTCTATGTCGAGATGATCGACGCCTCGATCGATAACAACGAGTTGCCCGTGACGGGGATCGACGAAAATCGTTGGGATCTGCAAAACGCCTTCGTCGATCTCAAGGTTCTGGAACGAGACGACAAGCCCGTCTGGTTCCGCGTGGGGCGACAGGAATTGCTGTTCGGTTCGCAACGACTGGTCTCACCGCTCGATTGGGCCAACACGCGCCGCAACTTTGAAGGGCTAAGGCTGAACAGCCCCGGCACGACGTGGGACTTGGATGCGTGGCTGGTGAATCCCGTCAACACCGGGACGTTCGGCGCGGGCGGAGGAGCCGGGCCGGGGTTGGGTGTGAACAAGAACGACAACCAGTTCGATTCGCCTCAGCGCGACATTGTCTTCGGCGGTGCCTGGGGCACGTACAAGGGGATCAAAGATCACACGATCGACACGTTTTTCCTGTTCAATCACTATGACCGGTTCTTCCCCGGTGGAGTAGGTTTCGACCCGGCCCCCGTAGTTCCCCCACCACTGAACAACAGTTTTCCGTTGGGAGATCGCTATACGCTGGGATCGCGTTGGCAGGGGACGTTCCCAGCCGACGGCGGCGCGCGGGCCTACCTGACCGACGTGGAAGGGGGCTATCAGTTCGGCAGCGACAGATCCGGAAGCGTGCAGGCCGGGTTCTTCACGGCGGGATTGGGCCACGCTTGGAAGTCCGTGAAGTGGGAGCCAACCATTTGGGGCTTCTACGATTGGGCTTCGGGCGATGACAACCCAACGGATGGCGTGAACAACACCTTCTTCCAGCAATATGGCCTAGTCCATGCTTATCTCGGCCTGATCGACAACGTCGCACGGCAGAACATCAGCGACATCAACTATCGCGTTTCGGTGAAGCCGACCAAGAAGCTGCAACTTCAGGCCGCGCAACACTTCATTCAACTCGCCAATGAAAATGATGCGCTCTACACGATCACGGGGCAGAAGTTTGGCTCGCCGGGAGGCCACGGCAGCGACATCGGACAAGAACTCGATCTCCTGGCGACCTACACCATCAACCAGAACGTCAGCATCGAGGCCGGTCAATTCTGGTTTTGGTACGGCGACTACATCCACGATGTCCAGCCCGCCCGGCAAGACGCCCGGCAGTTCTACGTGCAGACGACGTTTCGGTACTGAGTCCTGAGTTAAACCTCGCGCGGCCGGAAACGACGCAATGGCCTCATTCATGGCCGCGCGAGGTATAAACAGCGTTCGTGAAATAACTGTCCCATTGTCGCCTTTCCTCCGTCCCCTCGGCGGGGAGGGAGCAAGGCGCAAGCCGGGAAGTGATTTCACACCCAGTCCTAAACAGCCGGTTGAACACTCCTGTGGGACGGGCACTCTTGCCCGTCCTACAGCTTTTTAACAGGTGGCCAAACGCCGCTTCTACTTCTCTTCGCATCACGATCCCCCTGCCACGGTTCCACCCCACCGGAATGTCGATATCCTGTCGCCGCCGATTCGCATCCTCATTCCCTTCTCCGCGAATCGCCGATCCGGCATCTGACACTCAGGCAGGAGAACAACCGTGACACGCATTCTCATCGTGGACGATTCCGCCATCGATCGAAAACTGGCCGGCAGCCAGATCGAAAAGCACACCGACTGGATCATCGAGTACGCCGCCAACGGGCTGGAAGGATTGGAAGCGATCCGTCGCGAGCAACCGGACTTGGTACTGACCGACATGCAGATGCCAGAGATGGACGGGCTCGAATTGTGTCAGGCCGTGCGGTGCGAGTTCCCCGGCGTGTCGGTCATTCTCATGACGGCCCGTGGCAGCGAAGAGATCGCGATGGAAGCGTTACAGGCGGGAGCTGCCAGCTACGTTTCCAAACGCGGGCTACGGCAGCAGCTCATCGAGACCGCGCGGCGCGTGTTGTCGGCGCGTCAGGACGATCGCGTGCAGCGCGAGGTCTTGCGGCGGATGCAGTCGCGCGTCGAGACGTTCGTCTTGGAAAGCGATCTCGACCTGCTGCTTTCGTTGTCGCGCTACCTGCAACTGTCGCTGGCGACACAGTGGGGCCTCGACCTGTCGGCCCGGATGCAGGTCGGCATGGCACTCGATGAGGCACTGCTGAACGCGATGTATCACGGCAACTTGGAGGTCGATTCCAAGCTGAAGGAAGAAAACTTCGCCGCGTTCTATGAACTGGCGGACGAGCGACGTGTCGCCGCGCCGTTCCGCGATCGGCGCATCTTCGTCGAAGTCCGCTCCACCCCGTTGGGCGTGACGTACACGATCCGCGATCAGGGACCGGGCTTCGATCACGGAAAACTGCCCGATCTCACGGCCCTCGAAAACCTCGACCGCCCCTGCGGTCGAGGCGTGATGCTGATGCGGGCCTTCATGGACGAGGTTCACTACAACGACCGGGGGAACCAAGTGACCCTCGTCAAACAGAGTCCGAGTGAAACGGCAGCGGCAGTGTGACGGCGCATCTCATCCGAGCGGGGCGGCGTCAGCCCCCTAGCTCTTGGGCGTAAGTCCGTCTTCTTCAGTCAGCTCTGATGAGACATCTGAGCGGGGTGGCGTCAGCCCCCCGATTCTTGGGCGTAAGCCCTCGCAGGAAGAACCGGGGGGCTGACGCCGCCCCGCTCGGAAATTACTCGCGTTGTGCCGCGTGACGTTTAACCGCGTGGGCAACGCGCTCTCAGCACCACGGTTTTGAAAATGGATTTCGTTCATGGCTGCCCCTTTGCCGGGAGGCGATACAGCGAGCCATCGCATGCCACGGCGAACAGGTCATCGCCGATCACGCGCAGACCGAGACTCAGAGTTTGCGGCAACTCGATCCGTTGCGACTCAACCCCCGTCGCCGGTTCGAGCGCGACGACCAAGCCATCGCGGCACGCGATCCAGACGAGGCCCGACCATTCGACCGGCGCTCCTGCCGGGCGGCGATTCGTCAGCGCGAGCGACCAGCGTTCCGGCAACTCCCGACCGTGTGAGACCGCGTGCAGCTTCTCGTCACCGGACCAGACGAGCAGCGATGCACCCACCGACCAGATGCCGCGCACCGGTGACTCAAACGTCCGCTGACCGTCGATGTCGAATGACCGCGCGTTGAGGTGCTTCACTGCGCCAGACGCATCGGCGACGAAGTACGCTTCGCCGCGCAGATCGGGAGCCACGTCCACCGGTTGCGCCAGTTGCAGCTTCGAGGCACCGGCCAAATGCGGCACGTCGGTCGCGCGCAGTTGGACGCGCGTCAGCAGGCCGGTCTCATCGCACGCGATCAATTCGTGGCCGTCGAGCCGCGTCAGGAACCGCCAGTGAGGCGCGGGCTGTTCACCTGCCGGTGCGAGCCAATCTTGGACAGCCTTCTTGCTCGAACCGAGCGGCAACAACTTCAAACGTCCGGCCAGCGGCACAACGAGACCGTCATCGAGCAACACCGGGTTGGCTTCCACGACAGCGTCATTCGCTAGCTTGAGTAGCGCGTCCGCTTGTCCCGAACCGTTCACGATCCAAATCTGAGTCGTCTCTCCCGACGCGGCGACGGCGATCCGGCCATCGTGCAGACGAGTCGCGCGCAGCGGCTGTTTCACTCCAACGGGCAGCTCCAATTCCGTAGCCGCTTTCAAATCAAAGCCACCCTGTTTCAAACGATTCGGCCCGAGCAACACGGTCTGCCCCGCCTCGTTCACGGCGACCGAACCGTCTCCGCCGCGAGCCGCCACCAGTTCCAAGGGCTCGGCCCCGACGACCGTGCGCCACGGACTCACCATACGTTCGCGTTCGACGGCTGAAAACGTTGTGGCATCGTGGAACGGAGCCTTTCGTCCGACGAAGAATTGCTCGCCGACTAACTGCAGCGGCTGCGAGGCGATCCCCGGCGCTTGCGAGTTCTGGTCCATGCGAATTGTGTCGGCTCCGATTTCAAACCGACGAAACGCGGAGCTGGCCGCCCAGAATTGCCGATCGGGACCGAGGGCCACGAAGATTGGCCCGCCGTATCCGTCCTTCACGCGGTACTGCGCGACCGGAGCCAGTCCCGCTCGCCCCGCTTCATCCGTGACCGAGAACGCGGCGAGATGCTCGTTGCTCGAGGGAACGATCAATTGATTGCCGCGCAGCACGGCCGGTTCGCGCACGGAACCCGACACGCGCGCGCCGATCATGTGTTCGCCGGTCAATTCCACGAGCGGGGCGGCGGGCTGTTCCGCGTTCCAAACTCGCAGCCGCGTGCTGCTGGCCTGGTCGTTGTCACACAGCAGCAGCAACTTCCCCATCGACAGCGGCGGCGCGGTGATCGCTCCCGCCGCGTGATCGGTGAACGTCATCGCCGCTGCGCCAAGCGGTCGCATCGTCAACGCATAGATCATGGCCAGCTCGCCCGCCATCAGCAGATGGCTGCCGTCCTGCGCGAGGGCCGGTGGACCGAGCACGTTTTGAGAGAACGTCACTTTCGCGGTGAGTCGTCCCGAATCGAGATCGACTCGGCATAACGCGCGGTCATCGGTCGGTAGATAGATCTGACCTTCATGCACCAGCGGAACCGAGCGCGGCCGTCCGTCGAGCTTCAGCCGCCAGATTAGTTTTCCTGTGGTGGGCTGACAGCACAGGAGTGACTGCCGCCGCGCGTCGTACAAGAGCAACGAGGGCTGAGTCGCATTGGCGAGCAACGGAAAGAACGGAGTATCTAGGCCGATGACGCGCCGCCAGACGAGTTCGCCCGTCACCGTATCGACCGCGTAACAACTGTCCTTCGCCACCACAAAAGCCACGCGCCCGGCGGAGGCTTCGTCCGTGCGCGACCGCGTATGGAACAGTCCCAGAGCTGGGGCGGGGATCGCCGATTCTTCCTCACTCGTTGCGGCGGCTCGTTCGGTTTCGTCGGTCGCAATGACCGCACGTTCCAGATCAAGCGCCTTCTGCAACGCGGTCTTCACCCGCTTCAAGTTGGCATAATCGGCGAACCGCCGGACGAGCTTCTCACGCTCGGCCAGCGCAATGATCGGTTGCTGGTTGGCGAGTGCCGTTTCGACCGCCGTCATCGCCGAGTCAAACGTGTTCTGCTTGCCGATCGCTTTTTCAGCGGAGTCCTTCGCCGTCTTGATGCGAGCGAGCGTCGCCGTGGGCGGGTTCGTCGGGTCGGCGTACCGCTCCATCAGCGAACGGGCTTCGTCCGAGACGATGAGCAGCTCCGCATCGCGCGCCGATTCAGCGGTCTGTGCCGCACCGAACGCGATCTCTTCCGAAAGCTTGAACAGCACCGCGTGCAGCTCGGCGAAGTCGGACTCCGCGCGGTGGTTCGAGATCAGCTTCTGCAACTGTTCGAGACCCTTCTTCCACGCCGGTGCCGCTCCCGTCGTCTCCTTCAGCACGAGCGCCTGGTCCAACCCACGATCGACCTGCCGTCGCAATGCGTGACGCGGATACGTCTTCACGAACGTCTCGAACGACGCCACGGCTTGAACCGGCTGCCCGTTGGCCAGTTCGCTCTGCGCTTGGGCAAACAACCGCGAGGTTTGTTCGCGCGCCATCAGGAACCAGAAGATCCCCGTCACGAGCAACAGCACCACGCCGCCAATGCTCAAACCCATGAAGAGCGGCGATGTGAAAATGTCCTGCTCACCCGGCCGTCGGCGTCCGGTCGGGACCGACAACACGGGGACACCTTTCTTCGACGACGAATCGTTAGACGAAGTCCTCGACAACCGTGGCAGCGCGCGTTGGTCTGAGTCGTCGTCATCGTCCTCATCATCGAACACCGCGACGGGGAGCGTCTGCGATTCTGAATAGACCGCTCCCATGAACAGCGACATGTCTTCGACAGGTTTGGGAGGCGGCTCGATGGGCGGCTCGGGCGGACGCTTCGGTTTGTCGGCGCGACTACTCGACTTCGGCTCGGGGATCGGCGACACCAGCTTCAACGGCAAGTCCGCTCTCGCGCGATTCGCCTGTTCGACAACCTTGAAGCGAATCCCGGAGTCCTCGTCGTCCGTGTACCCGGCTTTGGAATCGAGATAAACCAGATCGAGGCTGCCGACGCGAATCACATCTCCCGGTTGAAGGGTGACGCGGGCGACCGATGTTCCGTTGACATCAATGCCGCTGGCGGTCGCCGCCGTCACCTCGAACGCCGCCTTGTTCCAACTGATCCGGCAGTGCATCGCCCCGACGCCGTCTTCAGGAACGCAGATATCGTTGAACGATTGACGACCGATCGACAGCGGCTGCGAGCGAGACAATTCTCGCTCCTGCTCGGAACCGTCAGGGTATTGAAGTTTCAGCAACGGCATGGTGGGGAGTCAGAGAGTAGGGGGCCGTGGGGAGTAGGCAGTGGGCATTTCCATACTAGCCCGACGCGCAAGCGAGGGCTGGACTTTCGATGCCCCGAAGCCCTCGCTTGCGCGTCGGGCGAGTTTGGAAATGTTCATTGCCCCGTTCAATCATTCTTCATTCGAGATCGCCAGTCGCACTCGCTCCATGCCCGCTTCGTGGCCGGAGTCGAGTACGGCGACCGTCATCCCGTGCGAGGCATCTCCGTTGCCGACCACGAGCATTTTGGTGGACTGCCTCGCTCCGAAGCGGAGTTCGCGCAGCTTGGCAACCAAATCGGGAACGTCTTGCACCGCCACGCCATCCACTTGGATCGCGTCATTCTTGTCGATGCGGACAATCACATAGTCCTCGTCGGATTCGGGGTCGTCCGTTTTCTGTTCGCGTCCGGCCCCCTTCTGGGGATCGGGACTGGGCATCGGGATTGCCGAATCGAGCGACTGCATGGAGGTCACGAGGAAAAAGATCAGCAGAAAAAAGACGATGTCTACCATCGCCGTCATGTCGATCAACTCTTCGTGGTCGATGGAGGGCGACATTTTGACCAACGGTGGTTCATCGTCGTCAGGATGGTGCGAGTCTTCCGGTACCGCAGTTTTGGGGCGCCGTTTCGTGGCAGACTTCACCTGCGCGGTCGCCTGTGGCACATCGAGCTTGCGGCCACAGCCGGGACAAGCGGCGACCTGGCCTGCTAGATCGTCATCGACCTTCAGCTTCGTACGGCAGCGGGGACAGGCAAACCGAACCGACACGGCGAATTACTCCTTCTCGATGACGGCCAGTTTGAGTTCCACACCCGCCACGCCCGCCGCCGCAGCGGCCACCCGCGCGACATCACGCAACCGCACGTTCTTTTCGGCCTTGATGAGCACCGTGTTCTTTTGTGCTCGCACACCCTCTTCGACCGCCGCTCGAACGGCCTTTTCCTGCTCTTCCCGTTCGACGAGCGGCTCGCCCTCACGGCCATCACCGACGTAAACCTGACCGGCCGAACGATCGACGCCTTCAATGATCGAAACGATCACCGACGTTTCGCGATCGGCCGCCACGCAGTGTTTGGCAGCAGGCAGATTCAATTCACCCGCCGCCGCTCCGAGCGTCGTGACGAGAAAATAGATGTTCATCATGAACACCAAGTCGATCATCGCCGTGACATCGAAATTGGCGTCGGCCTCGACTTTGCGCGGTGCCGCCAACGGATTGTCGGGATCGTCGAGACTCGGCGAATGCGAAGCGGAAGTCATGGGCGGCTCACGTGGAGATATGTGTAGGGTGCGAGGAGTCTTCGGAAAGCACCATGCAATACGGCGATTGATATGGTGCGCTCCGAAGACTCCAGCGAGGGCTGCGTCTCAGACCAAAGTAGCCTTCATCGCTCCGCGTGAAGAGAGCCGAGTCAGTGGAGAGGTCGATGGAACAATCAACGTTGAACTCACGCACGGCTGTCTTCACGCGGAGCGATGAAGGCTATTTTGAAAGCAAAAGAATTGACTCAATGAATCGGATTTCAAACTTGAAGGTGTCCACGCACCCTACGACAGGGATAAGGTCAGTTTCGGAAGTGCTCCAGCACCTGCGTCAAACTCGACGCCAGCGACTCCTGCAGCAGCCTCAGTCGGATCGACATGCTGGACAGGATGTACCCCAGTGGGATGGCCGTCCCGAGACCCATCGCCGTGCAGATCAGCGCGATACTGATTTCATCCGCGATCTGCGACGGTTGAATCTTCTCACCGGTGCCGATGCGCGCGAACGCGGCCATCATCCCGAGTACTGTTCCGAACAGACCCAGCAGCGGGCCGTTCTTGATGACGGTGACGATCCAACTGATGCGGTATTCGAGGTCCGCCAAGATGTCGCGCTGCATCGAAGTCGAGACGCGTTGCCGGAGTTGCTGAAACGGCTGCGCGCGATTGGCGATCATCAACAGGACGAGGCGGGGCAGGGCGCGAAAGTCGAAGTCGCACTGCTTGACCGCCGAGTCGTAGTCCTGCTTTTGCAGATGCCCCTGCAATTCGTCGAGGAACGCCGCTTCCGCCTCCACCGAGCGAAACCGAAGCTGCGACAACCGCCGCCAGTTCAGGATCACGCAGTACATGCCCCACAAAAAATTGAGGGCGAGGAAACCGTAGCTGAACTTCTCCAGCCATTTGACGAGTTCAGTCGTGTGCATTTCAACTCCTTGGCCAGCGGCCAACCCATCTCAAACACGAACGCGGGGCGATGCTACAGGGGGAGGAAGTGGTTCTCAATCAGTGCCGCGTCCAATGTCGTTCCGTCGTTTCACCGCGTGGGCAACGCCCCGCGCGTGGATGGCGTGTCCCGCGACCAAACTCCGCGAATGTCTTCGGGATCCGAATGCGGTTTCGCATCCACGTTCGAGACGACCGGAATGCGCGGCGATTGAATCGC
>JAYSQC010000036.1:0-1215 GCA_043721755.1 Schlesneria sp.
AGCGCGGTGCGCTCGGCAGCCAGCGACCCCGCTACCGTGCGTTTACCCTGCGTAAGACCAAATAACGAAAGACTCAGGTTAGCGCCGAGATTGAGGCTCACTTTGAGCACGAGTTTCGCTGCTTGCGCATAGGGCGGAGACACGAAGCGGGCGACGAGCGTATTGGACGGTTTTGATCCTATCGGTGGTAAGCGCGAGGGCCTGTTCTTCGCCATGAGCGGTGCGCTTACCGATACACCCGCGCGAGTCAAGGCGTCGATAAACGCGATGCGCGCAAAAGACGCTGGTTGCTCGACGCGAAATGTTCGGACGAAAGTCGAGACTCCGGACAGAGGAGCGGAATAGTCGACTGGAATCGTTCCGAAAATAGTTCTCGTGCACGGCTTCGGCCAGTCGCAGAGGGCTTTTTCATTCGGCGAGAGGGTAATGACCGCTTTCGTTCCCGCAGCCGCGGTTCTAACGGAATCAACAACCCGCAGGCCTGAGGTCTGCGGGCGCCACCCGGTGTGCGTCGTTTCACCGGGCGCGGCAGGCGTACCCCAGACATCGACCATGTTCTCATTTACGAGCATCGGTGTGATGAGCAGATTTCCGTTCGGAACGCGGTAACTATCGAAAAGTCGATCGTCGATAACGACGTCTCCACGAACCGAGCGGAGCCCGGTCGCGCGCACTTGCCGCGCTAACTCGTTGAGTCCCAGGAGTGGATCCTGCGGCGTCAATATCGCAGTTCCCAGACTATTCGCGTCGTTGTGATCGAAATCAGTAAACGCGATCGCGTCGTGCGATTGCAGGCGCCCACCAAACGTGAGATCGCCCGAAGCGACGAGTACCAAATCGCCTCGAAGTGTCCCGTCGTGGCCGACGGTTCCGCGGCGATAGACCGGCGTCACAAACCGATGGTTCGCACCGAGGGCAGATAGAGCCACGCCGACTGAAAAAAGTTTGCGGACGGAACCGGTAAACGCCAGGCGTTCCGGGTCGAGCGCATACAGCGTCTCATTCGTCGCTAAATCCGCTGCAAGCAAGGTCCAGGTCGCGCGGACGTAGCGTGGCTTATGCATTACGCTGATGATGCTTTGCGGTAGCAGCCGATTTCGAACGCCGGAGTCGGCTCGAGCGACCGATGGTAGGTACAGTGCAATAATAACGATCGCCACTACGTAGCGAATTGCTGCGCAGGCCGTGAGAGATGCGCTGAGCTGCATTGCTTCT
>JAYSQC010000037.1:0-1232 GCA_043721755.1 Schlesneria sp.
TTACGATCGCAAACGTAGAAGCTTGCGGCGCGTTGGGAGTGAGGGTTGTTGTGCTTCCACTACTGCATGCGGTAAAAGCAAGCGATGCAGCGATAAGCATGGTAGGCAAACGCATGAGACGGTCCTTTCAAGGCCAGATGTCGAGTTCGTAAGCTTTGTAAAACGAACCATGACCGACATACCGTCCGAATAGCGTCCGAGCAACCTTAGATTTTTTGCAAAATTGCGGCGAGCGCATTTTTGCTTTTCACAAAATCGAAGCCTTCGACCCCCGCAACGCTCACACTAACCGCAGTCGGAAATTATTAAGGCACCTAGACGCTTTATTGAGCTAGGCTTGAAGACCGGAGAGCCTCCAATAATGGCGCGTCCTTCCGAAATCGGAAGCCCGTTGCAGGCGAGCTGCGGAAATGCGTTTGCTGGGGCAATCGTTGCCACGCCAATAAGCGCCGAGGCAAAGAGATCGAGATATCGTGAGGGAGCATTCATCGAAAAGAGCTCTTCTTTCGTTTAATCGGCGAATGCAAACGCCGACATTGCGGCCCGAGATTCCGGATTAGATCTTCTGCAGAACGGCAGCGAGAAGTTTATTGCTCGCTGCCAAATCGATCGCATCGCGGGTCGCGACGCGGACGGCTGCGAACACACCGGCGGTTTTTTTTGATTTGGCGCGATATTTTGCATTCATTGCCGCGAGCTTGGAAGCCGGTGCATAAACGAGATTGAGCAACGCGCTACGCCCCGACCCATTCCTCGCGCCGTCGATTTGTGTCAGTAAGTTCTTGTCGGGATTGAGAATCGAAACAGAATCTCCGATGATTGCGCGCACATCAGCAATCGAAATGATGTTGCATGCGGCACGCGGTGACGCGTCTACGGAGCCAATCGTGAATGCGGTTGTCACGGCAACGGCTCGGAGAGACCTTTCCATTAAGGGCTGATTTCGTACGCTACCTTAAGCGACGTTGCTGTCCAATAAGCGTCTGAACTCGTGCGCTCACTGCGCGCCACGGCCGGAGACGCCGAGACGCTGCTGGCTGGTGTTTGCCGGCTCCGCGAGGAGTGGATAGTCATAGTTAGCCTGACTATTTACGTCATTCGCGGGGGCGTCTTTCGCCTTTCCTTCGAGTTTCGCAGCCGCGCCGGCTGCGATGATCGCGACCTTCGCGTAGGTGTCGCCGATCCAGTAATAAGGATTGCCCGCGACGATGTCGTGAAGTCCACCCGCGAGA